>NZ_CP020991.1:329397-658794 GCF_002874775.1 Monoglobus pectinilyticus | reverse complement strand
TAAATTCTGTGATTTTTATAAATTTGCAACATATGTTTTAACATGCTATATAATTAATTTGTATTTAATGGACTGCTGCGCGAATTCAGCAGTCTTTTTTTATCACTTATCTTAAAACTAGTTTGTAAAATATCATATTACTATTGGTGAATGGAATATGTTTTCGAAGTTTTTATAATAATCAAAGTTATTATAGTAATAAATTATTGTAAATTATTTGCAAGGTTAACAGAAAACTAGACAGAAAAATTAAGAGTGTTTTTTTGTAAACAACGGTATATAGGATAATATTTTAAATAAAAAGTTATATAAAAATGAGGTATAGTATGAATTGTATGGCTTTGACTGAACCTGAAAGACGGGTGTGATTCAAAGTGACTTGTTTTGATTAATTTACAATGTCAATAATCAGACTTAGTTGTGAAGGCGGATGAAATCTGCTGCGTAAGGTGCGCAGTTGCTGAAAATTTATTAAAATAAGGTTTATAATGAACTTTTCTAAGTATGTTTGCGCTTAGCGTGATATGACGGCTCACCTGTCGAAGCGTGCAAGCATGCACTGCCGTTGTTTGCATAAAACACATTTAATTATCTTTTAATTATTGCAGCCTTGCCAATTATCGGGCTCTTACATTAACAGCTGACTGTATTAAAATAAAAAATAATTAATGAACAATTTGAATATATTTAACAAAAAAATCCCTCTGTGAATTTTCACAGAGGGAGAGAACTTTTTATTTAAATAATCAGTATTATTAAGTGAGATTATTTAAATTGTTTATATGATTAATATATTCGTCTTTTGTATAGAAGTTTAAGACGTCGATGTCTGTTTGCAGTTTTTTAAGAATTTCGGCGGTCGAGTCAGAAGAACCATAATCGACAACTGAAAGTCCGCTGACTGTTATGTTTGCGTTTCCGGAAGTCAATTTCCCGGACAGCTGTCTCAAAAGCCCCTCCACATCGTTTTCCTGATTCTTGACAAATACGACAAGTTCAGACGGAACCTCAGTTTTTTTCTCATGACTGAGTCCTTCCACAATGCCATAAAGGAATGTAATAAGACCGATTATTGCAAATATACCAACAAACACCAACAAGATTTGATTTATCATACTGCCATCAACTCCTTGATAGTAGTATAATATGCTAAAAACCTCTATTTGTGATGATATTTATATTAATACATTCCGCCGCCTGCGCCCATAGCAGCAGCTGCAGCAGCGTCAGCAGCCGGGTCAGGCTTATCAGCTACAACGCTTTCTGTAGTAAGAATCATAGACGCAATGCTTGAAGCGTTCTGGATTGCGCTTCTTGTAACCTTTGTCGGGTCTACTATACCAACTTTGAGCATATCAACATACTCGCCTGTGAGAGCGTTGTATCCAACACCAACTTCACTGTCTTTTATCTTATTAACGATAACGCTTCCCTCAACACCGGCGTTGTATGCGATTTGTCTAACAGGCTCTTCAAGAGCGTTCAGCACGATTTGAGCACCTGTTTTTTCATCTCCTTCGAGTGAGTTCATAAGTTCTTCGATAGCCGGGAGAGCATTAATAAATGCAGTACCGCCGCCTGCTACGATACCTTCTTCAACAGCTGCACGTGTAGCTGCGAGAGCGTCTTCAATTCTGAGTTTCTTTTCTTTCATTTCAACTTCTGTAGCTGCGCCTACTTTTATAACGGCAACTCCGCCTGAAAGCTTAGCTAAGCGTTCTTGAAGCTTCTCTTTGTCAAACTCTGATGTTGTTTCTTCGATTTGAGCCAATATCTGATGAACTCTTGCGTTGATGTCATCTTTGTTGCCCATTCCGTCAACAATAATAGTATTTTCTTTTGTAACTTTAACCTGACGCGCACGGCCGAGCTGGTTTGTCTGAGTTTCTTTTAAGTCGAGGCCAAGCTCATCTGAAATCACCTGTCCGCCGGTCAGAATAGCGATATCCTGAAGCATTTCTTTTCTTCTGTCGCCGAATCCCGGAGCTTTTACAGCTACGCATGTAAATGTTCCGCGGAGTTTGTTAACGATAAGAGTAGAGAGAGCCTCTCCTTCGATATCTTCAGCAATGATAACAAGCTTTTTACCTTCCTGAACGATTTTCTCAAGCAGAGGAAGAAGTTCCTGAATGTTTGAGATTTTTTTGTCTGTGATAAGGATATAAGCGTCGTCGATTACAGCTTCCATCTTTTCGGTGTCTGTTACCATGTAAGGAGTTATATAACCTCTGTCGAACTGCATACCTTCAACTATTTCAGAATATGTCTCAGCAGTCTTTGATTCTTCAACAGTAATAACGCCGTTGTTTGTAACTTTCTCCATAGCTTCGGCAATAAGTGTGCCTACTGTTTCGTCTGCGGCAGAGATAGAAGCTACGCGGGCTATATCGTTCTTTCCGTCGATAGCCTTGCTGTTTTCAACAATTTTGTCAACAGCTACGTCAACAGCTTTCTTGATACCCTTTTTAACTATCATAGGATTAGCACCGGCTGTAACGTTTTTCAGTCCTTCTCTGACTAGCGCCTGAGCTAAAAGAGTAGCGGTAGTAGTACCGTCTCCGGCTACGTCGTTTGTTTTTGTAGCAACTTCTTTAACAAGCTGTGCTCCCATATTTTCAAAAGCGTCTTCGAGTTCAATATCTTTAGCTATTGTAACGCCGTCATTTGTGATGAGCGGAGCGCCGTATTTCTTGTCAAGAACAACGTTTCTTCCCTTTGGGCCAAGTGTTACTTTAACTGTGTTTGCAAGCTGATCAACACCGCTCTGCAGTGCCTTTCTTGCGTCTTCACCGAACTTTATTTCTTTTGCCATAATGCATTACCTCCTAAAATAATGTATAAGTCTGGATTAATCAACAATAGCCAAAACATCTTTTTGGCTGATGATAACATACTCTTCGCCGTCAAGTTTAACTTCTGTTCCTGCATATTTGCTCATAATAACCTTGTCGCCGGCTTTTAATTCCATCTTAACTTCCTTGCCGTCAACAACTCCGCCTGGACCTACTGCAATGACCTCGGCGAACTGAGGTTTTTCTTTAGCCGAACCTGCTAAAATAATACCGCTTTGTGTTGTCTCCTCGGCTTCCGCCATTTTTGTGACTACTCTGTCTCCTAATGGTTTAATGTTCATTTTATATGCCTCCTTAAATTTAATTATCTAATCTGTTAGCACTCGTCTTGTTTGAGTGCTAACGCTATTCTACTCGTTTTCAGTCTATAAATCAAACTTAATTATCTGGAATTATATGCTATTATTGTCAGTTATATTCAATTATAATACAATAATCATTGATTTCTAATTTTTTCTATACAATTACAATTAAAAAAGCTAGTCTCTTCGGTATAAAAGAGGAGGGTGCCGTTCGATTTTCATAAGAATAAAATTAACTGCTGAAATGTTGGATGGTATTTTTATTTAGCAGTATCAGATTATTCTTATTGTGCCTTTTTTATACTGCATACCGCCTGAGCGGAAATTCCCTCGCAGCGGCCCTCAAAACCAAGTCTTTCCGTTGTGGTGGCTTTTACGCTGACGCGGTCTGTATCTATATTGAGAGCAGAGGAAATATTGCTGCGCATAAGCTCAATAAACGGTGCAAGTTTAGGTTCCTGTGCTGCTATCACGGAATCTATGTTGATTACAGCATAACCATGGTTTTTCAGCAGCTCGCCTACATGTTTAAGCAGGTCAATGCTGTCCGCACCTTTATATTCTTTGTCGGAATCCGGAAAATGCTTTCCTATATCGCCTAGCGCTGCGGCACCGAGAAGAGCGTCCATTACAGCATGTATTAAAACATCAGCGTCACTGTGCCCGTCAAGACCTTTTTCGTATTTAATTTCAACTCCGCCTAGTATCAGCTTTCTGTTTTCGGTCAACTTATGCACATCATATCCTATGCCGACTCTAATATCATTATTATTATTTGTCAATATAAATTCACTCTCCTTGCGGTAATATTATTTGTACAGTCAAATGCGTAAAAGCGGAGACGGTTATGTCTGTTTTTTTATAATTTAGAAAGTCATGGACTTACGATATAATTTTGTTGTTTAAACAGCGAGCCTCCCAAGATATTCTCCGAGAATGATACCCAAGAGACACAGGATGACACTGAGTATTGCGTAAATCGTTCCCAAAAAATGTTCGCCGCACTGAAACAGTTGTACGGCTTCAAGTGAAAATGTTGAAAACGTGGTGAAACCGCCGCATACACCGGTTTTAAGAAATAACAAAAACTTTTTTGATATAAATAGATTATCTGAAAGTCCGACAATAAACCCTATTAACAGCGCGCCCAGCAAGTTGGTTATCAGTGTCAAAAACGGAAAGGTGTTGTTAACAGGTATTAAACTTATTAAATAGCGCAGCATGGATCCCAGTGCTCCGCCGAGCCCTACCATAACAAATTGAATCAGCATATTGGTCTCCGGTGGATATATATCACATCCACTTTTTCTTTTTAAATATTATTATCAGAAACAAAACTATCGCGGCGCTTACTGCAATTACTGCCGGGTATCCGTAAACGGATTTAAATTCAGGCATATCAAAATTCATTCCATACCAGCCTGCCAGCAGTGTAAGAGGAAGAAAGATAGCTGTGACAACAGTGAATACTTTCATCAGATTGTTCTGACGGTAATCAAGCTGTGACTGATAAGAGTCGAGAACCATTGCTATGTAGTCCCTCAGATTGACCGCGTCGTTTAAGAGATGGTCTATGCGCCGCTGTATTATTCCGCAGTACCGCACGCCGCTGTCTGAGAGCAAATCATTCTCATTTGCCAGGAGCTCGTCAAATATTAGTTCGAGCTGTTGGTAGTAACGTTTAAAATTCAGCAGGTCTTTTCTAAGAGAAATAATTTTCCTTGTAAAATCTTTTTCTTCTCCTGAAATAAATTCATCTTCATTATCAGTGATGCGGAGTTCGTATTCATCAAGCCATGCCATATCGTTTTTCAGCAGCCTGGCAAAAAAATGATACAGGAGCTGTTCGTTGTTCAGCGAACCGTCCGAGGCGGCAGTTCCGGCAAGTTCTTCAGCGACCCTAAGCATAGGCTCTTCATGACATATAAAAAATATATTTTCTTTGTCGAGATAAATTGTGATTTTAGAGTCTTGTTTATCTTTTATTTCATGGTAGTTGAAAGATAATAAATCGAAATCTTCAAAGCTGCAAAAAAATTCTATCTGATGTCTGTCACCTGATAGGAGCTTTTGAACTTTGCCGCCGATAATTCCGCTGATTTCAGATATATTGCTGAGCGTAAGTATTTTTTGCATGGTATGACAACCCCAGTATTATGTATTGTTTTGAATTTTAGCGATGATAGCTTCCCCAAGGATTATATCTTCGGGAGTGGTGATTTTTATGTTGTTATAATCTCCGGTTATGACTTTCACCGGTTCACTTGTTAAAGCTTCAATAACTGCACAGTCGTCAGTCACGGAGAGGTTTAATTCCCTGGCTTTTTTATGAGCTTCCATAATAATGCCATATCTGAATCCTTGAGGGGTTTGTATTGACACAAGTTTGCTCCTGTCAGGAGTGTTTTTAATATATCCGCGTTCGTTTGTTTGCTTGATTGTATCTTTTACGGGTACGCCAATAGCAGCGGCCTTTGACGAGCCGCTGCGGAGTTCCGATATAATTTCTTTTATATGAGACGCTGATACAAAAGGTCTCGCGCCGTCGTGTATCAGAACAATATCATCATTGCCGGAATTTAAATGAGACAAACCAAGAAAAACAGATTCCTGTCTTGTGCTTCCGCCTTCGATTACTGCGCTGACTTTTTTTATATTGTGCTCAGATACCAGTTTTTTGATTATTTCAATATCACATTTTCTGGTAACAATTAATACAGAATCAATTTCAGACAGAAACTCAAAAACATTTATGGTTCTGATTATAACAGGAATGCCATCAAGCTCAATAAGCTGTTTACTTATATTAGTTTTCATACGGCTGCTGCTGCCGGCGGCTACGATTATTGCTGTAGTCATATATTAAATCCTTTCGCGCTAGGAAATTTTGCTCATAAGCATATCTTCAATGTCAGAATACGACGAGTTTTTGGACAAAACGAGCTCAGAAATCAATATGGTTTTAGCGTTGCTGAGCATTTTTCTCTCAGCGTTTGAAAGACTTTTCTTTCTGTCTCTCATTATCAAAGTTTTTGTTACTCTTGCGATTTCAAACAAGTCTCCGTCTTTTAATTTTTCAAGATTATCCCGGTATCTCTTATTCCAGTTATCATCTTCGTCGCAGCTGCATTTTTCGAAGTCATTGATGACAGCGTCTGCCTCGTTCTCGGATACTATATATCTTATCCCAACCTTTTCTATCCGTGCGACGGGAATTTTTATCTCTAGTTCACCAACGCAGGGCTCTAAAACAAAATACTGGTGTTCCTCACCGAGTATTTTCTCTTCCTCAACACATTTTATAATACCTGCTCCGTGCATAGGATAAGAGACTTTGTCACCAATTTGAAACATAAAATAACATCACCTTTCTAAATTTTGCATAAAATAGATTTCAATACTCAAACATTGTGAGTACGTAGTCTGTTTACATCCGTTTAAAATATATCTTTCATTACCTGCGTTATATTCGAGTATTGACAGATTTCTATATTTTTAAACTTTTTCCGGTCTTTTGCTCCCATATAAGGAACAATAATTTTTTTGAATCCCATTTTTTCAGCTTCAATTATTCTGCTCTCAAGAAAACTGCAGGAACGGATTTCACCTGTTAAACCAACTTCGCCAACAGCGGCTATCTCTTCCGGAACCGGCTTGTTTTTGAAGCCGGAAGCCAGCGCTATGATTATTCCTAGGTCGGCTGCGGGCTCAACCATTCTGAGACCGCCTACAACGTTGATATATGTGTCATAAGATGACAGATGAAGCCCGGCGCGCTTTTCTAAAATAGCCAGCAGCATCATAGCTCTGTTGAAGTCAACACCGGTGGTCATTCTGCGCGGGTTACCAAAAGCAGTTGGAGTAGCTAAAGCCTGAATTTCAGCAAGCACAGGCCTTGTTCCCTCCATAGTGCATACGATACAGCTTCCGGGAACACCCTGGGGTCTGCCTGATAACATAGCTGACGATGGATTTTTTATCTCAGACAGACCTGATGAATTCATTTCAAAAACGCCTATCTCATTTGTTGAACCAAACCTGTTTTTTATTGCCCTGATTATTCTGTATGAACGGTTTTGGTCGCCTTCAAAGTATAAAACGCAGTCAACAATATGTTCCAAAACCTTCGGTCCGGCTATAGAGCCTTCCTTGGTTACATGCCCTACCAAAAAAGTTGCGATAGAATAGGTCTTGGCTATTCTCATAAGCATGGAAGCTACGTCACGTATCTGTGAAACGCTGCCCGGGGCGGAATTCACGTTGGGGTTAAACATGGTCTGAACCGAATCCACAATGAGAATATCAGGCTTTTCCCTGGATATACATTCAAGTATGTTTTCAGTATTGGTTTCAGAGAAAATCTTTATATTGTCACTGTCCACACCCAGTCTGTCAGCCCTTAATTTTATCTGTCTGAGAGATTCCTCGCCGGAAACATATAATATTTTCTGCGTTTTTCCAATGTGCTGACAAATTTGAAGCAGAATAGTGGATTTTCCTATACCCGGGTCTCCGCCTAAAAGAACCAGCGACCCTGCAACAAGACCTCCGCCCAAAACTCGGTCAAATTCAGAAAGACCTGTGCCTGTTCTGATTTCGTCAGTTGTTGATATGTTTTTCAGATGCTCGGGAACCGCTGAGTCTCCCGCGTTTTCAAGAGCCGAAATAGCGTCTGACTTCATGCCTGAGCGCGAAGATTTACCCGGCTGTTTTGTAATTACTGTCTCTTCAACCAATGTGTTCCAGGAGTTGCAGGCTGTGCATTTTCCCATCCACTTTGGAAATTCGTTTCCGCATTCTGTGCAGACAAAAACTGTTTTGGTTTTCATTAATCCTCCAGACTCAGAATATTTTAAACACTTCATATTAAAAAATCATGAGTTCTTACTTATATTTATACTCATTTATTATAACACATAAATTTACTTTTGTCTAATATAAAAAATCACAATTTTTTGTGCCGGTTGTTTATTGTTTTATCTTAATTTTGCCATTTTTTTGGCAAATATGGCATATATGATGTGTGAATTGTATATATTAGTATGTGCAATTGTTAGAAAAATGTAATAATTTCACACTTGATATTTGCGGTCTAATATTATATAATCTCTCTATATTGTAAGGGGTGAGGCTTGTGCATACGTACGTATTGGAAATCATTGTTGATTTCTTAGAGCTTTTCCTCTTTTTTATTGGTACGTATTATGTCGTCTGCGGCGTATTCTCTTTTGTTAAAAGGAATGACGTCTTAAGACAAGATTTTCGGACAAACAGATTCGCGGTTATAATACCTGCTCATAATGAAGGCGCTGTTTTGGGCCAGCTTTTAAGCAGTATTTCGGCTTCAAGGTATCCAAAGAATAAGTATGATGTGTTTGTTGTTGCCGACGATTGTTCTGATAATACGGCTGCTGTTGCGAGGAGTTATGGAGCGAGAGTTCTTGTTAAACGTACTGGTAATAACAATAAATCGTCCGCGGTTTCATACGCTGTGGAGCATATAAAGAGTTTGAGAGAAGAATATGACTGTATTGCCGTATTTGACGCGGATAATACCGTGCATATGGATTGTATAATGAGAATGAATGAGATGCTTAACTGCGGATATTCTGCTGTTCAAGGATATGTTGACAGCAAAAATCCGAACGAAAACTGGCTGACAGCGGCCTATTCGGTTTGGCATACTCTTGAAAGCAGGCTTGCTAAAATGTCGTGCCATAACCTGGGAATAGGGTGTAAAATATCCGGAACCGGGTATGCTGTGAGGTTTGATGTTGTGAAGCGCTGTATGCCTTCTGACGACTGCCTTGCCGAGGACCTTGAATATACTGTCAGACTTAGACTGATGGGAATTAAAGTTGCCTTTGCTAAAAAGGCAGTGGTATATGATGAGAAGCCTGCTGAGTTCGGTAAGTCGGTTAAGCAGAGAATCAGGTGGGCTCAGGGCGTTGTTGACGTCCAGGGCAGATACGGTGGTCTTTTGCTCAAAAAAGGAAAAATAATAGACTGGCTGAGCCTTTATGGAGATTTTTTGGGTCAGTTCTGTTATGGAGTTTTTTTGGTCATAAGTATTTTCTCCACAATTTCTATTTTGTTTGGCTATCAGTTTGTTTTATGCAGTTTGTGGGTTCGTCCCGTCTGCTATGTGGCTCTTAATTTGTATTTGGGTATCGGCGCTCTTAGTGCCTTTGCCGGGCTTATATTGGAAAACAAACTTAGCCGGAAAACAATTTTCAATTTATTTGGTTTTCTGCTCTATATAGTAAGCTGGATACCGATTGGAATAGTCGGGATCTTTAAGCATAACAAGAAAGAGTGGTATCATACGGAACATACCGGTTCTGTTCAATAGCACAGTGTGTGCAGAAGTTATTTTGATAAAAATTATATTATTTTGTGATAGATTTGTATGATGGCAATAGCTGTCAATATTTTTTGGAGGTTAATTTTATGTGCGGAATAGTTGGATACGTTGGAACAAAGCAGGCGGCGCCGATTTTGCTTGACGGGCTGTCGAAGCTTGAATATAGAGGATATGATTCTGCCGGCGTTGCTATAATGACTGATGAAGGAATAGTGGTTAAGAAAAAGAAGGGCCGTTTGGAAAAACTCAGCAATATGATAGACGGCGGAGATGCAATAAAAGGCATTATGGGAATTGGTCATACAAGGTGGGCAACTCATGGAGAGCCGTCGGATATGAACTCGCATCCGCATCTCAGCCAGTCGGGTAGATTTGCGGTCGTACATAACGGAATTATTGAGAACTATCTGAAGCTTCGCGAGTATCTTACAAAAAAGGGTTTTGAGTTTATTTCGGAAACCGATACCGAGGTTATAGCGCATCTGTTTGAGTATTACTATAACGGCGATATAATCGACACTATGATTAAGGTTATAGGCAAGGTTGACGGTTCTTATGCACTGGGAGTGCTTTGCGCCGACGACCCGGATTCTTTTATAGCTGTCAGAAAAGAAAGTCCGCTTATAGTTGGTCTCGGCGAGGGCGAAAACTTTATAGCGTCTGATATACCGGCTATTCTGAAGCATACGAAGAACGTTTATTTTCTTGAAAACAACGAGATTGTTGTCTTAACAAAAGACGATGTAAAAATTTATAACACCGACCGCGAAGAAATTTCTAAGGAAACTTTTGTTGTCGACTGGGATATTTCCGCTGCTGAAAAAGGCGGTTATGAGCACTTTATGTTTAAAGAGATAATGGAACAGCCCCGTGCCATAGCTGATACTGTAAACCCAAGAATAAAAGACGGCAGAATTGTTTTGGATGATATATCTTTAACAGCTGATTATATCCGTGATATAAACAAGATATATATTGTGGCCTGCGGCAGTGCTTACCATGTTGGAGTAGTTGGCAAATATGTGATTGAGAGCATGGTTCGCATACCTGTTGAGGTAATAGTAGCGTCAGAGTTCAGATATTGCAATCCGCTTGTTGATGATAAGACTTTGGTGATTTTGATATCTCAGTCGGGAGAGACGGCGGACACTATTGCGGCAATGCGAGAGGCAAAGCGGTTAGGGGCGAGAACATTTGCCATAGTAAACGCTGTAGGAAGCTGTATAGCAAGAGAGGCGGATGACGTTCTCTATACATGGGCAGGTCCTGAGATTGCTGTTGCCACCACAAAAGCGTATAGCACTCAGCTGACAGCGATTTATTTGATGTCTATATATATGGCTCAGGAATTGGATATGCTGACACCTGAACTTTTGGCAAAATATATAAAGGCTCTTGAAAAGCTTCCTGATAATATTTCTAAACTTTTGGAAAACAAAGGCGAGATACAGTATATAGCGTCTAAGTATTTTAACAGCAAAAGCGTGTTCTTCCTGGGAAGAACTTTGGATTACGCTGTGGCGCTTGAGGGGTCGCTTAAATTAAAAGAGATTTCATATATCCATTCTGAGGCGTATGCAGCAGGAGAGTTAAAGCACGGAACAATCGCATTGATTGAAGAAGGCACAGTTGTTGTGGCGCTGTGCACAGTCAAGAATTTGTTTGATAAGATGCTGAGCAATATAAAAGAGGTAAAAGCCCGCGGAGCGGTAGTAATAGCCGTAGCGGAAGAGGGACACACGGAAATAGAAAAAGAAGCGGATTATGTCATCTACCTTCCAAAGTGCGACGAGCTGGTTATGCCTAGCGAAGTAGTAGTGCCGCTGCAGTTGTTTTCGTACTATGTATCATCATTGAAAGGGTTAGACATAGATAAGCCGAGAAATTTGGCAAAATCAGTTACAGTTGAATAATAAATATTAAAAAGCCTGCGTTTGAGGTGATCCAAAAGAGTTAGACCAAAAATCTAACAATTGGGTCGGCTCATTTGCAGGCTTTTTTTATTGTATTTAATCGGCTTCCCAGAAGGGGAAGCCGATCTCGCCCGGGCTCGGCGGGCGAAACAGGGCCGGGCGCAGCAAAGTAAGTAAATAAAGAATAATTAAATATTTTTATATTCGTATTACATTTTGGGTGCATTTACATAGACAAAAGGTCTATTAGTACGCAGTTTACACAGTCATATATATAATTTATACTAAGTATATTAATTATTTTAAGGTAGTATAAAAATATATCCGGGACTGCGCGCCTCACGTGGTGTACTCCGTACACCCTGCCGATGCTTGCTATACACAGTTTTTTGTATTGACAAATATATAAAAGTAATTCTTATATAAAAGCAATTCTTATATAGCAATAATATCGTTGTATAGTTGCTAGATAAATTAACTATTAAAATATTGTAATATTGGGTCATATAAAAGGGGAGCAAAAAAGATGAATAATAAATTTTTAAATAGCAAATTTTCTAAGAGAGAAAAAAGAATACGCAAAACTTATGAAATTGAGGATGATCTATATAATTTTTTAGAAGAAGCTTCTTTAACTTACGATGCTTCTGTTTCTGATATTTTAAATTTTTGTATAGCAGAATTAATTAGAACGAATGATTTAAAAATTTATACTTCTCCTAATATGAAAAATCCGTTACATAATTTTAATATAGCAGTCAGCAATGTAAAAGGTCTTGCAAAATTAAGTGAGACCACCCCATTTACTATAAAATCATTAGTAAATATGTCTATTAAAAATATCATATAGTTATTATTATATTATAATATAATTCTTAAAATTGTGGCTATAATCATAAAAAATTATTATAAATTAATTACTATATTATTGTAGATTTTAATAACATTTGTAGTCGTATTTTGTTAGTCGCTTAACTAAAATTATATATTTTATTTTGAAAGTATTTGTATTAAATAGTATGTATGCAGATTAATAAAGGTCTATTGTAAATATAATAGATATTTAATAGCAGCAATATTATTATAGCGAAGAAAATAATATTTCAATAACTACACAAAAATAATCTGAATATATGAAAACTTAATTGAAAAACAAAAGAAAGAAGTAATACAAAAGGCATAATAAAAACCCGCCGTTAAGCGCGGTGAGATAAGAAAACAAGCAAAAACCCTTATATCATCGCGTTTTAAGGACAGCGGGCAAACAGGTTACAAGTGAATAACCAAGCAAAAGGGACGTTATCGAAAGATAGCGTCCCTTTCTGCATACTACGCCGCAGCTTCAAAGAAGTTGTGGCGTTTTTTTATGCCCGCAGGAAAGGAGGCGCAGCCGGAATGTATTTCACAGAGGGCAAGCAGCGGGCGTTTGAACTGCTCATGCAGCAGAAGCCGGGATTTGACCGCTATCAATCCGGTTGTGCCAGAGGTAATGAAGATTGCGGCACTTGCCGTTTCTACCGCCCACAATGGAAATATGAGTTTTGCGTTTTCAAAGAGTGTCCCTATTGCCACGGCAAAAGGACGCGGAAAACGACTACCAGCATGGACAAATAGACGGGCAAAAGCCCTTGTGCCATGCGGCTTTGCAGACGCGAAAACGGCAGAGGGCATATTGCAATACCAAAACCGCCGAAAACGGCTTTCTAATATTCCACGCAGACCAAGAGAGGAAGTGAGAAAATATGGCAGTTTTCAGAGTGGAGCGAAATACGGGATATACTGTTATGAGCAACCACCACTTGCGCAACAAGGAACTCACCTTAAAGGCAAAGGGCTTGTTGTCGCAAATGCTGTCCTTGCCGGAGGATTGGGATTATACCCTTGCGGGCTTATCCCATATCAACCGGGAAAAGATCGACGCAATCCGCGAAGCGGTAAAAGAACTCGAAAAAGCCGGATATATCGTGCGCAGCCGGGAGCGCGACGAGAAAGGACGCTTGCGGGGTGCGGATTATGTCATATATGAGCAGCCGCAGCCGCGAGAGCCGGAAGCAGCTACCAGCGGCGAACAGCCGCCTATATTGGATTACCCTACATTGGAAAATCCAACATTGGATAATCCAACGTTGGAAAAACCTACGCAGGAAAAGCCTACGTTGGAAAATCCAACGCAATTAAATAAAGATATATCAAGTAAAGAACAATCAATTACTGATTTATCAAGTACCCATTCCATTCCTTTCCATTCCCTAAATCCCTTGCCCTTTGCACAGGGCGAAGCGGCTACGCCGCCGGAAAGGAAAAGAACGGAAGCGAAAAGCAATAACGCAGTAGAGATTTACAGGGAAATTATCAAGGACAATATCGAATACGATCATCTCATTCAAAACTGCAAAATTGACAAAGACCGTTTGGACGAGATAGTTGACCTTATGCTGGAAACCGTCTGCACAGCACGAAAGACAATCCGTATTGCCGGGGACGACTACCCAGCCGAACTTGTCAAATCCAAGTTTATGAAGCTGAACAGCAGCCATATTGAGTTTATTTTGGACTGCATGAGGGAGAACACAACCAAGGTGCGCAACATCAAGCAGTATCTAAAAGCGGTGCTGTTCAACGCGCCGAGTACCATTGACAGCTACTATACCGCCCTTGTCAATCACGACTTATACGGCGGCGAATGAGCATAGCCGCACTTTACCGGGAAAGGAGTTGATACCTTGCAGGAGGAAGTAACCCAAAAAACGATTGCCCTATACGTCAAAGTGGGGAAAGGCGCGGCGCGGCTTACCGAACAAGCGTTGCAGAAAGCAATCCAAAAGTTTTTGGAGCAGAAAAGCAAGCCCGCACACGGGAAACAGACCATGCGGCAGCTTATGAAGCAGAACGCGGGTGTTTCCAACATCGAGATCACCGACGCGAATATCAAAGCCTTTGAGAGTACGGCGAAGAAATACAACATAGATTTTTCGCTGAAAAAGGTTAAGGGCGAACAGACCCGTTACCTTGTGTTTTTCAAAGGCCGGGACGCGGACGTTATGACCGCAGCCTTTCAAGAGTTTTCCGCAAAGAAGCTGAACCGGGATAAAAAGCCCTCTATCCGCAAAGCCCTTGCCGCTGCAAAGGACAAGGCGAAGCAGCTTAACGCCGCCCGCGACAAGGTAAAGAAAATGGACAGGGGGCGCGAGATATGAAGCAGTTAAACTACAAAAAGCTGATACTTCCCAATATCCCCTATGTGTTCTTTGTCTATCTCTTTGATAAGGTGGGACAGGCGGTGCGGCTTGCCCCCGGCGCGGATATTTCCGAAAAGATACTCAATATCACACAGGGATTTTCCGAAGCGTTTTCAAATGCCTTGCCGAGCGTTCACCCGTTGGATTTGCTTATCGGCATTGTCGGCGCGGTGGTTATCCGTCTGATTGTCTATGTCAAAGGGAAAAACGCAAAGAAATACCGCAAGGGCGCAGAATACGGCAGCGCACGTTGGGGCAACGCCGAAGATATAAAGCCCTACATCGACCCGGATTTTCAGAACAACATCATTTTGACGCAGACCGAACGCCTTACCATGAACAGCCGCCCGAAGCAGCCGAAATATGCGAGAAATAAAAACGTCGTGGTGATCGGCGGCAGCGGCAGCGGCAAGACAAGGTTTTTCGTAAAGCCTAATTTAATGCAGCTTCATTCTTCCTACGTCTTGACCGACCCAAAAGGCACCGTCCTAATCGAGTGCGGAAAGCTGCTGCAACGGGCAGGCTACCGCATTAAGGTACTGAACACGATAAACTTTCGGAAAAGTATGCACTATAACCCCTTTGTCTATATCCGCAGCGAAAAGGACGTGTTAAAGGTTGTCAATACCCTTATTGTCAATACCAAAGGCGAGGGAGAAAAAAGCGCGGAAGATTTTTGGGTGAAAGCCGAGAGATTATTATATTGCGCGTTGATCGGCTACATTTGGTATGAAGCCCCCGCCGAGGAAATGAACTTTACAACGCTGCTTGAACTTATCAATGCCAGCGAAGCACGCGAGGACGACGAGGAATACCAAAGCCCCGTTGATCTGCTCTTTGCCGATTTGGAAGAACGCAGCCCCGACCATTTCGCGGTGAAGCAATATAAAAAATACAAATTGGCAGCGGGCAAAACGGCAAAGTCAATCCTTATTTCTTGTGGGGCAAGGCTCGCTCCTTTCGATATTGAAGAACTCCGGGAACTCATGTCCTATGATGAATTGGAACTTGACACATTGGGCGACCGGAAAACCGCGCTTTTCCTCATAATGAGCGATACCGACGACACCTTTAATTTTGTTATCGCTATTTTGCAATCACAGCTTTTTAATTTACTTTGTGATAAAGCGGACGACGAATACAACGGCAAATTGCCTGTTCATGTCCGTTTTTTACTCGATGAATTTGCCAACATCGGGCAGATACCCCGCTTTGATAAGCTGATTGCGACCATACGCAGTAGGGAAATGTCCGCTTCTATCATTCTGCAATCGCAGAGCCAGCTAAAAGCCATTTACAGGGACGCGGCAGAAATCATACTTGATAATGCCGACAGCACCTTGTTTTTGGGAGGACGTGGGAAAAATGCAAAGGATATTTCGGATAACTTGGGACGGGAAACAATCGACAGTTTCAATACTTCCGAAAATCGCGGCACGCAGGTTTCTCATGGACTTACTTATCAAAAATTAGGAAAGGAGTTGATGACACAGGACGAAATAGCAGTTATGGACGGTGGGAAATGTATTTTGCAGCTACGCGGTGTGCGTCCCTTTTTAAGCGACAAATACGATATAACAAAACACCCGAACTACAAATACCTTTCCGACTTCGACAAGAAAAACGCTTTTGACGTGGAACGGTATATGTCTACCCGTCCGGCAATCGTAAAGCCCGATGAAGCCTTCGACATATACGAAATAGATTTGTCCGACGAGGACGCAGCCGCCGAGGAATAACGGCGGCATTTTCATTTTCCATAACATTTTTGAGCCGCACAGCGGCAGAAAGCGAGGTTTATATGGAATTTTTCAACAGCGCAGTTGGTGTATTGCAGACTTTGGTTATCGCGCTTGGCGCAGGTCTTGGCATTTGGGGTGCCATTAACCTCATGGAGGGTTACGGCAACGACAATCCGGGCGCAAATGCTCATGTACGGTAAGGAAGCAAGCAACCGAAAACAAGAGATAGACCGCCAGCACTACACTATTCCGAACCAAAGACCAAAAGATAAGCATTGTGGGAAAATCTAAACTTTTGGATTTTCCTACAATGCCGACTACGGCGGAATCCTTCCCACTCCTTATATCTTTATTTCCGTATACATTGAATTTGTATTTAGTAAATGCTATAATGTCCCTATTCAAATTATAAATGTGTTGAATTAGTTACATGTACATATTTTTTGTGCCGCATAAATACCCTGTTGAGGTTGTCGTTCTTTGTCCAGATGTGGAAACAATAAAAGGAAGGGAACGATACAGGGAGAAAACAGGCTATTCCGGCTTTACGGTTGAAACCTTATACGATACATTTATGCAGACAACACCACGGATCGGCTTTTGGCTGGACAATTCCAACCAAACACCACAGCAGACAGCAGAAACCATTCTGAACGCCAGAAAGTCGGTATGATTGTTACATATAAGGGGAAGAAAAATTTCTTTTAGGTACTTGCTTTCCTAAAACTAATGTGATATAATAGCATCATTCCAAAAAAGGAGTAAAAAATATGCGGCAAGGTATTCTTAAATAAAACTATAATCAAATAGTGGGAACAAAGGATTATGATAGTCCCTTTTGTGGGGGCTTGGTTTTTTGTACCCAATTTAAGAATACTTTTGCCTTATCAATTTTGACATATCCGAAAAACAGCAATCACAAACAGGTGTATGCTGTATATGTGTATGTCCGCAAATTATAATCCCCAGTGGTAAAAGTATTTTACTGCTGGGGATTTTTATGCCCTTTTGGGGCTGTAAAAGGAGGACAATCACATGAAAATAATCAATATTGGAATTCTTGCCCATGTAGACGCTGGAAAGACGACCTTGACGGAGAGCCTGCTATATGCCAGCGGAGCCATTTCAGAACCGGGGAGCGTCGAAAAAGGGACAACGAGGACGGACACCATGTTTTTGGAGCGGCAGCGTGGGATTACCATTCAAGCGGCAGTCACTTCCTTCCAGTGGCACAGATGTAAAGTTAACATTGTGGATACGCCCGGCCACATGGATTTTTTGGCGGAGGTGTACCGCTCTTTGGCTGTTTTAGATGGGGCCATCTTGGTGATCTCCGCTAAAGATGGCGTGCAGGCCCAGACCCGTATTCTGTTCCATGCCCTGCGGAAAATGAACATTCCCACCGTTATCTTTATCAACAAGATCGACCAGGCTGGCGTTGATTTGCAGAGCGTGGTTCAGTCTGTTCGGGATAAGCTCTCCGCCGATATTATCATCAAGCAGACGGTGTCGCTGTCCCCGGAAATAGTCCTGGAGGAAAATACCGACATAGAAGCATGGGATGCGGTCATCGAAAATAACGATGAATTATTGGAAAAGTATATCGCAGGAGAACCAATCAGCCGGAAAAAACTTGCGCGGGAGGAACAGCAGCGGGTTCAAGACGCCTCCCTGTTCCCAGTCTATCATGGCAGCGCCAAAAATGGCCTTGGCATTCAACCGTTGATGGATGCGGTGACAGGGCTGTTCCAACCGATTGGGGAACAGGGGGGCGCCGCCCTATGCGGCAGCGTTTTCAAGGTTGAGTACACCGATTGCGGCCAGCGGCGTGTCTATCTACGGTTATACAGCGGAACGCTGCGCCTGCGGGATACGGTGGCCCTGGCCGGGAGAGAAAAGCTGAAAATCACAGAGATGCGTATTCCATCCAAAGGGGAAATTGTTCGGACAGACACCGCTTATCAGGGTGAAATTGTTATCCTTCCCAGCGACAGCGTGAGGTTAAACGATGTATTAGGGGACCAAACCCGGCTCCCTCGTAAAAGGTGGCGCGAGGACCCCCTCCCCATGCTGCGGACGACGATTGCGCCGAAAACGGCAGCGCAAAGAGAACGGCTGCTGGACGCTCTTACGCAACTTGCGGATACTGACCCGCTTTTGCGTTGCGAAGTGGATTCCATCACCCATGAGATCATTCTTTCTTTTTTGGGCCGGGTGCAGTTGGAGGTTGTTTCCGCTTTGCTGTCGGAAAAATACAAGCTTGAAACAGTGGTAAAGGAACCCTCCGTCATTTATATGGAGCGGCCGCTCAAAGCAGCCAGCCACACCATCCATATCGAGGTGCCGCCCAACCCGTTTTGGGCATCCATAGGACTGTCTGTTACACCACTCTCGCTTGGCTCCGGTGTACAATACGAGAGCCGGGTTTCGCTGGGATACTTGAACCAGAGTTTTCAAAACGCTGTCAGGGATGGTATCCGTTACGGGCTGGAGCAGGGCTTGTTCGGCTGGAACGTAACGGACTGTAAGATTTGCTTTGAATACGGGCTTTATTACAGTCCGGTCAGCACGCCGGCGGACTTCCGCTCATTGGCCCCGATTGTATTGGAACAGGCATTGAAGGAATCGGGGACGCAGCTGCTGGAACCTTATCTCTCCTTCATCCTCTATGCGCCCCAGGAATACCTTTCCAGGGCTTATCATGATGCACCGAAATACTGTGCCACCATCGAAACGGCCCAGGTAAAAAAGGATGAAGTTGTCTTTACTGGCGAGATTCCCGCCCGCTGTATACAGGCATACCGTACTGATCTGGCCTTTTACACCAACGGGCGGAGCGTATGCCTTACAGAGCTGAAAGGATATCAGGCCGCTGTCGGTCAGCCGGTCATCCAGCCCCGCCGTCCAAACAGCCGCCTGGACAAGGTGCGCCATATGTTTCAGAAGGTAATGTAAAGATACATAATCGTCAAGACGGCAACAATCAGAAGTTATGGAGGGTAACAATGGAATATAGTAAGGAAGATTTAATGGAAGCAAAAAAGCAAATTTGGGGAGTGGGAGAGAACATGGGAACAGAGGAAAGTAAAAAAATCTGGGAGGAGAACGCACAATTTTGGGATAATGCAATGGGTGACGAATCTAATGAATTTCACAGAGAGGTAGTGCGTCCCAAAGTAACGGAACTTCTATCTCCTAATCCTGCGGATTACATTTTGGATATTGCGTGTGGCAATGGAAATTATTCTTCGTATCTTGCACAAAGAGGCGCTTCGGTTGTCGCTTTTGATTACAGCAAAAAAATGATAGAATTGGCTAAAAGACGGCAATCACAATATGCAAAACAAATTGAATTTTGTGTGGCGGATGCGACCGATAGAAAAAGTATATTAGAATTAAAAAGAAATCGAGCCTTTACGAAAGCAGTTTCTAATATGGCAATTATGGATATTACGGATATTGAACCACTTCTTATGGCTGTTTATGAACTGTTGCAGGAAAGCGGAATTTTTGTCTTTGCAACGCAACACCCTTGTTTTGTCACGTTGACTGAAAAATATATGACACCGCACAGTTACTATGATATAGCGATTGAAGGGCAACCGAAAGAGCAGATTTATTATCATCGTTCCATACAAGATATTTTTAACCTTTGTTTTAGAGCTGGATTTGTCATTGATGGATTTTATGAAGAATGTTTTAAAACCAACAAAGAAATTCCTATGGTAATGATAGTAAGGCTTAAGAAGGTAAAACGTGATAGCTTAAAATAAATTCAAGTTTGTCGGGTAAATAGCAAACCCAGCCGAGCCAGTCAACGGTCAAGATGAACGGCGCATATGCGCCGTCGTTGACAGCCCCGCCCGCCTTTGCTGGTAGGCAATCAAGGGGCGACAGCAAGAAGTGCCACCGCCCCGCACTATTATTCAGAAAGGGGAATTTCCATGACCGACCAGATAGCCTATCAAGAATATATCCAGCGCAGGTACAACGCCTTTTGCAAGACTGTTATCCGCTGTGCCGCCTTGGACAAGATTTTGAAGCTTAAACGGCAATGGGAACGGCAAGTTTCCCTTGACTATCTGATGAACGAGAAGTTTGTCCAGTTTGCCGCGCCGGAGCCGGACGAGGAATACCCATTTACCGTCTGCGGTCAGACCGTCCTGCTCTGCAACGCCGCCCTTGCCGACGCGATCTCTGTTTTGCCGGAGCAGACGCGGGAAGAAATCCTGCGCTATTACTTTCTGCGCCAGCCGCAGCGCGTGATCGGCGCGTGTATTGGCCGGTCACGCAGCACAGCGGGGCGGCATATCCAGCTTGCCTTGCAGCGGCTACGCGAAGAAATGGGGGTGAGCCGGTATGAGTAGACTTCTCCCCTATGAAACAATCCTCAAAGCCCGTGAGGGCGACCCAGAAGCCGTGAACGCTGTCCTGCTCCACTACGCCGGATATATCCGCTATTTCTCAAAAGTGAACGGGCAGGTCAACGCCGAGGTGGAGGACTATGTAAAGCAGCGGTTAATTGACTGTCAATTCAAGTTCCGGCTTGACGAACCACCGGACAAGTCATAAAAACTGAATACCAGCCGCCACCGACGCGGCCAGCGAAAGCAGTAAGTCTTGAAAAAGATTTACTGCTTTTTTTGTTGTCCGGCTCCGCTCCCGGCCATTTTGCCCCCTGCCGGTTGTAGTAGTAAGCGAGGAGGGAATTTTTCTGCCCTGGTGTTTGGCATTTGGAGCATTTACCCGTAGTAGAGGGCAAAGAGAAAGGATTTCTCCAACACCGGGTAGAAACCACTGCGTCCGGTGTCATTTTAGCGAAAGCGGGCAGGAATGCCCTTTACAGGATTAGTAGTAGCAGAAAAAGAGAAACAAACTTTTGTGGTTGCAGTTTTCCAAAAAAGTGGCGGACGGAAGTGAGAGAAAGTTTGCAGTCACGGAGAGCAAGTTTCTACCACGGTGCCAAAATCCGCAATTCTGCAGTTTTGCCCCTCGCGGGAAACTTGTTGGGGAGTGCCTTCCCCAAACCCTGCTCATGCGCCCTTACGGGCGAGAAAGGAGGTCACACCATGCGAAAGAAATACAACACGCCCCACCGCAGCCGCGTTGTGAAAACCCGGCTGTCCGAAGATGAGTATGCCGACTTCACAGCGCGGCTTGCGCCCTATGGTATCAGCCAGTCCGAATTTCTCCGGCAGGCGATACGGCGGGCGACCATACGCCCGGTTGTCCATGTGTCGTCGGTCAATGACGAGTTGCTTTCCGCTGTCGGGAAGCTGACAGCCGAGTACGGCAGGATCGGCGGCAACCTCAATCAGATTGCCCGGTATCTGAACGAATACGGCGTACCCTACAACACCCTTTCCGGCGAGGTACGCGCCGCCATATCCGACCTTGCCGTCCTCAAGTATGAAGTCCTCAAGAAAGTAGGTGACGCGGTTGGCAACACTCAAGCATATCAACTCTAAAAACGCCGACTACGGAGCCGCCGAGCAATATCTTCTCTTTGAGCATGACGAGTTTACCATGAAGCCCGTCCTTGATGAAACCGGCAGGCTTATCCCCCGCGAGGACTACCGGCTGTCCACGCTGAACTGCGACGGGGAGGATTTTGCCGTTGCGTGTATGCGGGCCAATCTCCGCTATCAGAAAAACCAGCGGCGGGAAGATGTGAAAAGCCACCACTACATCATCAGCTTTGACCCGCGGGACGGGCCGGACAACGGCCTGACCGTAGACCGGGCGCAGGCGTTGGGGGAACAATTCTGTAAAGAGCATTTTCCCGGCCACCAGGCCCTTGTCTGCACCCACCCGGACGGGCATAACCACAGCGGCAACATTCATGTGCATATCGTCATAAACAGCCTGCGGATTGAGGAAGTGCCGTTCCTGCCCTACATGGACAGGCCGGCCGATACGAAAGTCGGCTGCAAGCACCGATGTACCGACGCTGCCCTGCGCTACTTCAAATCCGAAGTCATGGAGATGTGCCACCGGGAGGGGCTTTATCAAATCGACCTCTTGAACGGCAGCAAGAACCGCGTCACCGACCGGGAGTATTGGGCGCAGAAAAAGGGACAGGCCGCGCTGGACAAGCAGAACGCCCCCATGATTGCCGATAGTATCACGCCCCGGCAGACCAAGTTTGAAACGAACAAGGAGAAGCTGCGGCAGACCCTACGGAAAGCCCTTGCCACCGCCGCCAGCTTTGACGAGTTTTCCTCTCTGTTGCTGCAGGAGGGTGTGACCGTCAAGGAGAGCCGGGGGCGGCTTTCCTACCTCACGCCGGACAGGACAAAGCCAATTACCGCCCGGAAGCTGGGCGACGATTTTGACCGCGCCGCTGTCTTTGCCGTTTTAGAGCAAAACGCCGCCAGAGCAGCCGAAGCGCCAGCCAGATCCCCCGATCCCCCACGCACCATAAAAGACCGCTTGCAGGTTGCCAGAGCCGAGATAGCCGCCCCGAAACAGGACGGAGTGCAGCGGCTTGTGGACATTGAGCAGAAAATGGCCGAGGGCAAAGGCCGGGGCTATGAACGCTGGGCGAAGATACACAATCTGAAGCAGGCCGCCAAAACGCTGTCCGTCTACCAGCAATACGGCTTTACTTCCCCGGAGCAGTTAGAAGCCGCCGTTGACACCGCCTATCAGAAAATGCGCCAGACCAGCGGCGAACTGAAAGCACTGGAAACGAAGCTGCAAGGGAAAAAGAAGTTGCAGCGGCAGGTGTTGGCCTACGCCCAGACCAAGGCCGCCCGCGACGGGCTGCGGGCACAGAAATCCGAGAAAGCCCGCGCCGCATACCGGCAGGCCCATGAGAGCGATTTTATCATAGCCGACGCAGCAGCCCGGTATTTCAAGGCGCATGGCATTACCAAGCTGCCCGCCCGGAAAGCGTTGCAGGCCGAGATCGAGCAGCTTATCTCCGAGAAAGACGGCCTGTATAACACCTATCACGAACAGAAACAGCGGTTCAAGGAGTTGCAGACCGTCAAGCGGAACATCGACCAGATTTTGCGCCGGGACGAGCCGCACCGCAGAAAGGAGCAGAGCCATGAGCGATAACCTGCCCCGCATGGACTACCGCCAGCACCGGCGGGCGCGGCGGCTGGTACATGAGTGCTGTAACTACGATGAGGGGAACTGCCTGCTATTGGACGACGGGGAGCCTTGCGTGTGCGTCCAGAGCATTTCCTTTTCCCTCATGTGCCACTGGTTCCGTGTGGCTGTCCTGCCCCTTGACGGGGAGCTGGCCGCAGCCCTCTTGTGCCGGGGAAGCCGGAAACGGTGTGCCGTCTGCGGGGCGGCCTTTGTCCCCAAATCCAACCGGGGAAAATACTGCCCCGACTGCGCCGGGCGCATGAAGAAAATCAAAGCCGCCGAGAGAAAGCGGAAACAAAGGCAGAGATGTCACGCTTTAGAGCCTTTCAAACCCGCATAAATCAAGGCTTTTTTCGTGGGTGTCAAAGGGTACGCGATACATTTATCCTTTTCCCCCGGAAACGGCGTTTTAATGCGTGACAATACGCCAAAATCAACCCGAACACAGGGAGGTGATCCTATCGCTGATTATATCAGGGCAGACACGCGGCTGCCCGCCTATCTGCCGTATCCCCGTTTCCTGCTGAAAATGGAGATTTCACAGACCGCCAAGCTGCTGTATTCGCTGCTGTTAGACCGTTCCACCCTCTCCCAGAAAAACAAGTGGCTGGACGACGAGGGCAGGATTTATATTATCTATCCCATCGCGGAGATAGCAGAAATACTGGATAAAGGCAGCACCACCATCAAGGGGGCGCTTAATGAACTGGACACGGCGGGGCTGTTGGAACGGGAACGGGGCGGCTTCTCCGCACCGAACCGGCTTTATGTCAAAGTACCGCCAGTGCCACAGGTACAGTTTTCAGACCAACTGATGGCCGGAAGTCCGCCCCTCATAGAGCCGGAAAACCGTCCTACTGATGGTCAGAAAACCGACCTTATGATGGTCGGAAAACCGTCCCCTAACCAAACTACTATAAACAACCTTACAGAGAGCCAAACAAAGGGAGTGAGTGGGGGGCCGTCCGCGCCCTATGGCCGATATGGAAATATTTTTCTGTCACAGACCGAATACGACGAGTTGCAGGCAGAGTACCCTGACAGGCTGGAACGGTTCATCGAGGAAATGAGCCGCTACCTTGCCGCCAACGGGAAAAGCTACCAGAACTATGCCGCCGCCCTGCGGATATGGGCGGGGAACGACAAAAAGGAAGCCCCTAAAAAGGGCATACCAGACTACTCATGCAAGGAGGGCGAGAGTTTATGAAGAATGAAATCAACGCGGTTTTGGAGAATATGACGACCACCATCCCGGAGCCGGAGGACTACACCGGCGAGGACGGTTTACTGTACTGCGGCAAGTGCCGCAAGCCGAAAGAAGCCTATTTTGCGCCGGATAAGGCCGCTATCTTCGGGCGCGACCGCCACCCGGCAGAGTGCGACTGCCAGAGAACCGCCCGCGAGGAACGGGAAGCCGCCGAAAAGCGGCGCAGACACCTTGACACCGTGGAAGAACTGAAACGCCGGGGCTTTACCGACCCCACCATGCGGGACTGGACTTTCGAGAACGACAACGGCAGGAACCCGCAGACCGGGCTTGCCCGCCGGTATGTGGAGCATTGGGAAGATATGCGGACAGACAATATCGGCTGCCTGTTCTGGGGCGGCGTAGGCACCGGCAAAAGCTACCTTGCAGGCTGTATCGCAAACGCCCTCATGGAGAAAGAAATCCCCGTCCGCATGACGAACTTTGCTCTTATCCTCAATGACCTTGCCGCCAGCTTTGAGGGGCGCAACGAGTACATTTCCCGCCTTTGTCGTTATCCGCTGCTGATCCTTGACGACTTCGGCATGGAACGCGGGACGGAATACGGGCTGGAACAGGTGTTCAATGTGATTGACAGCCGTTACCGCAGCGGCAAGCCGCTGATCGTCACGACCAACCTTACGCTGGACGACCTGCACAACCCGGAGGACACCGCCCATTCCCGGATTTATGACCGCCTGCTTTCCATGTGCGTCCCGGTACGCTTTACCGGCGACAACTTCCGGCAGGAAACCGCCAAGCGGAAAATGGAGAGCATGAAGAAACTGATTACCGACTGAAAGGAGTATTGCCTATGGCAGATAACAAGCAGCACGACACCCGCACCACCCGCCGCCCTGACTGTGTGACGGAAATCCGCATGGGCAATTCCGTCCTTGTCGTGTCCGGCTATTTCAAGAAAGACACCACAACCACAGCCGCCGACAAAATGGCGCGGGTACTGGAAGCGGAAGCCGCTGCTACACAGGAGCCGACTTATCCGGCGTGAACCGGGGCATGGAAAAGCGGCCATGCCAGGGAGCATGACCGCTGGAACGAAAATCGGAAGTGCTTTAGCAATTCTTAATCTCATTCTCTATAAAATAATTTGCAATTTCAAAGGCTTTTATTCTTCTCTTTGCCAATGTGATTTGTGATTTATAACGCTCGGAATTATCCTTTGATTCAAATGTTTTTACTGTTTCTCTTAGCTTGTGCAGAGTTGAATCAATTTGCCTTTTGGCCGCGGTTAATTCATCTATTGTATACTTCATGTTTTCTCCTTTAACTTCTGATTTTTTTGTTAAATCAGAGTATACCACGGAGTTATGAACTTTTCTACTGCAAATATGGGACGACAACCCATACCATAAAAATCGGAAAATTGAAAAGCTGTAAAGAAGCAAATTTAACGCTTTTGCCGCTGTACAGCCCCCGCCGTTCCGTGGTACAATGAAACCACGGAATAGTGGGGCTGGCTGTCGGAAACGGAGGATTTTATGTTAAGACAAGCCACCCAAAACCTCATTACCGCCCTTTATCCGAGATTGTCCCACGAGGATGAATTGCAAGGCGAGAGTAATTCCATATCGAACCAAAAAAGGATACTCGAAACCTACGCAAAACAGAACGGCTTTACCAATCTGCGCTGGTACACCGACGACGGTTTTTCCGGCGCGAACTTCCAGCGGCCCGGATTTCAAGCCATGCTTGCGGACATTGAAGCCGGGAAAGTGGGTACGGTCATCGTCAAGGACATGAGCCGGTTAGGGCGAAACTACTTGCAGGTAGGGTTTTACACGGAAATGCTGTTCCCTCAAAAGGGTGTGCGTTTTATCGCTGTCAACGATAATGTGGACAGTGCCAGCGAGGGCATGGACAACGATTTTACCCCGCTGCGAAATCTGTTCAATGAATGGCTGGTGAGAGATACGAGCAAGAAAATCAAGGCAGTGAAAAAGTCAAAAGGCATGAGCGGCAAGCCTGTTACCAGCAAGCCGGTTTACGGCTATGTGATGGACGAGGACGAGAATTTTATTATAGACGAGGAAGCCGCCCCGGTGGTGCAGCAGATTTACCAGCTTTGCCTTGCCGGGAACGGCCCGACCAAGATTGCCCGTATGCTGACGGAGCAGCAAATCCCCACGCCGGGGACGCTGGAATATCAGCGGACAGGCAGCACCCGCCGTTATCACCCAGGCTATGAGTGCAAATGGGCGACCAACACCGTCGTTCATATCCTCGAAAACCGAGAGTACACCGGATGTCTGGTGAACTTCAAAACGGAAAAGCCTTCTTATAAGGTCAAGCACAGCATAGAGAACCCCGTCGAGAAGCAGGCCATTTTCGAGAACCACCATGAGCCGATCATCGACAAGGAAACATGGGAACGGGTGCAGGAGTTACGCAAACAGCGCAAACGCCCGAACCGCTACGATGAAGTGGGGCTGTTCTCCGGGATTTTGTTCTGCGCCGACTGCGGCCATGTGCTGTATCAGCAGCGGTATCAGAACAAAGACCGCAAACAGGACTGCTACATCTGCGGCAGCTACAAGAAGCGCACCCGCAACTGTACGGCGCACTTTATCCGCACCGATCTGTTGACCGCTGGTGTCCTGGCAAATCTCCGGCAAGTGACCGAATACGCAGCCAAGCATGAGAGCCGGTTTGTGAAACTACTTGTCCAGCAGAACGAGATCGGCGGCAAGCGAAAGACCGCCGCAGCCATCAAGCAGCTTGAACAGGCGCAGGAACGCATTTCTGAAATCAGCCGCATTATCAAGCGGCTGTATGAGGACAATGTAAACGGCAAAATCAGCGATGAGCGTTTCATGGAACTGTCGGCTGACTACGAAGCCGAGCAAGCGGAGCTGAAAAAGAGAGCCGCCGCCCTGCAAGCCGAACTGGACAAGTCACAGGCAGCTACCGTCAACGCCGAGAAATTTATGGGCATTGTCCGCAAGCACCTTGCCTTTGAAGAACTGACCCCCACTCTCTTGCGGGAAATGATCGAGAAAATTGTGGTGCATGAGTGCAGCTATGATGAGAACGGCACCCGCAGGCAGGACATTGAGATTTATTACAGCTTTGTCGGCAAGATTGACTTGCCCGAATAACCGCCCGACCTATCCGACACAATGGCCAAGTGTCGGATAGGAACGGCAAAATTTTTTGCACTTCTATTGCTTCTTTATCACACATAAGCAAAGAGCCAGGGCATGAAGCAGTTCATGGCTAATTAAAGGGAACAAAAAGAAAGGGAATGCACAATCCAGACGGTATCAGCGGCAGGCTACAAGAATAAATTGTGATTTCACAAGATTGGTGTTATAATAAGAGAAAAGTTCCTGCCGGGGCAACCGCCCCGGTGGTATGGATAGAAAGGCAGGAAAACAATATGCACATCAGCTATAAACCACTCTGGCACACACTGTTAGAGCGTGATATGAGAAAAGAGGATTTAAGGCTTGCTGCTGGTATGACAACAAATATGATTGCCAACATGAGCAAAGAGGGAAAGCACATCAGCATGGATACATTAGCCCGTATCTGTGAAACTCTGAATTGTGAGATTACTGATGTGATTGAGTTAGTACCAGACGAGCCTGCTTCCACAGGAGGTAAGGAACATGAGCGAATTGAAACCAAGAATAACGGAAAACGGAATTGATTATATCCTTGTCGGAGATTACTACATTCCAGGCTTGAAACTGCCGGAGGAACACCGCCCTATCGGAAAGTACGGACGAATGCACCGGGAATATTTAAGAGAAGTCCACCCAGCCAGATTGAATACATTGATACTGACCGGAGAATTGTTGACATATCTTGCAGACCTGAATGAACAGGCACAAAAACGGTTAGACACTATCATGGAGCAGATGAAAGCTACCGAGGGCGTGACAGAGGAATTGAAGTGTACCCGACAAATGGAATGGGTGCAGCGTTGCAATAACATTCACAACAGGGCAGAAGAAATTGTTTTGTATGAGATGATTTATTCATAACGGGAGCAATTAAATCGGAGGTATATAAGATGATTGAAATTGTATTTGGTGAAAGTGCCTGTGGAAGTTTGAAAATTGCCCAAACTTACGGCAAGGGAAAGTATAGAGGAAGTGCTGTTTCAATATTTATGAGGCACGAAGACGGGAGTGTTCCATCTTCAGATGAAATGAAAAAGGCACAGCTTCAAGCACAGGAACAAGAACGCATTGCTTGGGAGAATGCTATTCCATTGGGAGGCAAGAGCAGTGATGTTTATTGTTTTGATATGGCTCTTAGTGTGGGAGATATTTCTGATAATGGAATTGGCGAACAGCGGAAAAATATTTTCAAGAAAATGCTGTCTGTCTGCTTTGTAGAGGATTTAGATTATCAGGTTGAAGAAAAAATACAGAAAATTAAAACTACATTGACCTCAGTGATTGAACGATATGTAGCTGGGGAAGAAATTCGCATTTGGTATAGCTATAATCCAGATGAGCTTTGTGGTATGTATTGGCTTATGAAACAACTTCAACCATTAAACTGCCAGACAACAATTTATTTGGTTAAGTTACCTACATGGGAATATGGAAAAGAAAATACTATGACATCCAAAATAGCATGGGGCGAGGTCTCTCCTGGCGAATGGGGAAACTATATAACTCTACAAGAGAAAGCTAATCCTGTATTTCTTTCAGCTTGTACTATGAAATGGAATCAACTTCAAAATGAAAATGCACCTTTGCGTGCAATGTTAAATGGTAAATTGCAAAGCGTTTCAGAAGATATATATGATAGTTTCATTCTTCGTGAAATTGCGGAACAGCCAGAGCAATTCAAAATGGCTATTGTCATAGGTAATGTTTTAGGAAAATATCAACTTGGAATTAGTGATGTATGGATTTCCAATCGCATTGATAAAATGCTTGAAGATGGTGTGTTGGAAATTATACAGGACGCACCAAAGGGAGAAACAAATTATCGCCGAATATTAAGAAAACGAATGAAATAATAACCACAGCACAAACCGCTGCTACATGGAATCCAACAAACCATGCAACAGCGGTTTTCCTTTACCGTTTTTTCCTCTGGCTGATAGGCGTTCCCATTTTCTTTGATTTTTTGAGAATACGAATGAACCAGCGAAATTCTTCTTCTGACAGGTTTTTATAGTTGATACCAAGCTGCTTGCAGTAAAGGATAACCAGTTTTTCATCTCGACTGCCCTTGAAATTTTCGACCGCTTCCAGATTTTCTTTCAGTTCATCGGCAACGGTAGTTTGGGGCGCACTCTCGCTGTCCTTTTTGTGGAATTCCCGAATATCCCGGATAATCAGGTTGAGGTCATCCAGAACCATGTGACTGAAATACTCATCATCACTGATATGTGCGGCTTGCAGCACCTTCAAATGCGGGTCATCTTCGCCGGGGCGATACCGTTCAATAATTTCATGCCGGACGGTATCAACAAGGGAGTTGAGATTTTGGATTTGCATGGTGGCAATCCCGTCCACATAAATCTCAATGTCCGCAAGAAACTTGATAAAGTCCTTATGGGTGGCAAGTTCGCAGAGCAGACGGTTGTTAATCCGACCGCTTTTCAGCAGTGCCACCATCTCATCGTTCAAATGCAGCTCCGTCAGTGGCGTGTTGATCTGCTCCCTGTTCTCTGTCCGGCACAGCAGATAATCGACGGAAACCCCATAGAAGTCTGCCAGCGTGATAAGGTTGCCATGATTGATTTCCTTATAATCCTCTTTTTCATAACTGCCAAGGGCTGATTTAGAAATGCCCGTCAGCTTTGATAGTTCTTCCAGATTTAAGCCTTTGTCTTTGCGGAGTTCCCAAAGGCGTTCCTGTATGCTTGTTGCAACTTTCATGGGCGCACGCTCCTTTCCGGTGGTTTTATTTCTGCCGTTTAACTGGATTATATCACACTTTCCGCAATCGTGGAAATTTCTGATTTTCCCCCTGATTCCTACTTTGTGGATATACGGCACAGGGCACAAAAATGTTCTATGATACAGGTAGTTCATCGATGGATTATTCCAATCGAATGACCAGCCTGTGTGGGATATGCTTCCCCGGCGATGTAGTGCCATGACTTTTGGCAGGGATGTGGAGGAACCCTGACCGAAACGAGCATACCAAAGGGAGCGATACGCCGCTGTGAGATTCAGGGGAGGAACGACACCGGGGAGAACTGGCGAACTGACACCGAAATGATACCGAAACACGACAATCTGATAGGGGGATAGTCTACCCTATCGCTGATACTTCGGGAGATTTTAGGCGGCTCTATGACCGTAATTTTGCCGAAAATCGCCCCGAAACCATACACTAAAACGGGAGGAAACACAATATGCCGAGAATGAGCAAAAAGAGGAAGCATGAGCTTTCCTTTTACCTCAATGACCGGGGGCGTGTCACTTACAACGAATTGTGCCGGAAATGCCAGCATGGGTGCAAGCAGAGCTTCCGGGCGGTTGTGATTGACTGCCCCCGTTATTTATCCAAACGAGCAAAGAAAAAGGAGGAACACACCGAATGAATTTTGAATTTATGACGATAGACACACCATTGCCGCCCTGTATGCCATTTCCCAGAGCGTTGACAGGCTTTCCGGTCAGCAGCACCGCAAAGGTCATGTACTGCCGGATGTTGGACGCTATGCTCTCCAATGGGCAGGAGGACGAGAACGGAATCCTGTTTGTCTGCTTCCCTGTCACAGCCATTGCCGCAGTCCTGTCCCGCAGCTCTATGACGGTCAAGCGTTCTCTGAATGAACTGGAAAACGCCGGACTTATCATGCGGGTGCGTCAGGGCGTTGGAGAACCAAACAGGATTTATGTGCTGATACCGGGAAAGGAGGACGCTGCCCTTGCCTGATACCTCAAAGCTGGAAAAACTCAATCGGGAGTTGGAGAAAAGCGAAAAGAAACTGCGGAAAGCCATCAATGATGAAAAGGCATTGCAGCACCAGTTAAAGCAGCTTACCCGAAAGGAACGGACGCACCGGCTCTGTACTCGTGGCGGTATGCTGGAAAGTTTTCTGCAAGAGCCGGAACGCCTGACAGATGATGATGTCATGGTGTTGTTGAAACTCATTTTTCACAGACAGGACACGCAGGAACTATTGAAAAAACTGCTGGAACGGAAGAAGCCAGAAACCCCTTAGTTTACTAAGGGCGCAATTATACACCACCCAAAGGTTGGTGCATTGCGTTCTCCGAAGGCTCCTCGCCGGAGGGCTGTGATTTTCCGCAGTCATGGTCTGCTCCAAATCATACAGGGGACGCTACGCTTCCCCTGCGCTGGCTGTCGCCAGCTACCCTTTTGTGGACTTGCCGCCCGGAAACACCTTGCGCTGCAAGCTGTTCCCGTCCAGCAAGTTTTATCAGTCGAGCTATCCTTATCTACGGTAATTTAGTATAATAAGGTCAAAAAACAGAACGCTATCATTGTGCAACCGATATGCAACTGATAATTGCTTGATAGTTGGTGGTAGCAACACGGTAATTCAGATAGAATAAAGCCAACAAAGAAAGGAGGTCATCCAAATGTTAGTAAACATCATTATGATTGTAGTCGGAATAGTTTTCTCATGTATCTTTGTCGGCTTGCTTATCCTTGTTATTCGTGCATTGCTTAAATATATCCGTACAGAGAAATGAAGCCAACAGCAACATTAGGAGGTGGTCAAATGAAAGTAACCGTATTTATGATAATCGTTGGAATAATTTTCTTATGTATCTTTGTTGGTTTGCTTACCCTTATTGTTCGTGCATTACTCAAATATATCCATTCAAAAGATGTACGGCAGGAAAAATCCGTAGTGAGGAAATCGTTGGGTGAAGCACTCAAAGTACACAGAACACAGTGCAAAATGACGCAGGAATTTGTTGCTGAAACGATTGGTGTTAGCAGGCAGGCTGTTTCAAAATGGGAAAATGGAACATCCGACCCTTCCACATCAAATCTTTTTGCACTTGCAAAACTTTACGGTATTTCTGTTGAAGAATTACTAAAAGAAGTTGAATAATCTTCATGCAGATATTTTATTTCATCATCGGGCCACCCTGACCCGAACTTTCAAAACTGAATACCAGCCGCCCACCGGCGGCACCACCGAGCAGGAAATCTGAAAAGGTCTCCTGCTTTTTTTCTGCCCAAAATGAGGTGGTAAAACACCACCCCATCCACCAATTACCGAAAGGAGGGACACGAAATGCCCTGTCCACACAACGAAATCTCGATTGTGCAGCGAAGCCAACAGCAGTCTGCGGTTGCCGCCGCTGCCTACCAGAGCGGCGAAAAGCTGTTCTGTGGATACGATCAGGAAGTGAAGCACTACCCGGAAAAGCGTGGTATCGTCCACAATGAAATCTTGCTTCCGGCAAATGCCCCACGGTCGTATGCAGACCGCAATACTTTATGGAACGCCGCCGAAGCGGTGGAGAAGCAATGGAATTCCCAGCTTGCAAGGCGGTGGGTGCTTACCATCCCCAGAGAGATACCGCCCGACCAGTACGCTGTCCTTGTCCGGGAGTTTTGTGAACAGCAGTTTGTTTCCAAAGGCATGATTGTTGACTTTGCCATCCACGACCCCTATCCGCCGGGACACAATCCCCACGCCCATGTCCTGTTGACTATGAGAGCAATGGACGAACATGGGAAATGGCTTCCCAAGAGCAGCAAGGTTTATGACCTTGATGAAAAAGGGGAACGGATAAAGCTGCCATCCGGCAGGTGGAAAAGCCACAAGGAGGATACGGTGGATTGGAACGACCAGAAGTATTGTGAAATCTGGCGGCATGAATGGGAGGTCATCCAGAACCGCTATCTGGAAGCCAATGACCGCCCGGAGCGTGTGGACTTGCGTTCCTATGCCAGACAGGGGCTTGATATTGTCCCCACTGTCCATGAGGGGGCTGCTGTCCGGCAGATGGAAAAGCGTGGTATCCAGACGAATATCGGCAACCTGAACCGGGAAATCAGAGCCGCCAACCGCCTGATGAAGTCCATCCGGCAGCTTATCCAAAACCTCAAAGGCTGGATTACCGAGCTGGGAGAAAAACGGAAAGAGCTGCTTGCACAAAAAGCGGCGGAGGAAGCGACACTTCTTCCCAATCTGCTGATGAAGTACATGGAGATACGAAAGGAAGAACGGAAGGACTGGACGAGGGCTGGACAGAACCGGGGGACTTCACAGGACTTAAAGGCAGTCAGCGAAGCCCTGTCCTATCTCCGGCAAAAGGGGCTTTCCACTGTGGAGGACTTAGAAGCGTTTCTGGAATCTTCCGGGAAATCAGCCGCAGATTACCGCAATCAGATGAAGCCAAAGGAAGCCCGCAGTAAAGTGATTGACAGGCTTCTTGCCAGCCGGACAGACTGCAAGGAATGTAAGCCCGTCTATGAAAAGTACCAGAAGATATTTTTCAAGAAAACAAAGGAAGCGTTCAAACAGGAACACCCGGAGGTTGCCCGGTATGAGAAAGCCGCCGCCTACCTTGCCAAGCACCCGGACGATAAGGATAAAACGAAAAAGGAACTGCAACAGGAGCAGGAAACGCTTCTTAGCGAAATCGCAGAGCTGAAAGTACCGCTGACCGAGGTACAGGCTGATTTGAAGAAGCTGCGGGACATCCGCTACTGGGTACGGAAAGCCACCCCCGGCACAGAGGAAAGCAAAGAGCTGCCCAAGAAACAGCCTATCAAAGAAGTCTTGCAGGATAAGGCTGACGAGAAAAAAGCACAAAGAACTGTCCCGGCACAGACAAAACACAAACAACAGGATATGGAACTTTAACAGGCACTTGCCATTTTCAATCAGAGAATGTCAGGTGCTTTTCTTTTTTTCAAGGAGGGATAGATTTGAATGTATTTGAAGCTGTGAAGCAGTCCGTTACAACAAGACAGGCTGCGGAGCATTATGGAATCCATGTAGGTCGAAACGGGATGGCTTGCTGCCCGTTCCATAACGATAAGACCCCAAGCATGAAGCTGGATCAGCGTTACCACTGCTTCGGCTGCGGTGCAGATGGGGATGTGATTGATTTTATCGCCGCCCTGTATGGGCTGGGAAAGAAAGAAGCCGCCGTACAACTGGCACAGGACTTTGGGCTTTCCTATGAGGACTGGAAGCCGCCGGGAAAGGTAAAAAAGCCCAAGCCCCGGCAGAAATCCCCGGAGGAACAGTTTCAGGAGGCAAAGAACCGATGTTTCCGTATTCTTGCCGATTATCTCCACTTACTCCGAGCATGGAGAAAGGAATATGCCCCGCACTCCCCGGAGGAAGCCTTTCATCCCCAGTTTGTGGAAGCCTTACAGAAGCAAGCCCAAGTGGAATATCTGCTGGATGTGCTACTGTTCGGGGAAACAGAGGAAAAAGCGGCTTTGATTACGGACTACGGAAAGGATGTGATACAGCTTGAACAGCGAATGGCAGAGCTTGCAGCCGCAGACGCAGCAAGAACTAAAAAACACCATGAACGCCATGCAACCGCCCCAGAGCATTGAGGAAATCAAGGCGGGGCTGGAAACCACCGAGAAAGGCGGTGTCCGTCAGAGCATACGGAACTGCCTGACCGTATTCCAGCGTGACCCGCTGCTTTCCGGGGCTATCGCATACAACATCCTGACCGACCGCAAGGACATCATAAAGCCCATCGGCTTCCACAGGGACAGCACCGCCTTAAACGATACGGACATGAAATATCTGCTTCTCTATCTGGAAGAAACCTACGGGCTTACCAATGAGAAAAAGATTGATAACGCCATCGGGATTGTGGCGAATGAAAACAAGTACCACCCCATCAGGGACTACCTCAATACACTTGTGTGGGACGGTACAGAGCGAATCCGCTTCTGCCTGCGGCACTTTCTGGGGGCTGACGCAGACGATTACACCTATGAAGCGTTGAAGCTGTTCCTGCTGGGTGCAGTCTCACGAGCCTTTCAGCCGGGGTGCAAGTTTGAAATCATGCTCTGTCTGGTTGGAGGTCAGGGGGCTGGCAAGTCCACCTTCTTCCGTCTGCTGGCAGTCCGGGACGAGTGGTTCTCCGATGATTTGCGGAAGCTGGACGATGACAATGTGTACCGTAAGCTGCAAGGTCACTGGATTATCGAAATGTCGGAAATGATGGCAACCGCCAACGCCAAGAGCATTGAGGAAATCAAGTCATTTTTAAGCCGGCAGAAAGAAGTTTACAAGATACCCTATGAAACCCACCCGGCAGACCGCCCCCGTCAGTGCGTGTTTGGCGGCACTTCCAATGCCCTTGACTTCCTGCCCCTTGACCGTTCCGGCAACCGCCGCTTTATCCCCGTCATGGTGTACCCGGAGCAAGCCGAGGTTCACATTTTGGAGGACGAAGCTGCTTCCAGAGCCTATATCGAGCAGATGTGGGCAGAAGCGATGGAGATTTACCGAAGCGGCAGGTTCAAGCTGGCTTTCAGCCCCACCATGCAGCGGTATCTCAAAGAACACCAGCGGGATTTTATGCCGGAGGACACCAAAGCCGGGATGATACAGGCTTACCTTGATAAGTACACCGGGGAAACGGTCTGTTCCAAGCAGCTCTACAAGGAAGCCTTAAATCACACCTTTGACGAGCCGAAGCAATGGGAAATCCGGGAAATCAACGAGATAATGAACCAGTGCATTACCGGGTGGAACTACTTTTCCAATCCAAGAATGTTTGCGGAATATGGCAGACAAAAGGGCTGGGAGCGTGAAATCCCGGCAACGGACACCGACAACCCGCCCGAAAAATCTATGGACGGTTTTGTGGAGGTCACGGAGCAGATGGAGCTTCCATTCTGAAAATGACAGCCCGTTGCCGACTTCGTTGCTATCCCGTTGCCGAGCCGGTTGCCGGGGAAAAACCCATAACTGCGGGCTTTTCTCCCCTATGACAACCAAAACAACAGAAAAATAAAAGAAAAGTATAAATAGTAACCACCGCCAGATTGAGATTGTTTGCAAGGTCTTTTGAAGCCCGTTGCCGGACTTCGTTGCCGACACCCTCTGTCTGGCTATTTTCATGTATGGAGGATAACTGCCTATGGCAAAAAACAAAACAGAGATTCATGTGACCACTGTATTTGACGGGGAGCTGGACGCCACCGATGTGTTCGTCAGCCTGATTTCCCAGAAATACGGCAAGACAAATACAAAAGAATATCTTGCTAAAAAGAAAGAATTGAAGTATAATGAAGATGAGGTTCAAAAGAGCCGGATACCGTCTGGATTGTGTGGGTAAATGGCTATGATGAACGAAATGGAATACAGAACAATCGGTTCGGCACTTGCCGGGGGCTATCGTGCAGCGGTCTATTGCAGACTGTCAAAGGACGATGACCTGCAAGGCGAAAGTGCCAGTATCGCAAACCAGCGTGATATGCTGGAAAAATACTGCGAAAAGCAGGGATGGGAGGTTGTGGCAGTCTATCAGGACGATGGCTTCACAGGTCTTAATATGGAGCGTCCTGATTTACAGAGAATGTTGAGATCCATTGAGCGCAGGCAAATCAACCTTGTTATCACGAAAGACCTCAGCCGACTGGGGCGTAACTATCTGCAAACCGGGCATTTGATTGAGGACTTTTTCCCAAGAAACGGGGTGCGCTATATCGCCATGAATGACGGTATCGACACCTTACGGGATAACAACGACATTGCCCCGTTCAAGAATATCCTGAACGAGATGTACAGCAAGGATATTTCCAAGAAAGTCCATTCCTCTTATCTTCTGAAAGCGCAGAAAGGACAGTTTACCGGGTGTCTTGCCCCGTTTGGGTATCGGAAAGACCCGGAGGACAAAAACCATCTGCTCATTGACGAGGAAACCGCCCCGATTGTGCGGCTGATTTTCGGATATGCCCTAAACGGTCATGGTCCGAACTATATCCGCAGACGGCTGGAGGAAGAAAAAATCCCCTGCCCCACATGGTGGAACCGGGAACGGGGGCTTCGCAATACCCGCACCAAATGGGAAAAGAAAGACCCGGAAAACGGGCGGTATATGTGGGACTTCTCCGTTATCAAAGACCTTTTGATGAATCCCGTCTACACCGGGGCGATTGCTTCCCAGAAAAAAGACTACCGCTTCAAAATCGGCACGATTGGGGAAAAGAAACCGGAGGACTGGGTTGTGGTTGAGGGACAGCACGAACCGCTGATTGACCGCATGAGCTTTGATATTGTGCAGAACAAGCTGAAATCCCGCCAGCGTCCGGGGCAGACCAATGAAATCAGCCTGTTTGCCGGACTGATAAAATGCGGCGAGTGTGGGAAGTCGCTGACGATACGCTACACAAACGCAAAACATCCCCAGCGGATTTACTCCTGCAAGACCTACAATGCCTTTGGAAAGAACCACTGCACCCAGCACCGGATTGATTATGACACCCTTTACAGTCATGTGCTGCGGAAAATCCGGGAATGTGCCAGAGCTGCCCTGATGGACGGAGAAGCGGTTGCCGACCGCCTGACCAATACCTGTGAAGCCGAGCAGCGGGAACAGCGGGAAGCAATGGAACGCTCCCTTACAAGGGACGAGGAACGGATTGAGGTTCTGGACAAAATGGTAATGCGGCTTTATGAGGATATGATTGCAGGGCGTATCAGTGAGCAGAACTTCAACACCATGCTGGAAAAGACGCAGACCGAGCAGACGGAGCTTAAAACAAAAGTGTCCGAGGGCAGAAAGCGGCTGTCCGATGAAGTCCAGCTTGCCAATGATGCAAAACAATGGGTGGAAGCCATTCAGGAATACGCCAACATCACAGAGCTGGATGCAGCCACCCTTAACCGCTTAATCAAAGAAATCGTCGTGCATGAGCGCATTGACGAAGATAAAACAAGACACATTTCTATCGAAATTCATTTTAATCTCAAACCCATCCCGGAGGTGGAACAGGTCACTGCCTGACCTGTCCCGCCTGGATGGTTCTCTTAAAAACACCATATAGATTTTTGTACGCCGCCGCCCGCCATCGAGCAGAATTTTACACCTAATTGGGGATAAAACAGCTCATGGCGGGCGGCGGCGTCGCTTTGATCGGCGGCACCCTTGTTCCCCTGCTTTCTCAACTTTTTGGATAATGCCTAAAACAAATACCACCCGCCGCGCCCTCTCGGAAACGGGAGGGCGCGGGAAAGGAGGGATTAACTTTTGATATGGCAGATGATTGAAGATTGGTTTCGCGGCATTTTGACAGACGGGATTTTATCAAACCTTTCCGGCTTGTTTGACAGCGTAAATACAGAGGTTGGAGAAATCGCAACACAAGTCGGCACGACCCCCGCCGGGTGGAACGCGGGCATATTCAACATGATACGCAGCCTTTCGGAAAACGTCATTGTGCCGATTGCGGGCGTTATCATTACCTTTGTCATGTGTTATGAACTAATCCAGCTTGTAATTGAAAAAAACAATCTGCACGATCTCGACACTTGGATATTTTTCAAATGGATTTTCAAAACCTTTGTTGCGGTGCTGCTGGTAACAAATACTTGGAACATCGTCATGGGTGTTTTCGACGTTACGCAGAGCGTCGTCAACGACAGCGCGGGCGTTATCCTATCCGACACAAGCATAGATATTGCAACCGTTATCACCGACATAGAAGCAAAGCTGGACGCTATGAGCGTGGGCGGTCTTTTGGGGTTATGGTTTCAATCCCTCTTTGTAGGGCTTACCATGAAAGCCCTGTCAATCTGCATTATGCTTGTGGTGTATGGGCGCATGATTGAAATATATCTTGTAACGAGCGTTGCCCCTATCCCTATGGCAACAATGGTAAATCACGAATGGGGCAGCATGGGACAGAATTACTTAAAATCTTTGCTTGCGCTTGGTTTTCAGGCGTTTCTGATCTTGGTGTGTGTCGGCATTTATGCGGTGTTGATACAAACAATCGCAGCGACCGACGACATTTCCGGCGCGATCTGGGCTTGCATGGGCTATACCGTCCTCTTGTGCTTTACGCTTTTCAAAACGGGAAGCCTTGCAAAGAGCGTCTTTTCGGCACATTAAGGGGGTGAGTTATGATTTGAAAATCGGTTTAATCGACGTTGACAGCCATAATTTCCCCAACCTCTGCTTGATGAAGCTATCCGCGTATCATAAAGCAAAGGGGCATACGGTGGAATGGTGGAACGCAAAGGGGCGGTACGACCTTGTATATAAAAGCCGCGTCTTTACGGACACCTATTCCAAAGACACGATAACCGTTACCAACGCGGAACAAGTTATTTTCGGCGGTACGGGCTACGACACGAAAAACCGCTTGCCGCCGGAAGTGGAACACAGTTACCCGGATTATTCTATCTACCCGCAGTTTTTCGGGATTGCCTACGGCTTTTTAAGCCGGGGTTGTCCGAGAAATTGCGGGTTTTGCATTGTCAGCGGTAAAGAGGGGCGCAAAAGCGTCAAGGTTGCGGATTTGTCCGAGTTTTGGAAATGGCAGCCGGAAATAAAAATCATGGACGCTAATCTGCTTGCCTGTCCCGACCATGAAAATCTCATTGAGCAGCTTATGCAGAGCCGCGCATGGGTGGATTTTTCGCAAGGGCTGGATATTCGCCTTGTGAGCAGGGATAATGTCAGCCTGTTAAATCGGGTGCGGATAAAAGCGGTACATTTTGCATGGGATAATCCCGACGAGGACTTGACCGGGTATTTCCAACGTTTTTTGGATTTGACCGCCATTAAGAGCAGCCGCCAGCGGCGCGTGTATGTTCTTACCAACTACGGCAGCACTCACGAACAGGATTTATACCGCGTGAACACCTTGCGGGCTATGGGCTTTGACCCGTATGTGATGATTTACGAGCGTCCAACCGCCCCGCCTGTTACCCGCCATTTGCAACGGTGGGTAAACAACAAGCGGCTTTTCTATGCTGTTCCCCGCTTTGAAGATTACATTCCGGGCAGAAAGGAGGTATGAAATGGCGTATGTAACCGTCCCAAAGGACTTAACAAAAATCAAAAGCAAGGTAATGTTCAACCTTACGAAAAGACAGTTAGTTTGTTTCAGCGCGGCGGTAGCAATCGGACTGCCGCTGTTCTTTTTGGTAAAAGGCAGCGTTGGAACGAGCGCAGCGGCATTGTGTATGGTGCTTGCCATGCTGCCTATGTTTTTGCTTGCCATGTACGAGAAAAACGGGCAACCGCTGGAAGTGATTATTCGGCAATTTGTGGAAGTGAAGTTTCTTCGCCCCAAAGAGCGACCTTATCAGACCAACAATTTTTATGCCGCCCTTGCGCGGCAAGAGCAATTAGATAAGGAGGTACGGGCGATTGTCAAAGGAAAAGAAAAACACCCAAAACGAAAAGCGTAAACTTACGCGGCAGGAAAAGAAACAGATCAACGCGCTTATCCGGCAGGCAAAGGGCGACGGGAAGCCCCATACGGCGCAGGACAGCATACCGTTTGAGCGAATGTATAAGGACGGGATTTGCCGCCTTGCAAACGGGCGGTATTCCAAGTGCATTGAGTTTGAGGACATCAACTATCAGCTTGCGCAGCCGGACGACAAAACCGCCATTTTTGAAGCCCTTTGCGATATGTATAACTCGTTCGACGCTTCTATCAACGTGCAGCTTTCCTTAATCAGCCGCCATGCGAACAAGGACGATTTCAAGAACAGTATCACGATTGCGCCGCAGAATGACGACTTTGATAGTATCAGAGCCGAGTACACCGAAATGCTGCAAACGCAGCTTGAACGCGGAAACAACGGGCTTATCAAGACCAAGTTTCTTACCTTTACCGTTGAAGCAAAGGACATTAGATCGGCGCGGGCGCGTCTTGCCCGCATTGAAACGGACACCCTCAACCATTTTAAGGTGATCGGCGCAGCGGCGCGGGTATTGGACGGGAAACAGCGTCTTGAAGTGCTGCATGGGATTTTCCACCCGGACGGGGAACGCTTTAACTTTGCGTGGGAATGGCTACCCACAAGCGGTCTTTCCGTCAAAGACTTTATCGCCCCGTCCTCTTTCCGATTTGGCGACGGGCGAATGTTTCAAATGGGCGGCAAGTTTGGTGCGGTTTCCTTTTTGCAGATCGTCGCGCCGGAACTCTCCGACCGTATGCTTGCCGACTTCATGGACGCGGAAAACGGGATTATCGTCAATCTGCACATTCAGAGTATCGACCACAACGAAGCAATCAAGACGATTAAGCGCAAGATCACCGACCTTGACCGCATGAAGATTGAGGAACAAAAGAAAGCAATCCGCAGCGGGTACGACATGGATATTATTCCGTCCGACCTTGCCACCTACGGAGGGGAAGCAAAAAACCTACTCCGCGATTTGCAGAGCCGCAACGAAAGAATGTTTCTGCTCACGCTGCTTGTCTTAAACTTTGCGGATACCAAGCAGAAATTGGATAACGAAGTGTTCGGGGCGGCAGCAATCGCACAGAAATACAACTGCATTTTGACCCGCCTTGACTATCGGCAGGAACAGGGGCTTATGTCCTCTATCCCGTTAGGGGAAAATCTTGTCAATATCCAGCGCGGCTTGACGACCAGCAGCACCGCCGTTTTCGTCCCCTTTACGGTGCAAGAGCTGTTCCAAAGCGGCGAAGCATTGTATTACGGCTTAAATGCCCTTTCCAACAACATGATTTTGTGCGACCGAAAGAAGCTGAAAAATCCCAACGGCTTGATACTCGGCACACCGGGCAGCGGCAAAAGTTTTTCTGCAAAACGCGAAATCACAAACGCTTTTCTCATTACGGCAGATGATATTATCATTTGCGACCCCGAAGCAGAATATTACCCCCTTGTCGGACGTTTGAAAGGACAGGTTATCAAGGTTTCGCAGAACAGCACGCAGTACATTAACCCTATGGATATTAACCTCAATTACAGCGAGGGCGACACGCCCATAGCCTTAAAGAGCGATTTTATCCTTTCCTTTTGTGAGTTGATTATGGGGGGTAAAAACGGGCTGGAAGCTGTCGAAAAGACCTTAATTGACCGCGCCGTTATCAGCGTGTACCGCAACTACCTTGCCGACCCGAAGCCCGAAAATATGCCGATTTTGGGCGACCTCTACGACGAGATCAAGAAGCAGCCGGAAAAGGAAGCGCAGCGTATCGCGGCGGCGTTGGAACTCTATGTAAACGGCAGCTTGAACATTTTTAACCACAGGACAAACGTTGACATTCATAATCGCCTTGTCTGCTTTGATATTAAGGAACTCGGTACACAGCTTAAAAAAGTCGGTATGCTTATCGTCCAAGACCAAGTATGGAACAGAGTAACGGTAAACCGCAGCGAGGGCAAGGCGACGCGGTATTACATCGACGAGTTTCATTTGCTCTTGAAAGAGGAACAGACCGCCGCCTATTCCGTCGAGATTTGGAAGCGTTTTAGGAAGTGGGGCGGTATTCCGACAGGTATCACCCAAAACGTGAAAGATTTGTTGTCGTCCCGCGAGGTGGAGAACATCTTTGAAAACAGCGATTTTGTCTATATGCTCAACCAAGCCCAGGGCGACCTGGAAATCCTTGCCAAGCAGCTTAACATTTCGCAGCAGCAAATGACCTATGTAACCCATTCCGAAGCGGGCGAGGGACTTATCTTCTATGGCAACGTGATTTTGCCCTTTATTGACCGTTTCCCAAAAGATACGGAACTCTACCGCGTGATGACGACCAAGCCCGGCGAGGTGTCGGCATGAGGATAGAAACGGATAAAATCTATTGCGGCGACAGCTTGCAAGTGCTTCAAACCTTGCCGGATAACTGTTTGGATTGTTGCGTAACGTCCCCGCCCTACTATGCTTTGCGCGATTACGGCACAGACGGGCAGATCGGGCGGGAAGCAACGCCGGAGGAATATGTTTCCCGCATTACAGCGGTTTTCCATGAGGTAAAGCGGGTGCTTACGCCGGAGGGTACTTGTTGGCTGAATATCGCGGACACTTATTGCGGTACAGGCAGCAAAGCCGACCACCAAGACCCGAAATATCCCAAAGGCAGGAACGGGCAGCAAGTGGCGGTAAACCACCGCGCCCCCGGCTGCAAGCCAAAAGACCTAATCGGTATTCCGTGGCTTGTAGCCCTTGCCTTGCGGGGCGACGGTTGGTATTTGCGCAGTTCTATCATTTGGCATAAGGGAAACGCCATGCCGGAAAGCGCGCGGGACAGACCGACGCGCTGCTATGAATATGTGTTTCTGCTTACCAAGTCGAAGAAATATTACTACGATTGGCAAGCAGTAGCCGAGCCGATAGCCCCCACAACGGCGGTACGGCTGAAAAGCGGAGTTGGGAAAGGCAACAAATATGCTGCTACCGTTCCGGGGCAAAACCAGCCGCAGAAAATCAACCGCCCCCGCAGGAAAGGCGCATACACCGACGAAATGATTTCCCCCGTCCGCAGCCGCCGCAACGTTTGGCAGATCAACACAGCTTCCTATCGCGGCGGGCATTTTGCAGCGTTCCCGCCGAAACTTGCGGAAACGTGCATTTTGGCGGGCTGTCCTGTCGGCGGGATTGTGCTTGACCCGTTTTTAGGCAGCGGCACGACCGCAGCGGCGGCAAAAAGCCTTTCCCGCCGCTATATCGGTATAGAGATCAATCCCGAATACTGCACCCTTGCAAAACAGCGTATTGGAGGTGATGAACATTGAGCAAGGAATTAAAAGCCCCCGACAAGGTAACACAGAAAATGACCCGCGACGGGGCGGTTGCGGAAAACCTTACAACGGGCGAAACGACGAGTATCAGCGAAAGACCGCCGGAGGAAAACTATTCAGCCCCCGCAGCGGGAGCAGCGGAAAAAGCGACCCAACGTATCGGCACAGAGGTTAGCCGCCATTTAGAAAAGGGCGCGGAGAAAAAGGCCCTTGACGCAGCGCAGCTTAAAACCCATACGTCCCGCTTGCAGTTTTCCGAAGCGGAACGGGCAACGCCGGAACTGCAAAAGGCAATCAAAAAATCCGATACGGCGGCTGACCGTTTAGACAAAGCGCGGGCAGCTATCCCCAAACAGACCAAAATCACAAAAGAGCGCGTTTTTGACGAGGCCAAAGGCAAAGCAAAGACGCGCCTTGCTTTTGAAAAGACGGATAAGCCCCCAAACGGTAAATTGCGTCATAACCCGTTATCCCGTCCGGCGCAGGAATTGGACGCCGCCGTACATGGAAAAATCTATGAGGTAGAGAAAGAAAATGTCGGTGTGGAAAGCGGACACAGGATAGAACTTGTGGGCGAGAAAGCGGGCGGCATGACGACGCGGGCGGTAAAACGCGGCATACGCAGCCATAAGCTGAAACCCTACCGGGCAGCGGCAGCAGCCGAGAAAAAGGCAGCAAAGGCAAACGCCGATTTTCTCTATCAAAAGGCGCTGCATGATAACCCCGCCCTTGCGCACTCTAACCCGATTTCCCGGTTTTGGCAAAAGCAGCGCATTAAAAAGCAGTATGCAAAGGCGTTGAAAACAGGCGGCAAGGTGAAAAAGACCGCCGAAGCCACCGCAAAGGCGGCGAAGAAAACGGCGCAGGAAACAAAGCGGGCGACGTTCTTTGTCGTCCGGCATTGGAAAGGCTGTTTGATCGTGGGCGGGATTGCCTTTATCGTGCTTCTGTTTTTCGGCGGCTTGTCCTCTTGTTCCCTGTTCGGCGGCAACAGCGGCAGCGGTTTGATTGCGTCGTCCTATCTTTCCGAGGACGCGGATATTACGGGCGCGGAAGCAGCTTACACCGATATGGAAGCAGAGTTACAAGATATGCTGGATAATATCGAACGCGAATACCCCGGCTACGACGAATACCGGGTAAACGCGGACGAGATCGAGCATGACCCTTATGTGCTAATCTCTATCCTTTCCGCGCTGCATGAGGGCGTATTTACGCTCGATGAAGCGCAAAGCACCCTTGAAATGCTCTTTGAGAAACAGTATATCTTGACGGTTACGGAGGAAGTCGAGGTACGCTACCGCACCGAAACGCGGACGGACAGCGAGGGCAACGAATACGACGTTGAAGTACCCTATAACTATTACATTCTCCATGTGGATTTGGAAAACTTCAACCTCTCCCATGTTCCCGTTTACATTATGGGCGAGGAACAGCTATCCATGTACGCTATGTATATGTCGTCGCTTGGAAACAGACCCGACCTTTTCCCACAATCCGGCTATATCTCAAAATACTATGAAAACCCGCCAGCGGATTATGAAATCCCGCCCGCCTATCTGGAAGATGAACAGTTTGCGCGATTGATTGAAGAAGCGGAAAAGTATGTCGGTTTTCCCTATGTGTGGGGCGGCAGCAGCCCGGAAACCTCTTTTGATTGCAGCGGTTTTGTTAGCTATGTGCTGACGAACAGCGGCTTATACAATACGGGCAGACTTGGGGCGCAGGGGCTTTACAACATTTCAACCCGCGTTTCCAACCCGCAGCCGGGGGATTTGGTTTTCTTTACGGGTACATACGACACGCCGGGGGTATCTCATGTGGGTATCTACGTTGGCGAGGACGGGGACGGAAGCCCCGTCATGCTGCATTGTGGCGACCCGATACAATACACAAAACTTGATACAAGCTATTGGCAATCCCATTTTTACGCCTATGGGCGGCTACATTACAACTGACTTTGAAAGGAGTTAATTTCTATGGCAAACACGAAACTTGACCGTATCGAACGGGATATTGAGAAAACGAGGGCGAAAATCCTTGAATACCAAAAAAGGCTGAAAGACCTTGAAGCGCAGAAAATCGAGGAAGAAAATGCGCAGATCGTTCAAATGGTGAAAGCGGTACACCTTGACGGGGCGCAGCTTGCCGCGTTCCTCTCCGCTTACGCCAGCGGCGAAATTGCCTTGCCGCAGCCGGACGCAGACTATACCGACGAACAGGAGGAAACCGAAGATGAAGCATAAAAAACTGTTCCGCAGCGTTACCGCTTTGCTTGCCGCCCTTGTACTCATGGGCGGCTTTTCTGTTACCGCTTTTGCGGGCGGCGGTGATGTGAGCGACGAGCCGCCTACCCCCGTAACCGAAACCGAGCCGGAAGAAACGACGGGCGGCTATGAGCCGCAGCCCTTAACGCCGGAGGGCAACATGAGCCTTGTGGACGATATAACGGGCGAAGCGTCCGGCGATAAACAGTTTATTACCGTCGTTACGAAAAACGGAAACTATTTTTACATCATCATTGACCGCGCCGAGGACGGAGAAAACACCGTCCATTTCCTCAATCAAGTTGATGAAAAAGACCTTTTGCAGCTTATGGAGGACGAACAGACCGAAATCCCCGCTTGTAGCTGTACTGAAAAATGCGCCCCCGGAAGCGTCAACACCGATTGCCCCGTTTGCAGCGTCAACATGAGCGAGTGCGCGGGCAAGGAAGCCGAGCCGGAGCCGGAAGAAACCGAGCAGCCGGAGCCGGAGGAAGATAAAGGCGGCGGCATGGGCGGCGCTATTCTGCTTGTGGTGCTGCTTCTTGCCGCAGCGGGCGGCGGCGCGTTCTATTACTTTAAGATTATGAAACCCAAAAAGGACGCGGCAAAAGGCAGCAGCAACCTTGACGATCTCGACTTTGACGAGGACGACGAGGAAGAATTAGAAACCGAGCAGGAGGACGAGGAAGTATGAAACTTGTAATTGCAGAGAAACCGAGCGTCGGGGCGGCGATTGCCGCCGTACTTGGCGCGAATGAAAAGCGCAGCGGATATTTTGAGGGCAGCGGCTACCTTGTGTCCTGGTGTATCGGGCATTTGATTAGCCTTGCGGACGCGGCGACCTACAACGAGCAGTACCGAAAATGGAAGTATGACGATCTCCCCATTGTCCCGCAGGATTGGCAGTTTACCGTTGCCAGCGGCAAGGAGCAGCAGTTTTCCGTACTCAAAGACCTTATGCACCGCAGCGACGTTTCCGAGATTGTCAATGCGTGCGACAGCGGGCGCGAGGGAGAACTCATTTTTCGCTTTGTCTATGAACAGGCAAATTGCAAAAAGCCCTTTTCCCGCCTTTGGATTAGCAGTATGGAAGAAAGCGCAATCCGCGAGGGCTTTTCAAACCTTAAAGACGGGCGCAGCTATGACGACCTCTATCAATCCGCGCTTTGCAGAGCAAAGGCAGATTGGCTTGTCGGGATTAACGCGACCCGCCTTTTCTCTATCCTCTATCACAAAACGCTGAATGTCGGCAGAGTGCAGACGCCCACCCTTACCATGCTGGTAAACCGCGACTATGCGATCAGCAGCTTTAAGAAAGAAAAATATCATGTTGTCCGTCTGGACGCGGGTGGTGTTTCGGCTTTGTCCGAAAGGCTGAACGACGAAGCGGCAGCGCAGCAGATGAAAGCGGCTTGCGAGAAATCGCAAGCCGTTTGTACTTCCCTCAAAAAAGAGAAAAAGACCGTTGCACCGCCGAAGCTGTTTGACCTTACCGCGTTGCAGCGCGAAGCCAACCGCCTGTACGGGTTTACGGCGAAACAGACCCTTGATTATGCGCAAGCCCTCTATGAAAAGCGGTTTTTGACCTATCCCCGCACCGACAGCAAATATATCACTTCCGATATGCAGGACAGCACAAAGGAACTCATTACCGGGCTTTGTTCGCTGCTTCCCTTTATGCGGGACGTGAAGCTGCAAGCAGACCTTACAAGGGTTTGCGACAACAGCAAAGTAACCGACCACCACGCTATTTTGCCGACAGCCGAGTTTTTGAAAGCGGGATTTTCTTCCCTTGCCGACAGCGAAACAAAACTTATGACCCTTGTGTGCGCGAAGCTGCTTTGCGCCGCAGCCGCGCCCTATGAATACGAAGCGGTTACGGCGGTTATCTCTTGCGGCGGCTATACCTTTACCGTAAAGGGCAAGACGACGCTTTGCGAGGGGTGGCGTGAGATTGAAAAGCTGTCCCGCGCCGCGTCCGAGGAACAGGACGAGGACGCAGATCCGGAAACCGTTTTGCCGCCGCTTGCCGAGGGGCAGACCTTTGACAATCCGGCAGCGGAGATCTCCGAGCGTTACACGCAGCCCCCGAAAGCATATACCGAAGATACGCTTCTGTCCGCTATGGAGAACGCGGGCAAGGAAGAAACGCCGGAGGACGCAGAGCGCAAAGGGTTAGGCACTACCGCAACGCGGGCGGGTATCATTGAAAAACTCATTAGCGCGGGCTTTGCCGAGCGCAAGGGCAAAAAGCTAATCCCCACAAAGGACGGGTATAACCTTGCCGCTATTCTGCCCGAAGTCCTTACGTCCCCGCAGCTTACGGCAGAATGGGAAACCCGCCTTACCGGGATTGCCAAAGGCAGCGACAGCCCGGACGACTTCATGCGCAGCATTGAGGAAATGACAGCGGGGCTTATCAAAACCTATTCCGCGATTTCCGAAGATAAAGCGAAGCTGTTTACCCCGCAGCGGGAAGCAATCGGCACTTGTCCCCGTTGCGGCGCGGCGGTTTACGAGGGCAAGAAAAACTATTACTGTTCCGACAGGGCTTGCAGCTTTGTCATGTGGAAAAATGACTTGTTCTTTCAGCAGCGCAAAAAGACTTTCACAAAGGCGATTGCCGCCGCCCTTTTGAAAGACGGAAAGGTAAAAATCAAGGGTATGTACTCCACCAAAACCGGAAAGACCTTTGACGGGGTTGTGCTGCTTGCCGACACAGGCGGCAAGTATGTAAACTTCCGCGTCGAGCAGAACCGAAAATGATTAGGCTTGATGAAAAGCAGTATCGAGCCGTTAAGAAAATGACCCGCGCCGCGTGCGCCAACAACGATTGCGGGAACTGTCTGCTATTGGACGACGGGGAAACTTGCGTTTGTGTGCAGAGTATCAGCTATTCGCTGTTATGCCGTTATTTCCGCGAAGCGGTTTTACCCGCAGACAGGCAGCTATGCGAACAGATCACCCGCAGCGGGGAAACCGATTTGAAGCGTTGCGCGGTATGCGGCAGCACGTTTGCGGCGGGCAGCAATCGGGCAAAATACTGTCCCGATTGTGCGGCAAAGATACGCCGCAGACAGAAAGCGGAAAGTGAGAGAAACAGGCGTTTACGGATAAAAACAACTACATAGCAAGCACAGCAAACGAGTACCCGTTTGCGAGAAATGCCCGCGCTTCCCATAGAGAGCGCGGGCATTTTGCTTGTTGGGATAGTCCCAAACCCTTAAAAATCGAGAAAGGACGTGATGAAACAATATGCCGTATTCTTCATACGACCATGACAAATTGGAAACCGCCGAAACCATGCGGATAGAACGCCGGATATATTTTGAAGCAAAGGACGGGGAGATTGCCCCCTATGTTTCTTTGCCGCCGGAGCAGCTACACGCCATGCGCGAGGAAAGCGCGGCAGCGGAACAGGCGATTTTTAACGACCTTGCAAGACGCGCCGCCGCTTGGGAGGAACAGGCGGGAAAAACGCTTTTGCTTGACAAAGCGATTGAATACACAAGGACAACCGTTGTGCAGCACACTTCTAACGAGTGGCAGAAAGGCGAATATGACCGATACACCCGCAGCAACCGGGTATATCAGATGAACTACCACATTTACGAGAATACCCGCTACGACAAAGAAGCGCAGCAATCTATCCCGTATTCATGGACGCTTACATGGAGCGTGCGCACCAACAGCCCAAGCAGAACCCAAGCGAAGATCGCCGGACAGGACAGAAAGGTTTTCACCGATAAGGCGGCTATGGAAAAGTATCTGAATGGGCGTATCAAAGCGTATGACCGCTTGTTTACGGAAATCTCCCCGCCTATCCCGCAGGAGTACGCCGACTATTTCAAAGTAAACGGTATGCTCATGCCGGACTACACCATAGAGGGCGAGGAACCGCCGCAACAGCAACAGGCGACAGCTATCCCCGAAAATACCGGGCAGGAAAAGGAGCGTGAACACATGGACGGACAGTTTTCAATTATGATAGGCAACCGCAGCCGCTTTGAAGCGGGCGACCCAAGCGGTTATTGGCTGGATATGCCCGCCACAAAGGAGCAGCTTCACGAAGCTATGCAGAGCGTCGGCATTACCGCAGACAACCCGCAGGATTTTTCCATTCGCGGTTATTCCGACGACCCGGAGAAACATATTGCCTTGCCTTATGACATGGTATGCGCCGCCAGCGTGGACGAACTCAATTTTCTTGCGGCGCGGATTGAGCAGCTGGACCCCGCCGAGATCGGCAAGCTGAACGCAGCCTTGCAGCAGAAAAACGGCTTTGAGAACATCGGACAGGTAATCGACTTCACCTACAACGTGGATTTCTACGTCCATATTCCCGAAGTACATACCTACCGCGATTTGGGCGACTACTACTTAAATCAATCCGGCATGGTACAAATGCCCGAAGAATGGAAAGGCGGGATTGACCTTGCCGCTTTTGGCAGAAACGCCGCCGAGCAGGAAAAAGGCGCGTTTACCGAATACGGCTATCTCGTCGAAAGCGGCGACGAGTGGGAGCGTCAATTTGAGGGGCGCGAAGTGCCGGAGGAATACCGCATTATGAGTTACCCGCAGCAAGAGCGCGGCGAACAGGATAAAGTCTTTATGGACGTAGCCGAAGCGCAGCAGACAGAAACGCCGCCCGCCGAGCCGCCGCAGCCCCGCCCCGTCGTGCCGATTATCCTTTCTTCTGAAAAACCCGGCGACAAGGTAAAGGAGATCACCGCCCGTCTGGAACAGGGCATACAAGCAATTTTTGACAGCGACCGCTACAAAGAGTTTTTAACGGCTATGTCAAAGTTTCACGATTACAGCTTGAATAACACTATCCTAATTGCCATGCAGGGCGGCAATTTGGTAAAGGGCTATTCACAATGGCAGAAAGAGTTTGACCGCCATGTGAAAAGCGGCGAGAAAGGTATTAAAATCTTTGCCCCCGCGCCCTACAAGGTAAAAAAGCTGGTGGATAAAATCGACCCCGACACAAGAAAGCCCATACTTGACAGCGAGGGAAAGACGGTTAAGGAAGAAAAGGAAGTTACCGTTCCCGCCTTTAAGGTTGTAACCGTCTTTGACATTTCGCAGACCGAGGGCAAGGAGTTTCCCGACCTCTCCGTTAAACCGCTGCTTGCCGATGTAGAACAGTACGAGGACTTTTTCGCTGCCCTTGAAAAAGCGTCCCCCGTTCCGATTGCTTTTGAGCAGATCACAAACGGCGCAAACGGATATTTCAGCTTGACCGATAAGCGAATTGCTATCAAAGAGGGTGTGAGTGAGCTGCAAGCGGTTAAGACCGCCATTCACGAAATCGCCCATGCGAAGCTGCATGACGTGGACTTAAACGCCCCGCTGGAGGAACAAAACCGCATTGACCGCCGCAGCCGCGAGGTACAGGCTGAAAGCGTTGCCTATACGGTGTGTCAGCATTTCGGGCTTGATACGTCCGATTACTCTTTCGGGTATGTTGCCGGGTGGAGCAGCGGCAAGGAAATGACCGAATTAAAAGCGTCCCTTGAAACGATACAGGAAACCGCAAAGGAACTCATTACCGAGATTGAGGGACATTTTACCGAATTGCAGCAGCAGCGGCAAGCCGAGCAGGAGCAAGCGCAGCAGACCCCCGTATTTGATAAGCTATCTCCCGAACAGCAGCAAGCCCTATCCGATACCGTAAAAGATACGCTGCAACTGCTTGTAGACGCAGACAAGCGGATTTATGGCGACGTTACGGGCAAGACCCTTGAAGCAATCGCAGCGCAAGGGTATTCCTACAAAGACGGGCAGCTTGAAAAGCAGCAGCCGGAAGCGACCCCCGAAAGCCTTATGACGGGCGAAACCGTCAGAACGCCGCGAGGAAACTTTTGCATTACCGACATGAGCCGCGAACAGATCGAAGCGGCGGGCTTTGGGTTTCATCATGCGTCGGAGGACGGGAAGTATCTCATTATGGGAAATGGTACACAGGCTTATGCCATAGCTGCCGAGCAGCCGCAGCGGGATAATCCCTTAAAGCACGTTGAGGACATTGTAGAGCAGAACGACAACAACTTTGACGGGATTATCAATAATACGCCGCAAACGCCCACCATCGCGGATTTGGAGCAGCGGGCAAAGGCGGGTGAAGCGATCTCCGTTACCGACCTTGCGAAAGCGGTAAAAGCCGAGAAACGGGAGCAACCGCAGAAGAAACCGTCCATTTTGAAGAAGCTGGATGAGTACAAGAAACAGGCGGCGCCGCAGCCGAAAGACAAGCAGAAAGAGCAGAAAAAGGATTTGGAGGTTTGATAGTATGAATATCCGCTTTACCATTGAGGAAGAAAACATAATTGCGATTTACGCCGAGGACAGCCGGGAAAGGACGATTGATAATATCAACTCTGCCATGCCCTACATGGACGAGGATATGCGCCAGCTTGCCGCCACAGCGGTAAACAAGCTGCAATCCATGACGGACAGCGCATTTTCCGAAACTGTCTTTACTCTCACCGACGACGAATAAGCCTTAACGAAACGGGGGGCGCGGTTGCCGATTGCCGGCACCGCACCCCCGTTTTTTATCGTTCCAGCAAGATTATCTTTTTTCCCTGTTTTTGTGCGTACCGCAGCGTCGTATATGCCCCGCCGAAGTCGCGCCAAACCATAACAATCAAATAGTCGCTATTATCCACAAGCCACCTGTTGCGGGCGGGTATTGCCCGCTTATAGTGTATCTCCGCTAACTCTGCCGGGATAAGAATATCATCAAAACTCGTTTCGTAATACTCCTTATACTCGTTTAATTTTTGTTGCATATAGGGAAGAACAAGCGTCAGCCGGATTTCTTTGTTTGGGTATTTTCTTTTCAGATTGCGGACAGCAGCAGCGGAAAATCCGTCGAACTCTCCCATACCGCCGACGTAACAATATAACGTATCTTCATTTTCGATCAGCGTTTCAAGCGCGTTTTCTATTTTTTGAGTGCAGGAGCCGAAAACTTCTCTATGCCCTGCAAAGGTGCAAGTAATCATTGTATTCCCTCACATATATTAGAAATACAGCTTGTGAGGTGGAATATAAAATATTTTCATCAAAATACAAACTGTATAAAGCAATCCTTTATACAGATTATTATAATGATACAGCGGAAAAAATACAATATAAGAAAGTGAGTGATTGCGAGGGATTTTTAATGGAATTAGATTATAGAGCGATTGGCAAGCGCATAAAGATTGCCCGTATTAAAGCGGATTTGACACAGGAAGCATTAGCAGAAAAAGCGTCGCTTTCCACAACACACATGAGCAACATCGAAACAGGCAACTCCAAATTGAGTTTGCCGACGATTGTATCTTTGGCAAATGCCCTTTCCGTTTCTGTTGACGAGTTTTTATGTGATAGCGTGATACACTCCAAAGATATTTTTTCGCAGGAGATACAAGACCTTGTTTCCGATTGCGACGAATACGAAATCCGCATGATTGCAGACTTTGTAAGGGCGGCAAAGGAAACCATACGCAAAAATGCCAAACTGAAAGAGTGATTAGAATAAAGCAGGGGCGCGGCTGCCGATTGTCGGCACCGCGCCCCGTTCTTTTTTGCTTTTTCGTGGAACATTAGAAAGGCATTTTTTGAGGTTTGAGTATAAAGTATCGTCCATACCGCTTTCGCGCTCTGGAAGCCGCAGAAACACAGGCGTTTTCAGCCCTTAATGTTCCACTTGCTACCCTTGTTTTATGCCTTATCTCTTGCCTTGATATGGAGAAGTAACATGACGATAAAAGCAAGCCCGCAGACCACATAAAACCAAAGTTGATCTGCATTGGAGATAATAAACGCCAGCAGCCCGAAAATGACCGCCCAGGCAGCAGACAGCAGCACCCCGATTACCCAAAATCCAAAACGTGTTTTTTGGAGAAACAACAGCAGCGCGAATACAGCCGCGCCGATCAGCACGCACAAGGCGGGGTGCAGCGTGAAAAAGTGATTGCAGCACACGCCGGATATAATACCGAGGGCGATACTGTCAAAAACAATGATATGCCCGATAAAAAGCCCCACTACCATAAGGATAAAGCTAACTACAAGACCGATTATTAAATAGGCTCCCGCCGCCGCTAAATAGCCCATATATACACTTCCTTTGTTCTTTGAATACAGTTTGATTGTAACAGGTTTTTGTGAAAAAATCTATTAGCCCCGTTCCTGTTCTTTTGCCTTGCTTTGGGACGGATATAGAATACTGTCAACGTTCTTTTTGACAACGCCGTATTCCTGCATTTGCTTCTTGGCTTGACGATAATCCTCATACAATTTGCTTTTCCTGTCGTTTAAGCTGCTATACTCTTTACGCAGCGCGGCGAGATCGGGCAGCTTCTTTATCTGCATTTCCTTTAATGCCCTTGCCGCAGCTTCAAACAGAATTATTTCGCTTTCATGCCCCCGCAGATACTTTTCCTTGTCCGGTGATTTTCGGTATTCGTCGTAAATCGGTTTTAACTGTCGGTACGTGGTGGTGTGCTTGATAAGCAGCGACAAATCAGACATACGCTGCTCTACGTCCTTAACCGCCCTTGCCGCCGCGTCATGGGCGGTCATAATATCCGCGATTTTGCTTTCAAGGTCGCTGTAATATTCAATCTTGTTTTCAGTCAAGAAGTTCATGCTTTTTGCAGCCTGTTTCAGATTATGGATTTTCACCCACCGTTCATAGCCCGCCGATTGTTGGGCTTTAATGCTGTTTTCAATATCGACGACAAGACGGATTTTCTTATCTTCCCGCAGCGGTTTTGACTTGGCGATATATACGCCCTTGATACGTTCCTTTATCGCTTCTTCCGTATAGGCCGCGCCGAGCGTCTTTGCGCGGGTAAACCGTTCCTGTCCGGCAGCGCGGAAAGAAATATATTTGCCCTGTTTGATTTCATACCCCATTTCCTGCAAACGGCGCAGCAGTTCGTCAAAATCTTTGACTTGGGGAATGAGGGTATCTATCGCCGTTTTCAGCTTTGCTTTGTAGCTTGTCCCTTGCTTTTCGGCGGTGTATTCCGCATAGCTTTTCCCTTTGTCCTGTCCCGGCACGACAACGGATAGCCCATGCTCTTTACATATCCTGTCGCTGGTGCGCCGGATAGCGTGATAGCTTTGCTTGTTGGAATGGTACTTTTTGTAGTCAACGAAGCTAACCGCATTGAAAATCAAGTGATTATGCAGATGGTCTTTATCGACGTGAGTTGTCAAAACAAACTCATACTTGCCGCCTAAAATCTCTTTGGCAAGTTCCATGCCGATTTTGTGCGCTTCTTCCGGCGTGGTTTCGCCCACCGCAAAGGATTGTATCAAGTGCCGCCCTAAATGTGTGCCGCGATCTCCGGCAGTTTCTCGCGTCCATGCAAACTCTATATCGGCGGTTTCCAGCCCGCAGCCGAAAGAGGACGCAAGCAGTTTCCCGTCCGTCTTTTCGGGATTTAAGATATAGTCTATCGCGGCCTTTAAGGTTGATTTAATAGGGTGCGTCTTTGTAACCGCCATATCTCGTCCACCGCCTTTTTTATATCCTCAATATCCTGCTGGTAAACCGTCCCCGTCGCGTTGGCGCGTTTGGCAATCTGGTTGATATTCCGGCTCACCGCTTGCAGTTCCCGGATATATGTTTTTGTGTCGCTCCGGTCAACGACAAGGATATACCCGTCAATCGCCATTTTGCGCAGATACGCTCCGTACTGCTTTATGGGAAGCTGCTTCATTTTCTCGTCGATCAGCCGCTTTTCTTCTTCCGTAACGTAAAACTTCATTTGGATATTTCTCTTTCGGTTTTCCATTTCCGCGCCGCCTTTCGGTATAAGGGTTTGGGATTATCCCAACAAGCATTTTTCGCAAACGGGTACTCGTTTGCTGTGCTTGCTATCTACTCCATACCCCTACCGAAAGGCGGTATTTGTTGCGCGTCCCCTCAATTTTGGGCGCAAAAAAAGATTGCAGCCGCCATGCGCTGCAATCCTGCATTTCCCGTATGAAAGAGGTTAGCCCTCTGTCTTTTCGACTTCCGTAATTTCCCTTGCCGTTGCGGTTACAATCCGTATGCCCTTATCGCTCATACCGTCCAGCAGCGCGTCAAGCTGCCGCCGATTGGTAGATTTCTCCACGTTTTTGTTCGGAAAGAAAAATTGATCGACGGAAATATGATACCGTGTTACAAGGTCATAGAACACCTGTAAACTCGGTTGCTGCCCCTTGTTCTCAATATTTGTAAGGTAGCGCGGGGAAATATATAACTCGTCGCTTACCTTTTTCCGGCTCTCGCCGCGCTCATTTCTCGCGGCTTTTATAGCTGCCCCGAAAGCCTTAAAGTCGTACAATGGTACGGGTCTTTTTGCCATTTTCATTCACCCTATTACATTTTACAGTTCACCTTTCTTTTTGGATATGTCCACACAATTCATATCATTAGGTTAAATACTTCCTGTTGTGTATTGACAGTAGACTGATTTTCTGATAAAATAAAATGTATGTAAAAGGAGGCGGCGTTTATGTTGCATAGCATGCGTATTAGATAAGCATTGAAAAAAGGATTTTCCCATTTTCAACATGGGCTTTTTTGTCATGCTTATTTTGCGGATGCTATACAAAAAACTAACGACGTATAGATATAGTATAGACATAGTGCAAGCTATGCCTTAGTTTTGTTGTACTGCTCTGTGCATTATAAATGCAGGTCAATCCTCAACATGAGCATTGACCTGCATTTTTTTGTGTAAAAAGGACGAGTGAAATATAATGCTTAAAAAATATTGGATAAAATGTCCGATTTGTAACGGAAAGACGAGAGTTCAAGTATTTCATAATACTGTATTAAAAGATTTTCCTCTTTTCTGCCCTAAATGCAAATTGACGCATATCATTGATGTAGAAAAATTAGAGATTGTAATCAAAAATACAGAAAAACAAACTTTTATTATTTAGAAGAAAGGATATAAAAATGAAACGTTTACCTAAATATACGCCTGCGGAAGTACGGAATGATCCATACGGATTTACTTACAAAGAAATGTCGGAAGTTATTGGCGAGAATGAAGCAAAAGCCTTATATAAAGAATTATATAAGCAATTACCACGCAAAAAAAATCTATCAATGTTGGTAAAAAATATTTACAAAAGCAGTGATACTGAAAAGTATGTTTACGAACTGAAAGACAACAAATACATTGAAACGGTTTTTATCAAGCGGCGAGATGGTGGAACTGTTTGCGTGAGCACACAAGTCGGTTGTCCTGTTGGTTGTATTTTTTGTGAGTCCGGGCGAAATGGCTTTGTTCGTAATCTAACATCGTCAGAAATCGTACAACAGATTATATTGTTGCGTCGAAAAGTAAACCGTATCGTTTTTATGGGTATGGGAGAGCCTTTATTCAATTATGACAACTTGATAAAAGCAATCCATATTCTCCGAGATAGATATGGGCTCAACTTTCCAACCGACGGCATTACCATATCAACAGTTGGTCCGGTCGATCAATTAAAAAAATTGCGCGAGGAACATCTTAAAATTCAGTTGACAATATCTTTACACGCAGCAACACAATCTGCAAGAAATCGTATTATTCCTCACATGCGCATATATGCTATTGAAGATGTTGTTAAGCAAGCCTTATCCTATTCTGAAAGGCATAATCGCAAAATTGTCTTTGCGTATTTGCTTTTACCGGGTATAAATGACCGGCCCTCAGATGTAAGACAACTTGCAAAATGGTTTCGGGGCAAAAAAGTTATGATTAACGTGTTACAATACAACCCAACAAGCAATTCAAGAATTAAAGCACCACAGAAACGGGAAATAGTTGCATTCAAACATCAATTAGAGCAAGCAGGACTTGAAGTTACTATGAGAGTTTCTCATGGCAGAGAGATTAACGCGGCTTGTGGACAGTTAGCTAACACATATAATAAATTCAAAAAAAATGATTAAAAGTGCCAGACGCATAGACGCAGAGCCGATAACGCATTAGGTCAAAAAACCTATGTGTTATCGGCTTTTTTATTTAATATTGAGCAAAAGCCGCTGTTCCCTATTATAGAATGGATTGCGGGTAGTGTATTAAAGTCGCCCTTTTTTAAGGATACGGCGGTATCTGGGAGGTATCGTCGTGTCTATTTTTATTTACTGTAACCCGCCTAATGCTTTGCGGTCAAAAAAAGCCATTACCCGCCAGCGGGATATTCCGGCTATGAATACGAACTGTCAGTACATCTAAATATTGCTCACAATTCCTTTGCGCTCGTCCGCGTCTTGCGGGCGGGCGCATTTTGTTTATTTCAATATATTTTTGAAAGGAGCAACAAAGAGCCATCTCCCGAACGGGTACAGAGCGAAAGGGGCAGAGAGGACAAGCCTTTAACTCCCGTCCTCTACTCCACGCGGGAAGGAGGTGAACTCTATGGAGCTATCTTCTTCCGACAAAGAAAGAATACAACATCAGTATGACGCATTGGCAAAGAAAACGTTGGTAGGCGAAGCGAAAAGCTACCGCCGCACCCTTGCGAAACGCGCAGCCCGCGAAGTAACTTTTTCGGATTTGAGCGAAAGCGAACTCGCACAGCTTTTCACGACGGACGAATACGAAAGCGATTATTACCGTTTTCAAGTGTCCGGCTTTGATGTACTCGTCAAAAATGAACTGCTTGCCGAAGCCCTTAACGCTCTGCCCGAAAGGAAACGCGATATTGTTCTCTTGTCCTACTTCTTGGATATGAGCGACGCGGAAATTGGCGAACTGCTGAATGTTGTACGCACGACGGTTTTCCGGCATAGGAAATCCGCGCTTGCGAAGATCAAACAGTATTTGGAGGGAAAAGCAGATGATGAACACCGTTAGGAAATCTGAAAATCTGTTGCCGTTCCCTGTCATTTCCGCAGCGGCAAACGGCGACACAAACGCCATGTGCGCGATCTTGAAGCATTACGGGGGTTACATAGCGAAACTTTGTACCCGAACGCTGAAAGACGACGCGGGCAATACTTACTCCTATGTGGACGAAGAAATGCGTAACAGGCTGCAAGTGCGCCTTATTACCCGCACTCTTGCGTTTCATGTAGGCTAACTCTTTAAGCCCATGCGGGGAGCGTGTACCCCTTTCCACGCTTCCCGTTATGGGCTGTTTGTCGTTCCGTAAAAGCATATCCGCTGTTGATGTGCTTTTGCAGGCCGACAAAGCCTTATTGTTCCTTGATAAAGAAAGCCCGCAAGATAACGGCGGTGCAGTATAACAGGCAAACGAATACATACCGCTTATATCGAGCCGAACAGCGGGTACGCCAGGACAGCTTTTCACACAGGGAAAGTCGAGCGAGAAATACCGCGCTGCAAAACAGGTTTAGCAGCTTGTGGGCAACGACATATAGGCGGGACAAAACGCCTTTATAGCCATAGTCCGAGCGTTAAGAGCGTCGCAGGCATTGGGTAAAGCTGCCTTAAATGAGCAGGGGTGAAACTCCCGCGGTGCTGCCGCTGACAGCCGTTCGTTTCTGCCTTTCATTTTTAATCTTTTTGTTATCCCACGAAAGGGGGATTTTACATTATGGAACAAACAAAGCAAACAACAAAATCACCGGTTGTGCGCGAATACAAAATCGGGGATATTACCTATATTGTCAAAGCCGTTGTTAAGGACGGTGTAAAAGAGGACGCCGCGACAAAGGTACGCCGCTTAATCCATAATGACTTAAACCGGGGAAAAAGCCCGGTATAATGCCGAAAATGTAATCCTATTGCAGACGGACGACGGGTTTTGTGGTATAATACATATAACCTGTTTGTCCGGCTGTCGGAATAGGAGGTAACATGAAACAGTCGGATAAATTGACCGCATACTATTTTCGTGCGGCGCAACAAATAGATACTTTGTACCTTGACAATCAAATGCAAAAACTTCTTTACCACGCAAGCCAAAACGGGATTGCCGCCTTTGCGCTGTATGTGGATAACGGTTATAACGGTTTGAACTTTAACCGTCCCGCATTTTCCCTCATGCAGCAGGATATGAGCGACGGGCGCATTAGTAAAATCGTTGCTACGAGCCTTGACCGTATTTCCCGTAACAGTTTAGATGTGCTTGCTTTTGCAGATTACGCCGTTTCTACGGGCATTTCTCTGGAAACAATCAACGGCGACCATGCAACGCTGGATTGGAACAGACAGCTATATGCTGCACTTGCCGCGAAAGGTGGTGAGTGCAAATGACAAAGACCTTTTCTTTTCAGCAGATTGCTGTCCCCAAAGTGTTAAGCGAAGAAGTCCGCGAAGCCATTTCAAATAATGTTTTGCAATTCTATGTGCGCGATCAGCAGCAGGAAGCGCAGGACGAGGGCATAACGGCTTTATATGAACGCCTTTCACAAGAGGACAAATTAGAGGGTGAGAGCAACAGTATTGCCAACCAAAAGAAGATATTGGAACGGTACTGCCGGGAGCATGGAATTACCGCTTATCGACATTATGACGAGGACGACGGGTATTCCGGTACAAACTTCAACCGCCCCGGATTTCAACGTATGCTTGCCGATATAAAAGCTGGAAAAATCAAGCGCGTTATCGTCAAAGATATGTCCCGTTTCGGGCGTGATTATCTGCAAGTCGGTTTCTACACCGATATGCTGTTCCCCGATTTTGGCGTGCATTTTGTCGCGGTTAATGACGGAGTTGACAGTACGCGGGGCGAAAACGAGTTTACCGCAATCCGCAACGTGTTCAACGAAATGTATGCCCGCGATACTTCAAAGAAGATACGCGCTACTTGGCAATCAAAGGGAAAATCCGGCGAACACCTTACTACAATCCCGCCTTATGGCTATATGAAAGACCCCGACAACAAAAAGAAGTGGATTATTGACGAGGAAGCCGCAGCCGTTGTGCAGCAGATTTTCGCATTGTGCGTTTCCGGCATGGGACCGACACAAATTGCAAAATGGTTAGAGAAAAGCGAAATCCTCAATCCTACTTTCTATTGGTTGTCAAAGGGTATGAAAGTCGGCAACAAGCCGAAGCCGGGGGCAAACCCGTACAAGTGGACGAATGAAACGGTTTCCCGTATGCTTGAAAAGATAGAGTATTTAGGGCATACCGTAAACTTCAAGACCCGAAAGCAATCCTACAAGAGCAAAAAGAAGTTGTGGAACGACCCGTCCGAATGGGTGATCTTTGAGAACACGCAGCCGCCGATTGTAGAGGAAAGTGTATTTCTCATTGTGCAGAACATACGCAAATCCCGCCGCCGCCCCACCAAAATGGGCGATATGGGTATTTTCTCCGGGCTGCTTTATTGTGCAGAGTGCGGCGGTAAAATGTATCAATGCCGAGCAACGAACTTCACCGAAGAACAGAAGTATTTTATCTGTTCAACCTATCGGAAAGGCAAAGACTTGTGTACGACCCATTCAATCAAAAATGTTGTTCTGTATGAAATCGTTTTGAAAAACCTACGGGAAGCAATCGACTATGTAACAGAGCATGAAGCCGAGTTTGTGCAGGAAGCAGCAGACAGCCGTTTGCGAGAGCGCGACGCAGAGTTTTCCCGCAAGCGCGAAACACTTTCCAAAGCTGAAACCCGTATTGCCGAGTTGGATAATCTGTTTAAGCATTTATATGAGGACAATGTAACCGGGAAATTGTCTGACGAACGGTTTATCAAAATGTCCCATGATTACGAATTGGAGCAGAGCAATCTAAAAGCTATGGCAGAAGTGCTACGGGAAGAAATCAAGCAGCAGGAAAAACAAAAGACCAACGTTAAAGCGTTTATCAGCGCGGTAAAGAAGTACACCGATATGCAGCAGCTTGACGCTGCTATGCTACGGGAGTTTATAGACCGTATCGAAGTTTCCCATACCGACAAAAAATCCAAGACAAGGGAAATCACGATTGTATACAACTTCATCGGTGCATTTGATTTTGAACGGGCGAAAGAAAAAGCCCAAAATACAACGGAAAAACAGCAAAGAACGGCATAGCCGTTTGGCTACACCGTTCCTTGCTAAAATGTTTTCTTAATTCACCGCCCCATTAGAAGGCGGGTTTTAAATACCGTAGTAAAGTATAGCATAAACAATATCTTAATTTATATATTTTATAAGGTCAACAAGCTGAATAAACTCATGCTTAAATCCAAATTCATCTTCACCAACCCCTGATTGCGCTTGTTTAATTACATTTTCAAGAGTAGCCGATCCTTTATATTCTGAATCATTTAAAATCATTCCAAGCTGGGCTGCTGCGGAAGCGAACTTGAAATTCTCAGACGGATTGGAATTTATATTTGAACCGATAGGCTCTTCTATAAGTTTGCTTTCAGTGCCGTCAGGGTCCTTATACCTGATTTTAAGATACATAAGCTCGTCAGACGGTTTTGCATTTGTATCCCGGTATCTAAAGTCCTGCGTTTCAGTCCCGTCTGCCGGAACAATTTCATAAAAAGCGGTTACAACAGCCCCGGCGCCAAGTTCACCGGCGTCCTTTTCGTCGTTTTCAAAATCTTCATTGTTCAGTATTCTATTTTCGTATCCTACAAGTCTGTATTCTTTAACTTTAGATGGATTAAATTCAACTTGAAGCTTAACGTCTTTGGCTATTGGATACAAAGTTTTTATCATTTCATCAGCTAATACTTTTTTGGCCTCTTTGATGTTGTCTATATATGCGTAGTTTCCATCGCCTTTGTCAGCCAAAATTTCCATTCTGTTGTCTTTGTAATTCCCAGTTCCAAAACCAAGCACGCTGACAAATATTCCTTTGCTGCGTTTTTCGGTCACCAGTTGCTCAAGTTCTGTAGTTGAAGAAGGTCCAATATTGAAATCACCGTCGGTACATAATATAATTCGGTTGTTACCGTCTTTTAAATTTTTCTCTGCCAATTCATAGGCTTTGTTTATACCGTCATATCCGTTTGTTCCGCCGCATGCCTGCAATGAAAATACAGCATTTTTAATAGTTTCTTTATCTGATGCGTTAACGCTGTCTAAAACTATATTGGTGCCGTTTGCGTATGTGACAAGCGATATTGTGTCTCGTTCATCAAGTCTGCTCAGGAGCAAATTCAAAGATTTTTTTACGAGCGGAAGTTTGTTTTCTGAAAACATTGAACCTGAAACGTCAATCAAAAATACTAAATTGCTGGGTTTGCGTTCTTCGATTGGAATTTCGTCTCCCTTAATAGAAATCATAGTCAGTTTATTATCAGAATTCCATGGGCACACAGCAGTTTCAGAGGATACTGAGAAAGGTGTTCCATCTTCCGGGAGAGGATAGTCGTAATCAAAGTAATTTATGAGCTCCTCAGTTCTTATAGAGCCGTACTTCGGCATGTGTCCATTTAGAATAAACCTTCTCATGTTGCTGTAAGACGCAGTATCAACATCAATTGAGAAAGTGGAAAACGGTGATGTAAGAGGATTTTTAAAAATATTTTCGTCTTCTTTTGTATATTCCTCTGTGTCAAAGCTCGGATACCACGGAACAGAAGAAGTGCTGTTAGATGAGTTTATCGCTGAACCTCCGCCTCCGCTTCCGTTTCCGCTTCCGCCGGATGTACTGCCGGTTACACTTTGTTGTGGAGTGTAATTATAATTGTTATTATTAGTCTCATCCTGTTTAGCTTTTTCTGCATTGCTGATTTCAGTTTTTAGATTTAAAAAGTTTTTTATATTATATGCAATATTGATTGCGTCACTGCGTGATATAGCTTGTTCGCTAAGCGCTTGAACCCCGTCCATAAGTCCGTTATCTATTGCGGCTGCGATATAATCTAAAGGATAATTTTTATTGGTTGAAATAATTCCTGCGGAGACAGCCGCAATCTTTGCGGCTTCTTTAAATAAAATGTTTTCATTTGGCATAAAGGCTTGATTTTCATAGCCGTTAATAATATTTGCGTTCTTTAGCGGCATTATATAGTTATAAGCCCAAAAATCTGAATTAATATCTGAAAATTCTAAAGAGGTATCATCAAAGTTTAGTATTGATGAATTTTCTGATTCAAGAACTTCATAGATTAATTTAGAAAACTCAGCACGGGTAACCGGGCTGTCCAATTGTAAATCTCCGTTTTCATCCCCTATAACTATTCCTGCATTCTGCATAGATTTTATTGCTTCATCGCTTTGCGCCGCCATAGCCGCAGAAGATGAGAGCAGCATAGCAGAAGCAACCAATAATGAAATTTGTTTTTTCATGACATAAAACCTCCCATGTGATTTATGTTATATTAGACGAATCAATCAAATATTAGTTCCCAAAATATGTAAATAATATATATTTTATTATTCGAAAAATTTGATTATTAACTCATAAAAACTATTGATTATGTTTTAAACGGAACTATTATGAACAAATCACATACTGCAAGTGATATAAATTTATTATATAAATATGTCAAGTTTACACATTTTTATTTTTTTCGGCAAAAAAACTTTAGACAAAATTTTATTTTTTTCTTATATTTAACTCTTGCATTTTATTATTGAATGTATTACAATTATACTGTATTTTTGTTGTTAATTTATATTTATATATATTGGAGGAATTGTAATGGAAAAACTTGAACAGCTCTACGAAGGCAAGGCGAAAAAAGTATTTAAGACTGACGACCCTGAAGTTTTAATGGTTGACTACAAAGATGACGCGACAGCGTTTAACGGTGAAAAAAAGGGAACAATCCAGTCTAAGGGTATTATTAATAACCGTGTTACCAACCATCTTATGAAGATGCTTGAAGATCAGGGGATTCCAACTCATCTGATTAAAGAGATTTCCGATAGGGAAACATTAGTTAAGAAAGTTACAATAGTACCTCTTGAAGTTATAATCAGAAACGTAGCGGCTGGTTCATTTTCAAAGAGATATGGCGTTGAAGAGGGCAAGGAGTTATTGGCTCCAACGCTTGAGTTCAGTCTTAAGAACGACGATTTGGGCGACCCGCTTATCAACTCTTATCATGTTTTAGCTTTAGGTCTTGCAACTCAGGAAGAAATTGACACTATAGCTAAGTATGCGTTTAAAGTTAATGAAATCTTAAAGAAGTATTTGCTTGATTTGGGAATCAAACTTATCGACTTTAAGCTTGAGTTTGGTAAAACAAGTGACGGCACTATTGTTCTTGCCGATGAGATTTCTCCGGATACCTGCCGTTTCTGGGATAAGGACACAAATGAAAAACTCGACAAAGACAGATTTAGACGTGATATGGGCGGTGTTGAGAACGCTTATGAAGAAATTATGAAACGTTTAATGGGTGAAACTGTTTAAATTATAAAAATATACAGCGTCAGCTGAAATCGTTTAGGAGGTTTCTTGTGAGTAAACATAATGAGATTTTTGGTTCCGATTCACTTCATGAAGAATGTGGAGTTTTCGGTATTTATGATATGGGTGATAATCTTGATGTTGCCCGGCTTACGTATTATGGGCTCTACGCACTCCAGCACAGGGGTCAGGAGAGCTGCGGAATTGCTGTAAACAATATTGACGAGGACGGAAAAATCCAAATTCTGCAATATAAGGATATGGGACTGGTTCAGGAAGTATTCAATAGTTTTGTGTTAAATGAGCTTCAGGGCTGTGCTTCTGTCGGACATGTCCGTTATACAACGGCAGGTTCAAGCAGCCGTGAAAATGCTCAGCCTCTTGTTTCCAAATATCAAAAAGGTACGTTTGCTTTGGTTCATAACGGTAACCTTGTGGATATAGATAAAATCAGAAAAGAGCTGGAAGATAAGGGCGCGATTTTCCAAACCAATAATGACAGTGAGATAATTGCTCATCTCATGGCTAAAGAACGTATTAAGACTAATTCCACTGCCGAAGCTATGATGAAGCTTATGGGTGAAATCAGCGGAGCATACTCTCTGATTATAATGACGCCTAAGCGTATGGTTGTGGCGCGCGACCCTCAAGGATTCAGACCGCTGTGTATCGGTAAGATAAAGAATTCTTATGTATTTGCGTCAGAAACCTGTGCCCTTGATTCAATCGGGGCGGAGTATATAAGAGATGTTGAACCGGGCGAGGTCGTTGTTGTAGACGAGAACGGACTCAGTTCTTACAGGGATAGATGCGGACAGCCGACAGCTACCTGTATATTTGAGTATATCTATTTTGCTCGTCCTGACAGCATGATTGACGGCGGAAGCGTTCACGCTGCAAGACTGAATGCAGGTAAGTATTTAGCTCAGGAAAGCCCTGTGGACGCGGATGTTGTAATCGGCGTACCGGATTCGGGAATAGACGCGGCTTTAGGTTATGCAAGAGAGTCAAAAATACCGTATGGCGTTGGATTTATCAAGAACAGATATATCGGAAGAACATTTATAAAGCCTACTCAGGAAGAACGTGAGTCTGCATTGAGGATAAAATTAAACGCAATGCGTGAAGCGGTTGACGGAAAAAGAGTTATAATGATTGACGACTCTATTGTAAGAGGTACAACCTCAGGACGTATAGTTCAGCTTCTGCGCGATGCGGGAGCCAAAGAGGTTCATGTCAGAATTTCATCGCCGCCGTTTAAAAATCCTTGTTATTTTGGCACAGACATAGCCGACAGGAAATATTTGATTGCCTGTAAGATGTCTGTCGAGGAGACTTGTAAGCATATAGGCGCTGACTCTTTGGCATACTTGTCTATTTCGGCTTTATCAAAGATTGCCGAGGGAACAAAATGCGGCATGTGCGACGCTTGCTTTACCGGAAAATATCCGGTGTATGTTCCTCAGGAAAATAATAGATAATTGCCCTTTTGCGGCTTACAGAAAGGTAAAACATATGCAGAATGAAACAATAGTAATTATCGACTTTGGCGGACAGTATAACCAGCTTATAGCAAGACGTGTGCGTGAAGCAAATGTGTATTGCGAAGTTGTTCCGTACTCAAAAACTGTTGATGAAATAAAGGCTTTAAATCCTAAGGGAATAATTTTCACCGGCGGACCTAACAGTGTTTTTGATGATGACGCGCCGAAGGTGGATTCTCAAGTTTTTGAACTGGGTATTCCTATCCTGGGTATATGCTATGGCGCGCAGCTGATGAGCATGTCGCTCGGCGGTGTTGTTCACCATGCCGATACTCGTGAATACGGAGTGACGGATATAACACTCGACACAACAGGAGTTCTTTTTGACGGGATTGCAGATAAAAACCAATGTCTAATGAGCCACACTGACAAGGTGTATTCGCTTCCTGACGGTTTCAGAGTTGTGGCAAAGACAGAGGACTGTCCAATGGCGGCGTTTGAAAACGCAGAAAAAGGTTTTTATGGCGTTCAATTCCATCCGGAAGTTAATCACACTCCGTTTGGCAAAGATATGATAAAAAACTTTTTGTATAATGTATGCAAGCTTAGCGGAGACTGGACTATGTCTGATTACGCAAAGAATTATATAGAGTTTGCCAAAAATAAAATTGGGGATAAAAAAGTTCTGTGCGCTTTGTCCGGCGGAGTGGACAGCAGCGTTGCGGCTGTTCTGCTCTATAAAGCAATAGGCAAACAGCTTACTTGTATATTCGTGGACCATGGTCTGTTGAGAAAAGATGAGGGTGACCAGGTTGAGGATATATTCACTAATCAGTTTGACATGAACCTTGTTCGCGTTAACTGTGAAGACAGATTTTTGGACAAGCTGGCAGGAGTGTCAGACCCGGAGACTAAAAGAAAAATAATCGGCGAGGAATTTATCCGAGTCTTTGAGCAGGAAGCAAAGAAGATTGGTACAGTAGATTATCTTGTTCAGGGAACAATATATCCCGATGTTATAGAGAGCGGAGCAGGCGACGCGTCTGTTATAAAGAGCCATCATAACGTAGGCGGCTTGCCTGATTATGTTGACTTTAAAGAAATAATAGAGCCGCTCAGAAGTCTTTTTAAGGACGAGGTAAGACAGCTGGGAATGGAACTGGGAATTCCGGAGTATTTGGTATGGAGACAGCCTTTCCCGGGACCCGGACTTGCAATAAGATGTATCGGAGAGATAACCAAGGACAGGCTTGAGATATTAAAAGACGCCGATGCTATATTCAGAGAAGAGATTAGCAGAGCAGGACTGGACAGAGAAATAAACCAATATTTTGCAGTGCTGACAAATATGAGAAGTGTAGGAGTGATGGGCGATGAGCGTACATATGACTACACCATAGCATTGAGAGGGGTAACAACCACAGACTTCATGACAGGGGAGTGGGCAAGAATCCCATATGATATATTGGATATAGTAAGCAGAAGAATAGTAAACGAAGTCAGTCACGTAAACAGAATAGTTTACGACATAACTTCAAAACCCCCCGCAACCATCGAGTGGGAATGACCCATCATCACCCATAAATGGCTCAACCATGCGGTTTGCGAGCATTTGACACTGAAATTGGCAACGATTTGGCAACATTAAATTATCTATAAAAATAGGAGCTAACTGATTTTGATGTCGGTTAGCTCTTTTGTTGTTTATATGAATATTATATTACCAATTTAAAAAATCGTAAGCAAGGTTACCAAGTGTTATTAATTCAAAATCAAGATTTTTAGATGACTTTAAAATATTTGATATTTTTTTCTGGCATTGCATATATTGATTTGCTGTCAATTTACTCCAAACACAATCTTTAATATCAGCCTTACCAAGAATGATACTATCTAATGGGCAATCACAATTCGAAAAGTCAGGCGTTATGTAGTTTACAAAAATGTAGTCACTAAAAATATAAAGATATTTGAATGTCATATTAATAAGTTTTTGTGCAAGACCATATCTTGTAACATATTTATTTCCCGTTCCTATTATTTCATTGTTGCTAAATAACAGTGAAATTTCATAAATTAGGTTGCGAGAAAAAGTAAAATTGTTTTCGGTAATCAGCTTTTTTACATTTTGGCAAATTTCATCCTTTGTATATTGGAACATTGAAGCGTAATAGCGTCCAGCAGTCAACATATCCTTATATGCTAAATTAACGCATTTTGAAAAAACAATATCTGGATTATTTGTATTTGTGGTAACTCCCAATAAAGCACTTTCCAAAAATTTAACTTTCCAACTTTTCATTATGGTGCTCCTAAAAATTATATTTTGCTCTCTGGATAGTTATAACGCCAATTATCATATTCCTCTTTTGTTATTACACCATTCCTGTATTTGCGGGCAACTTTATTCCACGCACGAAGCATATCGTACACAGGAAAATAAGACGAGTTTTCTCTGTCTAATGTAAGACAAAGCTCGTCATCTAACATATTAACGGTCAAGCCGTATATGTCCTCTATTGCAAATAAGGTGTGCAGCAGAGCGTTATAATTATCAATATCCGGGAGTTTAATAGCCTGCGGAGATACGCCGAAAATATTTGCAATATCTTTTATCATTTCATCTTTAGGCGTTCTGACACCTATTTCATATTGTCCCACACGAGTTTCGGCGGTCTTTTCACTAAAACCCAGCTTCAATCCAAGCCATTTCTGCGTTGCTCCATGCAGGTTTCTTATAAATTTTATTCGTTCACCAATAGCCATTTTAAAAGCTCCAATCTCTGTATTATACTACACATTATAACATATTCGTTTGAGTTGGTCAACTATATAGAATAAAAAAGCTAATAAAATTTCAGAAAAACTATTGACATTATCGAATGAGTTGGTTATAATATATTTACATTATCTAATTTGTTAATGCAAATATATTTGCGAGGAGGCATTAAGATGGAAAAATACTTTTTAAGAGTTGATGAAGTCATGCAAATTCTTGGCGTTTCAAAGTCGTATGCTTATAAAGTCATTAGGAAACTGAATTCCGAATTGCAGCAGCAAGGCTATCATACGATTGCAGGCAGAGTCAGCAAACAATATTTTTTAGAAAAAGTACAATATCAAAGCAACGAAAGGAGAATGTGAGATGGCAATTTACAAAGATGGCGATAAATGGAGAGCCGTATATCGTTTTACCGACTGGACAGGCGAACGGAAACAAACACAGAAACGAGGCTTTAAAACCAAGCGTGAAGCACAGGCTTGGGAACGGGAACAGCTAAATAAAGCAAAAGCCGACATTGATATGACATTTGAAAGCTTTATTGAACTGTATAGAACGGATTTAGGGGCAAGAATCAAAGAAAATACATGGGAAACCAAGGATTCTATCATTGACAAAAAGTTAATTCCCTATTTTGGAAAAAAGCGAATGTCAGAGATACAACCCAAAGATGTGATATGTTGGCAGAATGAAATGATAAATCACAGGGATGAAAACGGGGAACCATTTTCTCCGGTTTATCTCAAAACTTTGCACAACCAGCTTAGTGCTATATTCAATCACGCAGTAAAATTTTATGAATTATCTCAAAATCCTGCGGCAAAGGTTGGCAATATGGGAAAAGCCAAAAACAAGGAAAAGGAGTTTTGGACAAAGGAGGAGTACTTGAAATTTGCTGATGAAATGATGGACAAGCCAATATCGTTCTACGCTTTTGAAATGCTGTATTGGACAGGCATCAGGCTTGGAGAATTATTGGCACTCACACCGGGAGATTTTGACTTTGACAAAAAGACCGTTTCCATAACAAAATCATATCAAAGGTTAAAAGGACGAGATGTTATAACAACGCCTAAAACTGAAAAAAGCAACAGGGTAATAGACCTTCCCGATTTCCTATGTGAAGAAATTCAAGAATTTATCAACAGTTTATACGGTATTCGTGCAAATGACAGGCTTTTTATGATAACGAAAAGTTATCTACATCATGAAATGGACAGAGGTTCACAGGCGCCGGGATAAAACGCATTTCCATCCATTCCATGCGGCACAGCCACATATCGCTTTTGATAGATTTGGGATTTTCGGTGGTAGCCATAGCAAACAGAGTCGGGCATGAAAGCATTGATATTACATACAATTATGCTCATATGTTTCCATCGGTACAAAAAGAAATGGCGGACAAATTGAACATTGAAAGGGGTGAGCAAGTTGTCAGCTAAAAATGTAGACAGGCACAACCGTTTTCGCAGTATCACCGTAGGATTCCGTGTATCGCCTGAAGAAAATGAGGAAATCAAGCGGGCGGTAGCATTATCGGGACTTTCAAAGCAGGAATACTGTTACCGGCGGTGTATGGAGCGGAATGTGGTTGTGCAAGGCAATCCGAGGGTGTTCAAGGCGCTTAGGAATCAAATGACGGAGATTTTGGAGGAACTGAAACGGATAGAGCGTGTTTCAGAACTGTCGGATGAATTTCTTGCAACGCTCAAGCTGGTTGCGGAAACTTATAACGGTCTTGAAGAAAAGAAAGAGCCTTAATGTATCGGCAAATACATCAAGGCAAGGAATGTGGTAAAACCACCATCCCAACAACGGTATTTTACCACATTCCTATTGATTTTTCAATGGGAGGTGAAAAAATTGAGCAATTTAAAACTAATCAATATGCAGGATGTTGCGGTGGAAGAAGTACAATGGCTACTGTATCCGTTTATCCCGTATGGAAAAATAACAATTATTCAGGGCGACCCCGGTGAAGGGAAAACAACGCTGGTACTGCAAATTATTGCACGGCTTACCAAAGGCGAACCCATCGTAAACGAAGCCGCAAAAGTGCCTGTCAATATAATTTATCAAACCGCAGAGGATGGGTTGTCGGATACCATCAAACCTCGGCTGTTATCCGCTGATGCGGATTGCTCGAAAGTGCTTGTGATTGATGATAGAGATGTACCGCTTACCATGCGTGATATTCGGCTGGAGCAGGCTATCATTGAAACAAATGCCAAACTCGTGGTGTTAGACCCCATACAAGGTTTCTTAGGTGCAGATGTGGATATGCACCGGGCAAACGAAATCCGGCCTGTTATGAAGCATATTGCAGAACTGGCTGAAAAGTACCAATGTGCCATTATTTTAATCGGGCACATGAATAAATCCGGTATCGGCAAGTCGGCATACAGAGGACTCGGCTCCATAGATTTTCAAGCCGCCGCAAGAAGCGTCTTGATTGTCGGCAGAATTAAGGAGGAGCCGGAAATACGGGTAGTCTGTCAAGTGAAAAGCTCGCTTGCACCCGAAGAAAAATCCATTGCTTTCAAATTGAGCGAAGAAAACGGTTTTGAATGGATAGGTGAATATGATGTTACGGCAGACGATTTGCTTTCCGGTGCAGCAAAAGGCACGAAAAAACAGGTGGCAATGGATTTTCTTGAAAATACCCTGTCAAACGGTCCGATGGCACAATCTGAGATTATGCGGATTGCCGCTGAAAAAGGCATATCCGAAAAAACCTTGAGAAATGCGAAAGAGGCGTTAAAGGTACAGTCGAAACGCTTCAATAATCAGTGGCATTGGAGCTTGGAATAAATACAAGATGGCAAGATGCCCTATTGTATAGAAAAGGTCACCTTGCCGCCTTACCATCTTGAAAGGATAGATATGAAATGAAAAATGTTCAAATCAGTTATGAACTGTTTGTCAAATTATTACTGTATCATCTGGCAGAAGATTATGATGATACAGAAGAAATTGCAAAAGGTCTGCAAGATAAGCTGGACTCCATGATACGGCATCAGCATTATACTGAGTATAAAACAGCCGAAACCGAAGAAGAAAAACAAGCGGCAAGGCAGAAATATTTGGATACGGTTGGTATGCACAAGGATTTTAGGTGGTAAATTTTACGCTAACCACTATGACAGGAATGTGGCACATTCCTGTAAACATAATTACGAAAAGGAGCGGCGATACGATGAAATCAATTTATGAACAAATGGGCGGTACTTACAAACAATGCGGTGATTACTTGATTCCGGATTTAACAATTTTAGAGGAAAAATTCACCATCGGGAAATATGGCAGGGCAAGGGAGCGATACCTTAAAGAGTATAGAAGATGTCATTACAGCTATCTTCTATCAACAGGAAATCTGTCCGAACATCTGCATGAAGTCGATGTTCAGGCACGGAAAATTTTAAAACAATTTATTAGTGCGGCAGAGAAATCTGCGCCTGATAAGGCGACACATCAAATGGAGTGGGTAGGACATTTTAATAACGTAAAAGCCTCTGCAGAAGAGGTCATAAATCACGAGCTGATTTATGTGTGAGTAGGAACGTAATGTTCTAATGTTCTAACAAGCATAGCATTTGGATGTCCAAATTCTCCTATTTAGTGCGCCGCCCTAATACCCGAAAAGACGAAAGGAGAATTTTTATGAGGGAAAGAAACCACAAAATGACGCTCCGTCTCAACGATAAAGAGGCGGAGCTGTTGAATAAAAAATCACAAATGGTCGGTGTTTCTAAAGAGCAATATTTGCGGATGCTGCTTTTGGGAGTGAAGCCAAAGGAAAAACCAACAGCAGATTTTTATAATATGACACGGGAGTTGAATGCGATTGGAAACAGCATCAATCAGATTGCAAAGGTGGCAAATGCAAAAGGCTTTATTCAGGTTCAGGCTTATGAGGAAAATGTGAAAAAGCTCAACGAGGTGCTGCTGGAGCTTTCCAGATACCAGATACTTCCCGAAAGGGGTGATGAAGCATGGCTACTACAAGAATATGGTCTATAAAAGGCAGGCTGGACAGCGTAATCAATTATGTCAAAAATCCGGAGAAGACAGACAGCGCCAAATATACGGATTCAGAATTACAGGCGCTGGAAGATGTTATCCGCTATGCTGAAAATGCTGATAAAACGCACCAGCGGTTATATGTTACAGGAATCAACTGTTCTTCGGATATTGCCCGTGACCAAATGATTATGACGAAAAAGCAGTTTGATAAAACGGACAAAGTTTTAGCTTATCACGGCTATCAAAGTTTTCCGCCCGGTGAAGTCACGCCGGATTTGGCACATGAGGTCGGCGTGGAATTGGCAAAAAGATTGTGGGGTGAGCGATTTCAGATTTTAGTTACAACGCATCTTGATAAAGATCATTTGCATAATCATTTCTGCCTAAATTCTGTTTCGTTTACCGATGGGGCAAAGTTCAGGGGCGGCATTAAAGCGTATAACATCATGCGTGATGCTTCGGACAAATTGTGCCGGGAGTATGGGCTGTCTGTCATAGAAAATCCGGAATACGGAAAATCCAAGCATTATGCGGAGTGGAAAGCTGAAAAGGCAGGCTTGCCAACGATGCGAGGTCAGATTCGGGAGGAGATCGACGAGATTATAAAATGCTCTTATACTTACAAAGATTTTTGGCGTATATTACAGCAGCGAGGGTATGAGGTTAAGTACGGCGAGAATGTGAAACATATTGCACTACAACCGTCGTATTCACAAAGGTTTGTCAGGTTAAAATCCTTGGGTGCAGATTACACCGAAGAAAAAATTCAAGAGCGTATCAGAATGGCAAGAATCGGCATCAAATCACTTTCGAGTCCATCTGTGGATTATAACGCATGGGCGAAAAAATACGAGCCGCAAAAATTACACGGCTTCAAGGCTTTGTATTATCATTATTTATATCTGTTCGGTCGAATACGCAAAAAGGAAACGCCGCAGAGAGTATCGTTCTATCTGCGGGAGGAACTTACAAAATTGGAACGGTATCAAAAGCAATTTAAATTCCTGTGTGAAAATGATATTGAAACGGTTGAACAACTTGCAGTTTTTCGAAAATCAGCAGAAGATGACATCCTGAAGCTGACCGCCGAACGGCAAATGCTTTATGATAAGCCGGACGGTGAAAAAGACATTAGGGACATTAATCTACAGCTATCCGAGCTACGGAAAAAGGTGAAGTTGTGCAAAGATATAGTTGAGGATTCCAAACGCATACAGGAAAAGCACAAACAAGCCGTACAGCTTGAGCAACAGGTTCAGGGGAAAAGTCAAGTGGTATACAAAAATTATTTTACAAGATAGGTTTGGAGGTCATTATGAAAACTATAAAAGCTATTATTTTAATCATTGCGGCAATGGTATTGCCGGTCAGCGCAATCGCAGCAGAGGTGCAGAGAGAATCGGCACCATGCTACACGAGCGAAGAAGCTATTATTGTGGCTGAGAATTTGATAGGCAGCATCTTTATTGAGGTGCAAAATAGATTGGGATATGCCGATGCAAGAGCAAAATCCAATGCCATACTTTTTGAAGCGTGGTTGAATGGACAGACGGGCGGCTATAGCTATGGTGAACTTGCGGATGTGGCGAACAATGCTATTCGGCAGTATCGGGATATGTATTTAAAACCGGAGTTTTATACGGAAAATATTGAACGAGTAAAAGCGATTATTTCGTCTGTGATTGATGAATATGTTGCGGAACGGATTGATTATCAAACAGCGGCTAAAAATGTCCATATCCGAATTTATCAATCAGTCAATCCATCGTTTAACCCAGAGGTGGAATTTTCAAAGGATACTTGCTATAGAGATATTCCGGCGGTGGACAGCGGTTTGTTTGCGATTGCAAGAAAATTGATATTGGAATCAAAATAAAATTTGCTTTAATGCCTATTCTGTTTTGTGGAATAGGCATTTTTGACAAATGACAAGAACGTGATTAGCAATTCGTATTAAATATCAAACAAAGATTGACAAATGGCAAGAAATGTGATATGATTTCTGTATCATAATAAGAATGAGGTATTCGGATGAATTCGATTGATATATTAAAAGAAATATCAAATTCAAATAATGGACTAATACAGACAAAAACTGCGCTTGAACAAGGTGTGAGTCGCGCGAGCTTGTCTAAACTTTGCAAGGATGGGAAAATTTCTCGAATTTCAATGGGGCAGTATGTTTTGTCAGAGGAGTTGCATGATGAAATGCTGTCGCTGCAGCTTCGCTCAAATCTGATTATCTTTTCGCACGAAAGCGCATTGTTTTTAAATAAAATATCAGAAAGAACACCGTTCGAGCATGCTGTCACAATTCCATCATCTAAAACGCTCTCTCGTTCAATTAGCAGCGAATGCAAAATTTATTATATCAAAGACGATCTGCACGAATTAGGAAAAACGCAATTACCTACAACAATGGGGAGTTTAGTTTGGACATATGACATGGAGAGAACTATTTGCGATATTATCAGAAGCAGAAATCGAATTGCAGATGAAACTTTTCTTTCTTCGATAAAACAGTATGCGTCAAGCTCTCATAAAAATCTTGCCAATCTTAGTTTGTATGCAAGTAAAATGGGAGTTTTATCACAGGTGAGAAGTTATATGGAGGTGCTGTTATGAGTAATGCTAAGGCGATGAGCCTAAAGGCAAAAATCAGAAATATTGCAAAATCAAAAAATATTCCGGCGCAGGTTATTTTACAAAACTATATGTTTGAACGGTTTTTAAACAGACTGTCTGTTTCTGAATACAAAGAGAAATTTGTATTAAAGGGCGGAATGCTTGTAGCTGCTCTTGTTGGATTGGACAATAGAGCAACTATGGATTTGGATACTACTCTTAAAAATTTGCCACTTACACCGGATGCTATTGAAAAAGCGTTAAAAGATATATTTGCCATAGACTTACATGATGATGTGATTTTTTCTTTAAAAGGAATATCACCAATTAGAGAAGACGACATTTATGGAGGATACCGGGTGGCGTTGGATGCTATATATGAAACTATTGTTACTCCAGTGACAATAGATGTTTCAACCGGTGATGTTATTACTCCGAGTGCTGTCAAATTTGATTTTACGGGCATATTTGATGAAGCATTGACTTTTGAAGTATGGGCATATAACATAGAAACTGTTTTGGCTGAAAAGATTGAAACAATTTTACGCAGAAGTATTTTTAATACTCGACCGAGAGATTTTTATGATGCGTACATATTGATTACAACGCAGAAATTTGACAAAGAGGTATTTCAAGAAGCATTAAAGAAAACTATTGAACATAGAGGGACAAGAAATCAGATAATGGCTTTTGATGATGCGATTACCGTGATTTTAGAAAGCTCGGATTTAAAGAAAATGTGGAGTAATTATCAAAAACAGTTTGATTACGCTAAAAATATTGAGTATGATAGTATAATTTCATCGTTAAAAGAAGCATTGAGATAACAGGAAATATTGGAGGAAAAAATAATGGCTGATACAAAAGTAATTGTAATCCCCGAAGGCAAAATTTGTGACTACGTAGATGGTAAGTTTCGTAATGATACCCCCGAAGAGTATGTTAGGCAAACCATTGAAAAGCGTCTTGTAAATGAGCATAAATATTCACCAAAGCAAATTAGTATTGAATATACTCTCCAGCTTGGTTCAAGAAAACCACGAGCGGACATTGTTATTTTCAATAAGGATTGTTCTGAAAAAACACAAGAAAATGTAAAATTGATTATCGAATGTAAAAAAGAAGCTGTAGAGGCTCGAAACGCTAAAGAGGGCGTAGAGCAACTAAAATCTTACATGTCTGCTTGCCCTAACTGCGAATGGGGCATGTGGACAAATGGCAAGCAAAAGGAAGTTTATAGAAAATTCAAAAATGATAAAGGGCAAATTGATTTTATGGACTATAACGATATTCCTTCTGCTGATGGTAGCTTGGATGACATAAATCGCCCAAAGAGAACATCTCTTAAAAATGCTTATGATGATAATCTTCTATTTGTGTTCAAGACATGTCATAATCACATTCATGTAAATGATGGTTTACAGAAACAACCGGCTTTCTTTGAACTGCTTAAAGTTATTTTCTGTAAAATTGAAGATGAAAGAAATATTCCCAATCCTCTTGAATTTTATACTACATCAGAGGAACGTTCTAATCCTGATGGGCAATTAACTGTAAAGAAACGTATATCAAAAATATTTGAGCGTGTTAAGAAAAAACATGGCAAAATATTTGATTCTAATGATGAAATCAAACTTGCTCCTCGTAGTCTTGCATATATTGTTAGCGAACTTCAAAAATACAGCTTGCTTAACACCAACATCGATATTAAGGGTAAAGCCTATGAAGAAATAGTTGGTGCCAACCTTCGCGGTGACAGAGGCGAATTTTTTACGCCTAGAAATGTAATGAAAATGGTTGTCGAGATGATTAATCCTAAAATGGAAGAGCGCATTCTCGACAGTTCGTGTGGAACAGGTGGGTTCTTGGTTACCGCTATGACACATGTAATTGGTGACCTTGAAATTGCATTTGCTGAACAAATATGTTCTCCACGTAAAGATTGGGACAATGATTCTATAAGGACTTTTAATGATAGAATTTCAGAAATGGCATCAAATTATTATTTTGGGTTTGATATAAATCCTGATCTTGTTAAAGCAACTAAAATGAATATGGTTATGAATAACGATGGAAGCGGTAATATTTTACAGACCAATTCGTTGCTTCCACCTCATGAATGGACAGATGAGTTCCGTACAAAGCTTGCAGAAGCGCTTGGAATTGATAAATCGGAAATGAGAAATTATAAAACGATAGGTTACTTTGATGTAATTGTTACCAATCCTCCGTTCGGAAGTAAAATTCCGGTTAAGGATAAAAATATTTTGGAACAGTTTGAACTTGCTCACATTTGGGAAAATAATAAGAAAACAAGAGTATGGACTATGACTGACCGTTTACAGTCCTCCGTTCCTCCTGAAATTCTATTTATTGAGCGATGCACACAGTTTTTGACTGAAGGTGGCAGAATGGGGATTGTGCTGCCTGACTCTATTCTTGGTTCTCCAGGACTGGGATATATTCGTGAATGGTTAATAAAGAACCATAGAATTATTGGTAGTGTTGATTTGCATGTAGATACATTTCAGCCGAGAAATGGTACTCAAACATCTGTATTGTTCTTGCAGAAGAAAACTCAAGAACAAAAAGATGCAGAAGAAAAAAGCGGAACAATGGCTGATTATAATATTTTTATGGCTATGGTTGAAAAAGTTGGACACGATAAGCGAGGTAATCCGACCTTTAAGCGAGATAAAGAGGGAAATGAAATACTTGTTCCGGATACAAATAGTATTTTGCTGGATGGTGAAACCGAGGAAAGTGCAGTAGTATCTCATGAACAGAAAAAGAAAGTTGAGGATGACCAAACTCCAGATGTTCCGGCAATCTTTGCTGATTGGAAGAAGCAGGAGGGATTGTCATGGTAAATAATATTACTGAGAGTAAAGATTCTCTTAAATGGTGTTCTGTTTCTTTGGCAGATGTAATATCACGAGGAAAACGCCTCGAAGCAAGTGTTTTTGATGTAGAAGCAAAACGGGCTCGGCAGATAATAGCAAACGGCAAATATCCGCTTACAACTATTGGCGGAGAAAAAGGATTGACAACATCATATACGGGTGCTAGATTTAAACGAATTTGGGTTGAGAATTCGGATATGCCAATATATCAACCATCAACAATAGTTGATATTAAGCCCACACCTGATGGTTATATTTCTCATTTAACACAAACTAATATTGACGCTTTAAGAGTACATAAAGGTCAGATTTTAATGACTTGTTCAGGGACAATTGGAAAAGTTTCGTATGTTTCTGAAACGCTAAATGATTTAATTTTCAGCCATGATTTACTTAGAATAGACTGTAAGCACAATGTAGATCAAGGATACATTTACGCTTATTTAAAAAGTAAAATTGGCAATAAAATTCTACTTACAAATAGTTATGGTGCTGTTATTACACATATAGAACCTGAACACCTTTCATCAGTTCCGATTCCTAATGCTCCTGATGAAGTTAAAGGAAAAATTAATGATTTAGTAGTAGAATCATATAAATTGCGTGACGAATCAAATGATTTGATTGATGAAGCGACAGAATTGCTGATACAAGAGTTAAAACTACCACCAATAAAGGATTTCAATGTAGATTATTACAAAATGGATGCTTCTGTAGGCACGTTTAGTATTAAATTAAGCCACATGTGTGGAAGAGCTGATGCTTCATATCATGTTCCGATTGTTGCTGCAATCGTTGAACATCTTAATAAATATGCCGCGGAAGTGACCAATATAGGTGATAAACGAATAAGTAAGGATATAATTCTTGCAGGTGTTTTCAAACGTACATATGTTGAAGAAGGTTATGGCTATCCTTTTTTAGGAGGCAAAGAAATAACACAGTTAAATCCCAAGACTGAAAAGTATCTATCTAAACCGATTCATAAAAAACGTTATGAAAAGGAACTAAAAGTTACGGAGAATACAATTTTGGTAACCGATAGAGGTACAATCGGAATAACTACTCTTGTACCAAAGCAGTGGAATGGATATGCAGTGAGTCAAAATGTGTTAAAATTAATACCCGCTAACGAAAAAATTGCTGGATACATCTATATTTTTCTAAATAGTGAATGGGGTAATGAGTTGGTGCGCAGACAAACTTATGGCTCTGTTGTAGATATGATTGATAATAATAGCTTAGCTTCTGTTGAAATCCCATTGCTTAAAAATGAAGACATTCAAAAAAAAATTAATGGCTTGGCGTTAGAGGCAAACAAAAAGCGATATGAAGCATATCTTTTAGAGCAAGAAGCTTTAAGGATTATGGATGAAGAAGTTATATACGCTAGGTAGGTGAAGAAAAAGTGGCTGGATATAAAGACTGGATTGAGGCAATAAATATTAATATAGATTATTTTTCTGCTTTTATGAAAGCATGGGTTGCTTTTAATGCTTGGTACAAATTTAGTGGAGAAATTCCTCCGGGAACAGATCAAAAATGTATTGAGTACATTTCCGAACAAAGCAATCGTTTTAAAACATATATGACAAATTTATTAAATGCGACGGATTCTGAAGGTCTTACATATCAAGATAATCTTGTAAAACTGCATGAAGCTCTGTTGAATGCAGCAATTACAACGCAAGAGTTCATTGGGGTTAGACAACAAATATCATTTTCTGAGGTAGCAGTAAAAAACAAGAATAACTTAGAAAAATTTGATTACTCAAATATACATTATAAGTGTTTACGCTCACAAGGCAAATTAACAACCACAGTGAAAAATAATCGTACAGGATTAGAAATTCTACATATTGAACAAGACGAATACGATGAGGAAACTTTAAAGCAACAATCGATATTTATTCAATTGTCAGATACTCAAAAAACTAAATGTTTACAATGTTACAAAAAACTTAATCCATATATAATTACTAGTGTTTTAGATACATCAGAAGAAGCTAGAAAGATAGGAGTATATAGCTTCATAAATGATTCTAACAAAAGAAGTCAAGCAATTATCACAATTCTTTATATGCTACGATGCTGTCTAGCTCATGGTGATATTTCACCCGACGAGGCAGCAAACAGAGTTTATAAGTATGCATATGAAGTTATTGACCACCTTTAAAGAAATTGCTTTAAAATAAAATTCAAGGAGGAATGTTTGGTACAATGAACCAAGATAGCTATATGGATCCAATCGAGGGGAAGACATATATTAGCCCGTCGATAAAAAATAAATATGGAATAGAAGATAGTATTCGTATTGTGACAAGAGCGATCGATTCAAAAGAAACATATGAAATGGTTAAAATCAAGGATGAAATTGTATTAAGGGAAACAGTGGGTGGCAAGAACATCATTACAGCAAAAGTCTTTGAGGGCAGCAGAAATATTCTTGTTTTAAATATACAAGAATATACTGCTAAAACAGGAAATCCCCATAAACTTGGCTTTGCGTTTATCGGAGACGAAATAACAAAGCTTTATTCATTTATTAGAGATGTTCAAACTATGCATTTTGGCAGCAAACGATACCAGCGTTTATCAGATGATGATATTGAGTATATCGAAATAACAGATCAGCAAGCAAAGCGAATGGTCGAAGAAAATCAAGAACTGTTTTCGAATATACTACGTTCTCAAATAACAAACGAAGATGTTGTAACTATTGGTTATAGAAAAAAGCAAATAGAAATATTTAAAAAGTTTCTTGTAGATAAAAATTATTTTTCTGATGTAAAAAATAAGTATAACTATTCTTCTGAGAAGGTATGGCAGACTTTTTTTGAGAAGAATCCGTGGATTTTTGGATATGGGTTAGGATATGTATTTTTAAGTAGTCTCGATGACAAAAAATTAGAACAAATTGTACAAGGATTTAATATCAATGGTTATGGAAAAAGGGTAGATGGGTTAATGAAAACAAAGGGGGTTATTTCTAACCTTTGTTTTGTTGAAATTAAGACCGATAGTACGAATTTGCTTGAAATAACATCATATCGTTCGGGATGCTATGCTGCTTCGAGAGAATTGGTTGGAGCTATCGCCCAAGTCCAAGGAACCGTAGCAGCTGCAGTAAAAAGTTTGTCTGAAAAACTTTCAATAACAGATAAAAGCGGTAATCCTACTGGAGAGGAAATTTATAGTTATCAACCCAAAGCATTTTTAGTGATTGGAAACTTAATGAATTTAAAACTGAAAATGGTATAAACAAAGATAAATTACAATCATTTGAGCTTTTTCGGCGAAATATTCAAAATGTTGAAATACTAACTTTTGATGAACTTTTTGAACGTGCAAGATTTATTACAGAATACGATCACAAATTGCCTAAAGAAGATCAATGAAATTGATAAAAACAATTACTGACTATTTCTGAAAAAAATGATGGTTATCAGTTGCCGTGGCAACAATATGGCAACAAAATAGTGAATAGTCAAAAAAATCAGTATAATATAAATAATAGAAATCTCCTGTGTAACGGATTATTAACTGATTTGTTTGAGATAATAAAACCCTTAGCGAGTGGGAATAACAAATATTGTGCTTTCTAATCCCGAAAAGTGCCGCCTCTGCGGCATTTTTCGGGATTTTCTCTTTTTAGTGGCTACAAATTGGCTACATCAGCCGTATTTTTTGTAGCCATTAGCCTGTCAAGCTGATTGGCGACTTCGATTTGCTTGTTCGGGTACAGATGACTGTAGGTTTCCATTGTAGTCTGTACTCTTTCGTGTCCTATCAAAAATATAATATTAGGTCAACTATGAATACAGCCAATATGGACACATATGCCCAAATACTGGATAGTTACACAAATCAGGAGGGATTACAAACAACATTTAAATATCAGGAAGGAAATAATGAAGATGAAATATATAGCGTAACAAATTTTATAAATAGAAATTTTTATATTTTGACCGATGTTATCCATCCAACAGGTGCGTCAACACATTATGAATATTCAAAAACTATGTATAGTTATAATAGCTTAAGACAGGAATCAGCAAGGCTCATTAAACGTTATGATGTTCTCAATGGAAGTCAAGAAAATGTTATTACATATGATTATTCAGGATCTTTTATGTATAACTACGCTTACTCCACAACTGAAACAACAGCAGACGGAGTGATTACTAAACATAATTATGCTCCGTGCTATGAAAACAGGTCCTCATTTTATCCTAATGATATGTATTATAGTTATAGAGTATCAAAAAATGGAAAGTTTACGTTAAAAGAATCAGACGAAGTATATTATATGAACGGAGAGAATCCGGTGTATTTGTCCAAAACAATTTATGGCGGAGAAACAGTAAGATACTACAAAAGAACATACTCGGAAACAGTAACAAACATAATATATGATAATGAACAAAATAGTATTGAAAGTACAACGATTTCGGAGTATAATGAATACAGAGACCTAGTTAAAAGCTGGGACGCATATGCAAATGGAGATAAAACCAATACAGAGCATATGACCTCGTATACATACGATGATGTGTATCACACTCAGCTGACAAAGGAATACAAAAGAGACGGAAGTACGACGGTTAAAGAGGAAACAGTTCTGTCGTCGGATTCAAATTTGGTATGTAAAAACTTTTCTGAACAATTATTTGTTTTTCATCCTAACAAAATTCCGCCGGTGTTTTATATCCCAAACTACCAAGTACACGAACATTATTATACCAATTTATATAATCAAACCATTCTATCTCCAGTTCCTCTATATTCGCAAATTCACGTTTGAATGCGAACTTGGTCTTAATAACGCTGTACATCGACTCGGCAACGGCGTTATCTATAGGCGATTCTTTAGACGACAAACTTCTATCAATATTAAATGCCTTTAAAATATTGTCAATAACCTCATTTTTGAACGCAGCTCCCCTGTCCGTATGAAACAATTGTATTCTCCGAAGATCACTCTGCATCGAAAAGAACGCTTTCCGTACAATTTCAGCGCTTTTGTTTTTGGCTACGGCTGAACCTATGATTTTTCTGTTGCTTAAATCCAAAAGTATACAAAGATAATTCCATTTATCGTCAACTTTAAGATGTAAGATCACTGACTACAACCTGCAAAGGTTTCCTACTGCTGAATTCCCTGTTGACAATATTGTGAATATTATCATTATTTACAAGGATTTTTATTCTATTAGGCGTAAGTTTTTTTATAATTGGACACTAAATTATACTTATGCATAACTTTGGAGATCCTTTTGCGCGAGGCAACAACATTACGTTTACGCAAGACCTTTTTTAACTTCCGTGTACCGTAATTTTTACGGCTTTTATTAAATTCATCAATTACGGCATTTTCAAAGTCTGTATCCACGGTTTTAATAGTAGGCTTGTAATAGAATGTGCTTTTTGGTATATTTAAACATTTACACATTGCGCTGATACTGTATTTATGTGAATTTTGTTGTATTACTCGTATTTTAGCCCCAGTATCAGCGCAGCTTGTTTTAAAATATCTACCTCCATTTTCAGCTACTTATTTTCTTTACGCAATAATCGAAGCTCTTTTTCACTTTCCGATAAGTTATCTTTAACGGTAAATTTTCCGCTGTTATCATATTGTTTTTCCCTTGTTTGTATGGATGTTCTTGATACTCCATGCTCGTTCATAATGTTTGCTGAGCTTTTACCAGCTTTACGCAGTTCTACTTTTTTTGCTTGAATTCATCTGTATAATATCTTGACATCATCCTTACCTCCATTATCTTTTTATTTATTATATCATGAAAAGCTAAAATTTGTCCAATTTATTATAACCTATCTATCAAAGCTATTCCAGCTTTTAGCTTTTTCTGTTTTTTTTATCTTGCTTTAAAGCTTTTCATTTGCTTGTATGTGAAACCAAAAACATTTCAGATTTCTCTTAATGTTTTTCTTTGATTCCACAATTTTATAATTTTGATTTCATATTATTGGATATGTCCATATTCTAATGCATAAAAATTCCCCCTACAGTAGTTTGTTTTATTCTACCATATGGGGAATGTTTTTTCTATTGCCTATTTTACTGTGGCTGTTTAAAATTCTGCTCGTTTTATTAATAATGTTATTTATATTGTATCCTAATGTTATCTATTAAGTTCAATCATCTTGTTTATTTGAAACTAATGGACTTTGTTTCCGCAAGAGGATTTAAAGAATTGAATTTATCCCAAATAAACGTTTTTATTTCCCCTATTTCGCCTAGTGAAGCTGGGATGTTAAAGCCAAATGAACAGTCATAATTTGGTGCAAAATTTGCTTTTACATAATCAAGATTCAGCAGTATTCCATTCTTGGCATATATGGCAACGAATATATAATCCTTTGTATTATTGTCCTTTTTCTTGTTAACACTAGTTTCAACAATAAAACTAGCATTTTCCGGAGGGGTTTCAAGTTTATCTCCTGAAATTGAAAGAATGGACAAGTCTTTTATATCATAAAGATAGTTAGGAGAAGCTGTGGGTTGCTCTGTATTTATTGGCGTTGAATTTATATTATTAATATTTATATATATAAATGTTTTATTGTTATTTATATCTTCTGAATATATAATATATTCACCGTTATGATTTACTTTAAAAGAATTGTTTTTAATAGTTATTGTATTCCCGTTATCATTCGGATATCCGGCATTTATATAATAGTCATAAATAATAGCAGCATTTTCGCTTTCTTATGTTAATTCACTATATTGGTCAAAATCTGAAAGTAAAAGATTAATATCCGTATTGTAGTCTGCCGGTGTAATATGTCCATTTGATATTATGTTAGAAGGATTTATTTTTTGAACAACTTTAACATAGCTGAATTTTTTAATTTCATTATTTGACATAATTTCTAACTGTACAACGACGGGTTGATCTGTATTTTCTGTTTCAGATAATGTAATATTTACATTTGGCGCTTGAACTAGTTTTGGTTCTGTTATTATACCGCCGTTAATCTTATCCGGAGTACTGTTTTTATCATCTTCTAAAATTTTATTTCCATTTATAGTAAAATCATTATAACGATAACATTTTGAAATACTGCTTTCTTCATCTAAGTAACCTGAAATGGCTCCAAAGTGTTCGCCTTTTGTTTCAATACTTCCTCCAGCATAGCAATTACTTATACTATTGAAATTCTGAAAATATGGCGGGCTTATTTGTGCGCCAACCAAACCTCCAACATAATCACTAGCTGCTGTTACGTTACTTGATGAATAACAATTGCTGATGCCGCTTAGTCCTCCTTGCTTTCCCACTAATCCGCCTACGTAGATATCTCCCTGAACTTTGCCGGTACTGCATGAATTGGCTAGGCTTCCATCATATAAATATTCGATTAGACCTCCGGCTAGATCATCAGAACTTATGACATCACCTGTAGCATAGCAGTTATTAGCAGTTGCCATACCCTCAAGGCTCCCTAACAATCCACCGCAGCAGCGTTTTCCTTTAACATTGCCTGAGGCATAACAATATATAACCGAGCCGCTCGCAATTCCAATCAGACCACCGATATTTCCGTTTAAGATACTATCTTTTTCAGATATAACGTTAGTTTTTGTGTAACAGTTAACTGTAGTGCCAAGTACATTTTGGTTTCCAATCAAACCTCCAACATTGCTTGCACCACTTACGCTGCTTCCTGTCACATAGCAATTTCTGACTTTATCTCTTGTAGCATAAACACCAATTAAACCGCCGACATTACTGTTGCCGGATATACCATTTTCAGCAATTTTTATGCCAAGATTTTGTATGCATGTATCATTATTATAGGAATTTACACCACCGAAGAGACCTATATTATCAGAATCAGTTCGGTTTATCCATAAACCTGATATAATATGATATGCTCCTTCAAAGCTTCCGGTAAAATATCCGTTTCTAGAACCGTCTGGGTTTCCTATAGGCTCCCAGCCTTCTTTGTTCCATTTAGCATAACCTTCACCGACGTCGCTAAGTTATTCAGTTAAATCAATATCGTTTCCTAGTTTGTAATGAGCTGATAAATTGTTGCGTATTTCATCAAGTTCACGAGCTGAAGTAATAATATACGGATTTTCTAAGGTGCCGTTACCGGTTAGCCTTATGCTTTTATCATTTTGGTTTATATTCAAAAAATCTGCATAAACATAGGAAAAGGTTGCTGGTAATGCTATTAAAAATATTAAAAATAAACAAATAAATTTCTTCATCATTTTCAACCTTTCTTTTAGAATTAATTTTTTATAATTATGTTATTTTGATATTATAAGATAATTATTGTATTTTAAAATTTATTCAGAAAACTATTCAACCCAGAAGTCAATTAGTTGTTCTTGCTCAAGTGTATTACCGCCTAATGATTGAATGTTGTTACTAACAACCAATGCATAATACATTTGCGGAGTATATCCATCATTGGGCTGTTCTAACTGTTTAGTAAGTTTGAGATTTCTATTCAGTTTGACACCTTCGTCTATTTTATCGAAAATATTTTCGTTTGCATATACAATTGAGTTACACATTTTATTTGAGATTATAATCAATAAATATAGAAAAATACTTAAAAATTTTTTATAAATAATTATCCACTTGTAAATTATAAAAAATACTAAATTTATTTCGAATCAAATGTTTTGTGTGACAACTTTTCAAATAAATTATATTTTATATTATTATTTAGTGTATAATCACCACCTATGTATTATAAATTTTATATATTATAATACATTATATATTATATATTGTAATATTCAAGCAAATTATCATAATATTACTATGTTTTTTGCGGTTTTAAATATAATTATTATTTCAAAAAAGTATAATTGATAAATAAAGCTGTTCTATATTTTTTATATTTATTTTTATTTTAAGAAAACTGCAAAATACAATTCTAGTAAAAAGCAAAAGAATAAGTTTATTAAAATTTTAAATATTTTTTATTAAAGGATTATTTAAAATAGATTCTGTTGGGAAGTTACTTAATCTAAGCAGTGACAGAAAGTGTAATATTTTATCAAAGTATATTTTTAATATATTTATCAGTTCATCCTCACTTTGATGTTTATATATAGAATTAATAATTTTATGAAAGAAATACAAAATGAAGAGCACACAGACCCTATGGATTAAGGTATATACGTAACATAATTTACAGATTCAAGAATACCATTAAATGTTATATCAAGCAGGGTAGCGCATAAAAATGTTGAAATCACACAAGACTATAATCACATTTTAAAGACTCAAATAGATAAGGGCGTAACATTATTGGAAAATTGGTAATTAGAAGCAGAATGGTGTCAAAATGGTGAAAATAATAAAATGATGATTTATAATTAACGTTATTACGGAAACATATGTATAATATAAAATTTATTACAAAATTCCTCAAAATCCCTTGACAGAATAGAAATTAACTAGTATAATTGTTCGAGTAGAATTTTTTTGACTTCTAGGTGTTGTATAATACTCGGAGGGAGGGAAGAAATTATGGCAGAAATAAGAGTAAAAGAAAATGAGTCGCTTGATAGTGCGCTTCGTCGTTTTAAGCGTTCTTGCGCTAAGGCAGGTGTTTTATCTGAGGTTAGAAAGAGAGAACACTATGAAAAGCCAAGCGTTAAACGCAAGAAGAAATCCGAGGCTGCTAGAAAACGCAAGTATTAATCTGTTTTTCTGTTAATGACATTCCTTGTCTTTTCATAGCGGTAGCTTTGAGACGATGTTATATAATTAATTGTTAGTTAATTTAGAATGTTAATTAAATTGATTTATTTAGGGCTGTAGTAAGATAGTTGCAAAATATTATGTGATTTTTTATATTGCAGGATATTTTAATTTGTATTTATTACTTAAGTTTGCTTGGGTTATATTAGTACAGGAGCTGCAACTTCAGGATTTTATCCTATCTTAGCTGCAGTCCTTTTTATTTACCTTTTTGGAGGATTGTATATGGGTAGGTTTAAAGATAAATTTAAGCCGGATATTTTTTGTGATGATGTATATACTTTAGATATTGAATGTTTAAAGAAAATAGGTATCAAAGCTATTATATTTGATATTGATAATACATTGGTTACATATGACGATTTAAAGGCGCCTGAACATACAAAAAAATGGTTTGAAATGCTGCATCAAAATAATATTTTAACTTGCCTTGTTTCAAATAATAATAAAGAGAGGGTTGAAAATTTTGCAAAGTCGCTAAATGAACCATATTTTTATGCTGCGCTTAAACCAAAGAAAAAATATATAATAAAAGCTTGTGATGTGATCGGTGTTTCTCCAAACGAAGCAGCTTTGGTTGGTGACCAACTGTTTACGGATATTTATGGAGGCAATAGATTAGGTATGTATACTATTATGGTTAAAGCTATCTCAGATAAAGAAAACTGGTTTGTACATTTTAAACGCAGTTTGGAAAAATATTTTTTAAAGGAATGGTTTTGATGCTGGAATTTAAGAGTGAAAGTTTTGCTCAATTTGGTCCTGCCGGAAATTCAGATGATTTTTTTGAAGAAGGAAATAAATCCGTTTATGATGTTCCGAAATGGCTGGAAAAAAATGGACTGGGTGCGTATGAATATCAATGCGGTCACGGGGTTAGAATTTCTGATGACTCTGCAAAAGATCTCGGCGATATTGCAGAAGGGAAACACATAAGATTATCTATACATGCACCTTATTATATAAGTCTATCATCTGTTGAGGAAGCAAAGAGAGATAAAAGTATAGAATATATTTTGCAAACGTTAAGAGCTGCTAAATATATGCGTGCTGATAGGATTGTAGTTCATTCAGGTTCTTGCGGAAAAATAACTAGAATTGAAGCTCTTAAACTTGCTTCGGATACTCTGCGCAGGGCAGTTAAAGCCGCTGATGAGAACGGATATGGCAACATACGCATATGTCCGGAAACAATGGGAAAAGTTAATCAATTAGGGAATGTTGAAGAGGTTATAAAATTATGTCAAATTGATGAGAGATTTTTACCTACTCTTGATTTTGGTCATATAAACGCTCAGTCTTTAGGTAAATATAATACAAAAGAAAGTATAAAAAGTATTTTTGATTTAATCGAAAATAAATTGGGGTATGAGCGTGCTAAGAATTTTCATGCGCATTATTCAAGAATAGAGTATACAAGAGCCGGCGAGAAGAAACATCATACAATGGCAGAAACCGAATATGAACCGGACTTTGAACCGATTGCTGAACTTATTGCAGAGAGGAACTATACTCCAAGAATTATTTGTGAATCTGCAGGAACACAGACAAAAGATGCGTGTTCAATGCAAAAAATATATAAAGAATTAATTAATAAAATTGATTAATATATTAGAAATCAGGTGTTTATTATGAAAAATATTTTTGAAGAGCTTAAGTTGAGTAACGAGACTGCAGTTTTGATATGTTCACCATATAATATGAAATATTTTAGCGGATTTTCGGGAGGAGAAGGATATGTTATAATAACAAAAGAAAATAAATATCTATTAGTTGATTCTAGATATACTGGAATAGCAAAAGAGGAAGCGTATAAAGACTTTTTGATTTTTGAATTTGGGCTTAATTATCCATTAGCTGATATGTTAAAAAACATACTTTTAGAAAATCAAATTAAAAATTTGGTTTTTGAAGATGATTTTATTTCTGTTAAAGTTTTCAATATGTTTATAAATATAGCGGATAATATTGAATTTTGTCCTATGTCTTATGATATTAACAAAATAAGGATGATAAAATCAGATGAAGAACTTGAATTAATTGCAAAAGCTGAACAGATAGGTGTTGATGCTTTTAAACATATTTTATCTTATATCAAACCAGGTGTTTCTGAAAAAGATATTGCTGCAGAGCTTGAGTATTTTATGAAAAAGAATGGAGCTGAAAAAACTTCTTTTGATACGATTGTTTTATCCGGAGAAAGAACTGCTTTACCCCATGGCGTGCCGGGGGATAGGATTATAAAAAATGGTGATTTCCTTCTTATGGATTACGGATGTGTATATAACGGCTATTGTTCTGATATGACAAGAACAATTATGATTGGAAAGGCAGATAAAAAACAAAAAGAAATATATAATACTGTACTAAATGCCCAAATGACAGGTTTGAATGTTTTAAAAGCAGGAATTGGAGGTTTTTCTGCTGATAAAGCCGCAAGAGATGTTATAGACGAAGCAGGATATGGAGACTATTTTGGACATTCTCTCGGACACGGGGTGGGACTTCAAATCCATGAACTTCCAAATTTATCACCAAAGTCTGATATTATATTAGAAGAAAATATGATAGTATCCTGTGAACCGGGTATATACATTTACGGATATGGCGGTGTAAGGATTGAAGATTTAGTATGCGTGAAAAATGATGGAATTCGAAATTTAACAAATTTATCTAAAGAACTAATTGAGATATAATTTTTGGCTCCGCAATTTAGCGGAGCTTTTTTATACACAAAATTCATTATCTTGAGTATAATATTTCAGGAGAGTGATGATTTCATGAATGGATATTACAGAGAGTTTATGCCAAATGAAAAAGAGGATAATACGCAGAAACAAAAAACTGCTGGTTTACCTAATGAAAGTTTAGAAAATAATAATATCAGAAATAATGCAATTAATTCACAAACCAATCCACGGAATGTTCCACAGACGAATCTGCAAAACAATTCACAAACCAATCCACAAACCAATCTACGGAATGTTCCACAGACCAATCCACAAGCAAATCCAGAAACCAATTCACAGACGAATCTACAAACCAATCCGCAAACCAATCTGAGAACCAATCCACAAATTAATTCGTCAATTAATCCACAAACTGTTACACAAACAAGTCCGCAAAATGATTCACAAAGTATTCCACAGACTATATCTGAAAATAATGCTAGAACTATTCCGGAAAGTATTCGACAAAACAATAACCAGCAAACAGCACAAAATAATCAAAACTCAAATCAGGTTCCGACCGCAAACAATAATAATGTTCAAAACAATAGTAACTTGCAGAGGAATGCAGATTCAGAGGGGAATTATAACGAACATTTATCACGTTTTAATGAACAGCTTGGAGCGAGTATAAACGTTAATAATCAATCAAATCAAACGTCAAATAGACAAAATTACGAAAACATAGCCGAATCTGAAGTGGAATCACTGGAAGGCGGTGAAAACAGTGAGACTATTAGAGTTCCATATACTGGTAATGGGAAACTGATAGTACAGGTTACTTTAGCAAGACAGGCGATACCTTTGGAGAATGCAAAAGTTACAGTTAATTCGACAAACGGAAGCCCAATAGAAATAAATGAAGTAAGATATACCGGTCAAAACGGAAGAACCGAACCGATTGATCTTCCTGCACCTCCGGTTTATTATTCTAAACAACCGCAAGAAAAAGTTCAGCCATATGCAGTATATGACGTTAAGTCTGAACTTGACGGTTATTACACAATAGAAAATGCAAAACACGCTTTAGTGTTTGATAATATTGCCTCAATACAAAATATAGAAATGATACCCAACGAAGAAAACAGAGACTAATTTTTGGAGGTGATTTTGTGGATTTGGAGTTAAAAATTCCCTCAACTGTCGTCGTTCATCTTGGAGCGCCTACTGATAGTTCAGCGCAAAATGTTACCATACCATTTGTTGATTACATAAAAAATGTCGCATCCAGCGAGATATTCCCTACTTGGCCTGAAAATGCATTAATTGCTAATATTTATGCTCAGATTACTTTTACTCTTAATAGGATATTTACAGAGCATTATAGGTCGCAGGGATATCCGTTTGACATAACAAATTTAGAAGCTTATGATCAAGCATATGTTTATGGTAGGGATTTTTTTGAAAATATAAGTCAAATAGTTGACGAAATATTTAATAACTACATAACAAGAGAAGGAAATTATAATCCAATTTACGCTAGATATTGCAATGGTACTACATCACTTTGCCCAGGAGGATTATCACAATGGGGTTCGGTAGATCTCGCTAATCAAGGATATGCTCCTATAGATATATTAAAATATTATTATGGCGAAGATATTACTTTAGTAGAGGACGCTGAGGTAGCGGACGCAAGGGAATCTTATCCTGGTCAGCCGTTAAGGCTTGGAGACAATAGTCTTGAAGTAAAAGGCATGCAGGTTAGATTAAATAGAATTTCAAAAAATTACCCGTCAATTCCCAAAATCGCATTTCCTGACGGATATTTTGATGTTATAACCGAAGATGCTGTTAAGGAATTTCAAAGAATATTTAATCTGACAGCAGATGGAATAATAGGAAAAGCAACATGGTATAAAATTATAAGGATTTATAATGCTGTAAAAAAATTGTCTGAACTAGATGCTGAAGGAATTTCATTGGCGTTTATAAAGGAACAATATACAGGAACACTTCGTAATGGCGACACAGGTCCTGGCGTTGAAATGATACAGTATTATCTTAGGTTTATAGGAACTTTTAATGATTTCATACCCGCTGTCACAATAGATGGTGTGTTCGGTGACGCTACCGAAAATTCTGTAAGGTCATTTCAGCAGGCATATGGCTTGGAGCAGACTGGTGTTGTAAATGAGGAGACATGGAATAGATTATATTCAACTTATTTTTCGATTTTAGACGGCCTGCCGCCGGATTTTAAAGGTGAAAATTTTGTTCCTTTCGGAGGAACGGTTTTATACCGTGGTGCCAGCGGAGATGCAGTAAGAACTTTACAGAACAATTTGGCAGAAATAGCAACTGTATATACTGATATACCAAAAGTTAGTGTAACTGGATATTTTGGCCCTGAGACGGAGCAGGCAGTTATTGCGTATCAAAAATTATTTGGTTTGGCTCCTAGGGGAACTGTAGGTCCAATTACTTGGGATAGTATTGCCAGTCTTTATTCTGATATCGTAAATGGTAATCTAAAATCACCCGGTCAGTTTCCCGGTTACGTTTTATCAGAAGAATAGGAGGATGACAATGTGGTCGATTAATGATGATATGAGAAATATATTTGAACTGCAGGTCATGCTGAGGGAATTAAATAGAACATTAGGTATACGATTAATTAATCCTGATGGTATATTTGATCATGAAACAACTGAGGCGGTAACACAAGTGCAAAAAATAGCCGGTATAGAACCGCCAAACGGTGAAGTCGATCTTTTAACATGGAACGAAATAGTTTCTTTATTTCGAGGGTAAAGTAAAATTTTAATTTTTATCTTGACATAATTATAGATAAACCTTATAATATTAAGTTAAATAAGGGGAATTATTAGGAGGGAGAGATACTTATGAAAAACTATAAAGAGAGATTCGATTTCAAAACTTTTGTTCGATGCGGAATGCTTACTGCACTTGCCTGTGTTTTGACAATGGTACCACAGATTCCTACGGGTACCGGAGGTTATGTCCATTTCGGAGATAGTATAATATATGTTGCCTCAGCATTTTTAGGGCCGATTTGCGGAGCAGTTGTTGGAGCGGTTGGGCATTCTTTGGCAGATATATTAACCGGACATATAATTTTTGCTCTGCCTACTTTTATTATTAAGGGCCTTATGGGGTTTGCTATAGGAAAACTTTTATATAAAAACTTTTCAAAAACTCGTTTTATTATGAGTGCGGTTGCTTCTTTGGTAATTGTAACTCTAGGTTATTTTGCAGCTGAAATTCCAATGTATGGAGTGTCAGTAGCAGCCATATCATTAATTTCGTCACCAATTCAATGGCTGATGAGTGTGGTAGCTTCGGCTGTTATTGTTCCTATAATCAATAAATATAGAACTAAAATTGGTTTATAACTAATAGAGACAGTGCAGTTTATGAATTGCACTGTTTTTTCTTTAATTAAAAAGCAGAAGTTTTTGGATATAAAATCAAGCATATAATGAATTTTAAGAAAAAGAGGATATATTATACTGGTAAAAAAGTAATAGCTGTATAAATAACTTTGTCAAGTTATATCAGATGTTAAAATCATTATAGAACTTATAATAATATTGAAAGAAAGCTCATAATGTAAATTTTGGTTCTTTAAATTGTTTATTAAAAAGATACTTACAGAAATATTTTAACAGCCCCAAAAAGTTATATTTTTAGCATAACTTTTTGGGGCAATATTATTTTTAGAAATATTTTCTTAATATTTATTTGATGATTAGTTCTACAGGGCAATGGTCTGAACCGAAAATTTCTTGATGGATTAAAGCTGAATCTATTCTGTCCTTTAATTTTTCAGATACTATAAAATAATCTATACGCCATCCGGCATTTTTCTCACGCGCTTTAAATCTATATGACCACCATGAGTATTCGCCGGTTACATCAGGATGAAGGTATCTAAAGGTATCAATATATCCTTGATTTAATAATTTTGTCATCTCTTCGCGTTCTTCGTCAGTAAAGCCTGCGTTTTTTCTATTTGTTTTTGGATTTTTTAAGTCTATTTCCTGATGGGCGACATTTAAATCACCACAGAGAATTACAGGTTTCATTTTTTCAAGTTCCGCAATATATTTGCGTAACTCATTTTCCCATTTAACTCTAAAATCCAATCTTTTTAGTTCCTGCTGCGAATTTGGAGTATAGCATGTTATTATATAAAAATCAGCAAATTCCGCTGTAATCAGTCTTCCTTCAGTGTCATATTCGTCAATCCCCATTCCGTATGAAACTGATATGGGTTGTGTTTTCGTAAACATTGCAACGCCGGAATACCCCTTTTTTTCAGCATAGTTCCAGTATTGACTGTAACCCTCAAGGTCATCAAGCTGTATTTGTCCCTCCTGAAGCTTTGTCTCTTGTATACAGAATATATCAGCGTTAGCAGATTTGAAATAATCTAAAAATCCTTTTTGCACACATGCACGTAATCCGTTTACATTCCAAGAAATCAATTTCATTGTATGTTTTCCTCCTTTGTAATGTTAAAAAATTTTAAACCGTTTTGATATGTTATTTCACACAGCTGCTCCAACTCTATACCTTTAACTTCAGCCATTTTTTCAGCGACGTATTTTACATATCTGCTGTCATTTCGTCTTCCTCTAAATGGTTCAGGCGCCATATACGGACTATCTGTTTCAATCATTAATCTTTCAATTGGTATGACTTTTAAAGCTTCAATAGCGCGTTTTGCATTTTTGAAAGTGATTACTCCAGTAAAAGAAATCATAAAACCCATATTAATTAAAATCTTTGCAGTTTCCGCGCTGCCTGAAAAGCAGTGAATGACACCTTTTGTAACATTCATATCTTTCAATACTTTCAATGTGTCGCCTTTTGACTGTCTGTCGTGAACTATTATGGGTAAATCAAGCTCTTTTGCAATCAAAATCTGGTTTTGAAAACAATTAAGCTGTGATTCACGCGGGGCGGAGTCATCATAATAATAATCAATGCCGATCTCTCCGATTGCCTTAACTTTTGGCTCAGTTTCAGCAATAGTTTTAATTTTTTGAAAATCTTCGTCATCAGCGTTTTCTGCAAACTCAGGATGTATACCGACCGAAGCATAAATAAAGTCATGGGAATTAGCTATATTAACAGCTTTTAATGAAGTTTCAAGGCTGGACCCAACCTCCATAACAGTTTTTACATCATTTTCCCATATCTTTTTAATTATTTCTTCCCGGTCATTATCAAATTGTTCATCATCGAGATGTGAATGTGTGTCAAATAATCTCATAAAATTTCTCCTAAAAAAATAATTTACTTGATTATAGCATATCGTTATGTTATAATCAAATGAAATTTAATATCTTTATTTATTTTATCAATACACAGTTTGTTGTATATAATATAAATAAGATATTTGGCAGAAAATGGAGTGATTTTTGTGGAAGAATTGATAGAAAAAGGCAAGCTCGCCAAATCTGCGTCAAGAGTTCTTGGCAGTCTGTCCGCTTCAGTAAAAAATAACGCTTTACTCGCTATTGCAGACGCTTTGGAAAAAAATTCTGAATTTATTATATCCGAAAATAAAAAGGATATCGATGCAGGCAGAAGAAATGGCATGAAAGAAAGTCTAATTGATAGATTAAGTCTTAATCAAGCCAGAATAATAGATATGGCTGAAGGTATACGCCAAATTGCTGGTTTGCCGGATCCTATCGGTGAAGCTATCTCAAGTATAAAACGTCCAAACGGTCTTAAAATATCCAAAGTTAGAGTTCCTCTTGGAGTAATCGGTATAATATATGAAGCGAGACCAAACGTTACTGCCGATGCAGCCGGGCTTTGTATTAAATCTGGAAACTCTGTTATACTCCGCGGAGGCAAAGAAGCGTTTAAATCCAACATGGCAATTGTAAAAGTAATGCAGGATTCTGGTTATAATACTGGTTTGCCGGTAGGTTCAATTAATTTGGTAGAAAACACAACTAGAGAAAGTGCAACTGAGTTAATGAAACTGAATGATTATTTAGATGTAATTATTCCCCGCGGAGGTGCTGGGCTGATAAAAGCAGTTGTTGAGAATGCAACAGTTCCGTCTATAGAGACCGGGACGGGTAATTGTCATGTATATGTCGATTCATATGCTGACCTTAATATGGCTCATGATATTGTCATAAACGCTAAAACGCAGCGTCCATCTGTTTGCAATGCTGAAGAAAAATTACTTGTACATAAAGATATAGCAGAAAAGTTTTTGCCCAAAATGCTGAAGTCTTTAAGTGATAAAGGTGTAGAAATAGTTGGTGATGAAAAAGTTTGTGAGATATATCCAGGTGCCACAGAGGCAACGGAAGAAGATTGGGGAACAGAGTATCTTGACCTAAAAATAGGTGTTAAGGTAGTTGACAGTATTGATGAAGCTATCAAGCATATCAATAATTATAACAGCGGTCACTCAGAGGCTATTGTTACAGACAGCTATAAAAATTCTCAAAAATTTCTTGATAAAATTGATGCGGCTGCAGTTTATGTTAATGCTTCAACAAGATTTACTGATGGATTCGAATTTGGATTTGGAGCTGAAATTGGCATTAGTACTCAAAAGACTCATGCCCGCGGTCCTATGGGACTTAAAGAATTGACCTCAACCAAATATATAATAGAAGGCAGCGGTCAGATAAGATAATTAATTACAGGAGGTAAGATATATGAGGATAGAAACAAAATGTATACAGTCAGGATATAAGCCGGAAAATGGCGAGCCGAGAGTTCTGCCGATTTATCAAAGCACAACGTTTAAATATAACTCAACTGAGCAAATGGGAAGATTGTTTGACTTGGAGGAAAGCGGATACTTTTATACCAGATTGGCTAATCCAACCAATGATGCTGTCGCTGCTAAAATAGCTGACTTGGAAGGCGGAGTTGCTGCAATGCTGACCTCATCCGGACAAGCAGCATGTTTTTATTCAATATTTAATATTTGTGAAGCCGGGGATCACTTTGTTTGTTCTTCAACTGTGTATGGCGGAACTTTTAATCTTTTCGGTGTAACTATGAAAAAACTTGGCATTGATGTCACTTTTGTTGACCCGGATGCAAGCGAGGAAGAATTAAATAAAGCATTTAAGTCAAATACAAAAGCTATGTTTGGTGAAACTATTGCAAATCCTGCTTTAGTTGTTTTAGATATTGAAAAATTTGCAAAAGTAGCTCACGAACATGGAGTTCCGCTTATTGTTGATAACACTTTTGCAACTCCAATTAATTGCCGTCCTTTTGAGTGGGGAGCCGACATAGTAGTGCACTCAACAACAAAATATATGGACGGGCACGCTACCTCTGTAGGCGGAGCCATAGTTGACAGCGGGAATTTTGACTGGGAAGCGAACAGTGAAAGATATCCTGGATTGACAACACCTGACGAATCATATCATGGAGTTGTTTATACAGAGCGATTCGGAAAATCAGCTTATATCATGAAAGCAATTGCTACTTTAATGCGTGATTTGGGGTCTATTCCTGCGCCGCAAAATTCCTTTTTGCTTAATATAGGCCTTGAAACTTTGGCTTTAAGAGTAGCAAAACACTGTGAAAACGCAAAAAAAGTTGCAGAGTATCTAAGTAAAAACGATAAAATTTCATGGGTTAGTTTTTCAGGATTGGAGAACGATAAGTATCACAAACTCGCACAAAAGTATCTGCCTAACGGTTCATGCGGAGTTATATCTTTCGGAATAAAAGGCGGTCGTGAAAACGCAGTAAAGTTTATGGATGGTTTAAAGTTAGCTGCAATAGTTACACATGTGGCAGATGCAAGAACTTCAGTTTTGCATCCGGCAAGTCATACTCATAGACAGATGAATGATGAAGAACTGAAGGCGGCCGGTGTAAGTCCTGATTTAATTAGATTTTCAGTAGGTATAGAGAATGCAGATGATATAATTGAGGATATCCAGCAATCGTTAGATAATATTTAAAATTTTAGATGTTTTTCAGTGATTCAGGTTGGTGTTTGACAAATATATAAGTTTTGCAAGCCATAATAAACCGATGATTTTGATATGTTAAAACTAAGCTATAAATAACTTATATACAGTTATTTATAACTTAAAATTTACAAATATAAATATAGACTATAATAAAAAAGTAATTATTTAACCACATTACTTTTCAAACAGCCGCTTAAATGCGGCTGTTTTTTTGTTTACTTGTTATTGCTATTCTTTTATGTGTAATATGTACTCTTTCATGCTCGTCTGAGCCAATATGTTATCTTATATAATTGATTTTTAATATTTATACATAGTGTCATTTTATGACTGTTGAGTGAAATTATATTGAAATCGAATAGGTAATTTTTGTAACTTCAGTTGCGGCAATAGCAGCGTACTGACAATATTTTAATTATTTTGATATAATGTTAAGAGCCAATCAATTTTAAGTAATCGGTTGGTTTTTTTATTAAACCTAAATATTTGTGTGTTATACCACGCAGATTGTGTATGAAGCGTCGTCATAATTAGATTTTTATTTATTTTATTAAAAAATATACATATGTGCATGGTGTCATTAAGGTAATATAAATAAATAATCAAGTTTGTTGGTCAATTTTTGACATGTTTTAGTCAGGTTTTGGCAATTGATTGCATATTGAATTTGTGATATAATTGTGACAACATATTATGAAAGGGAGTATCGATGTGAAAAATTTTAAAAAGCTTTTGTCGTTGTGCATAGCTGCAATTATGATTTGCGGCAGTATTTATATTCCTGCACTGGCAGATTCAAGTACAGTAGCGGAGTTTGCAAATTTTAAGTCTGTTTGGAAAGGCACTGGAGAAAACAAGTATTTATCAATTAAATCTGATTATTTGGATGGAACTTCAAATGGTGCTGTCGCTTATGCAGGTACGGCAAATTTAATAGATAAAATAAGTGTTTCGATAGACTGGGCGCTTACAAGTGCTTATGTTGGCGGAATATCTATATATGCACTTCCCCTTAAGGACACAAATAATGATGGAGACGCCACAGCAGAGGAAACAGACGCATTTTACACACGGAGCCTTGATAGTAATAAAATAAGTTCGGCAGAAACTCCTGATTTGGCTTCTGACGGAGTTTTGATAGCGCAGCTGGATAATTATACAGGCGCAGACGGAGGCTGGAACTTTTCTACGGTTTCTCTGACATCTCAATATCCTGCACAGGGTGAAAAAGCAATATTTTTGCAGACTTCCTGGACGTCCGGCAGCAACGGGCTGACGGGTAACTTTAAAAATTTGGTTATAAAAGAAAGCACAGAGGGAAATCAAATTGTAAGCATAACCAAAAATGATTTTACAAAAAGTGTTGTCTTTACCAATACAGAAAACGGTAAAACATATGAGTCAACCGGTGCAACAGCCGCACTTGGAGCTGGAACATATACCGTTGAAGCAAAGTCGTATGCGCCGGCTACATATAAAGTAGAGGCGGTACCATCGGAAATCACGGTAACCGATACCAACGGTGCAAATGTAACGGTGATATCGGAGCTGATAACTCAAAATTTACCAGAAACAAATTATGAAACTATAAAAAATAACGTAATCGAATGGAACGCTTCAAACGGCTATAAACCTGAATCGCTTCATTATATAAATAGTGTTCAGCATCAGCCTGATATAGCTGTAGCCGGAGCTAAGCAGGGTGAAAAAACTGACGCTGATGTATATATGCTTGTCAACACACAAACCGGTAAATTTCATACATACGGAAGAAATGGAGCAATGCAGATTAACGGCGGCTCCGGAGATGGCGCTGTGGGTACGGTACTAAAAGTTCCTGTAGTTAAGGATACTAAGGTGACGCTTGATGCTTCTTCATTTACTTATACTGTGAACGGACAGAGTTTCAGCGGTACTAAGGATTATTATTATCTCGGCAATGATAATGGCTATGCGGTAATAAATGTTATAAGCGGCGGTTATGCATCCTCCGTTACAACAACACCGCTTACTAGAACAGCAGTTACCGGAACTGTAACGGGAACGGACGCCGGATGTATAATGTTTAATGATATTTCATCAGGCGATGTACAGTATGCTGAGATTTTAGGTGGTTCATATTCTGCGGAGTTACTAAGCGGACAATCTTATGTGATAAAATTTGGAACATATGAAAATGGTGTTTTCAAAGTATCTGAAACAAACTCTACAGATATTGGAGGAATAATCCCGTCGGGAACCAGTCAGGTTCAAAATATAGCCATAACAGAATTAAAGGATTATATTATCGGCGGTGATGTTGTTGATTTAAAAGACGGCGACATATTAAAGCTTAACGATGGAACAAAAGATTATGAAATTACTGTTTCGAATGGTAAATGGAGTGCGTCCGTTCCAAACGGAGTGTATACTTTCACAATTAAATCAGATAAAAACGGAACGCTGTCGACGCTTTCAAAAAACAGTTTTACAGTACTTGGTGATAATAATAAAATAAAAAATGTTTTAGTTGTATATCCTGTTCAGCCGGAAACAAAAAAATATATAACTGTTGGAACGAATTGTGATTACGCAACGCTTAATGACGCTCTTGACGCTGTAAAGGCAAATGGCAACCCAGCTTCTGAAGCTGAACGTGTTACTATTTATTTAAAGGGCGGAGAAACTTTCAGGGAACAGGTTATACTTACTACGCCGTACATTACATTGACAAGCGACAAGGATAATCCGGCAACAGTCACATGGTACTATGCTTCATATCATAGATATTACAGTGTTGGTCCTACAGGCGAGTATGATAAGGACTATGCGGTTGCAAAATCTGTTAAAAATGATATTCAAAACGATTGGGGTGCGGCTTTTAAAATAAAAGAAACTGCGACAGATTTTAAAGCAGAAAATATCAAATTTATAAATTCATTTAATGTGGAATATACTGACGAAGAGCGGGCAGACGGTGTTGAAGATACAGGAGGCGGTTATGACAGAATGCTGACGCCAAATGACGCCGGTTATAAACCTGCCGATTCAAGAAGTGTGCAGACTACAGCCGTTGCTGTTTTTGCGGCAGCTGATAAGAGTGAGTTCAATAATTGTATAATTATATCAAATCAGGACACATTGTTTACAGGCGGCCCTGTTAGACTATATTTTAACAAGTGCGCAATAAGCGGAAACGTCGACTATATTTTTGGCGGCGGTTGGTGTGTGTTTGAAAAGTGTGATTTGGTCTCAGCCGGTTACAGCGACCAAAACGGAGGCGGATATATAACCGCTAACGGTGCAAAAGGAAATAACGGCTATTATTTGTTTAGAGACTGTACAGTCAAAAATTCGGATGTTAAAGGAAGAAAATTTGGTTCAATCGCGTGGGGACGTAATTGGGGCGGAGACACAAGTGAAGTCTATCTTATAAACACTAAAGTTGACAAAGGAGTAACAAGGCCGTCAGGCTGGGGCGGCTGGGGAACAGTATCAAACGCGCCATTGTATGTCTTTGATTTAAACGACCCGTCAGTCGGTGAAAATACAACCGATAATATGCATGGTTTGCTGACCCAGGAACAAGCTGAACAAAAATATTACAGCGTACTTAGTATGATGAATGGTTGGGATCCTATATATTTAAGCCGTGCAAAAGGTATTACGATCAGTGATGCTTCGGTTGAATTGAACGTAAGTGCAGAAAAACAGCTTGCAGCCTCCGTAAATCCATCAGATGCTATAGATACAAGAATAATATGGAGCAGTTCAAAGAGTGACATTGCTTCTGTGGATAATTCCGGAAAGGTTATTGCTCTTTCACCTGGTGATACAATTATTACCGCAAAAACTGTTGACGGTGGATTCTCAGCAACATGTAATGTAAAGGTTTTGGCTTCAACAGACCCGTCTGCAAGTCCAACGATAGAGCCTACGTCTGAACCGTCTGCAAGTCCGACGCCTGAGCCTTTGAAATTCAGTATAGAATATACAAAAGATGGTCAGGCGCATGTAATATCACCGGAAGCCGGTACTTTCTCTGTCATTTTCGCAGCATATAATAATGATATTTTGACAAGTACAGAGTTTATACCAGTGACATTTACAGAGCCCGGAGAACATGTTGTGACACCATTAAATTTCAGTACAGTCGGTGCAGACAGTGTAAAGGTTATGCTGTGGAGTTCAACAGATACTATGAGACCGTTATGTGCGGCGGATATCAGTAAATAAAGACAGTAGAAAATAAAAAATAAGCGGCAGATGATAATCATCTGCCGCCGGCTATTATTTAATATATTGAATATCTGCGTATCATCTTACGGTATTGGGATGGAGAAACACCATATATATCTTTAAAGATTCTGTAGAATGAGCGTGTAGATTCAAAGCCTGAGTCTGTGGCTATATCTTCAAGATTGTCATCCGATATTTTTATAAGCGAGGCGGCATGGTTTGTGCGGAGAACATTTAGATAGGTTCTGAAACTGACCTTTATTTGATTTGAAAAAACTCTTGATATATAATATTTGTTTATTCCCAACTCGTCGGAAATCATATCAAGCGTCAAACTCTTTCTGAAATTCAATGAAATATATGAGAGCAGACGAGTAATAGTGTCTGAATTTTGTAATGAAAGAAGTGTGTTTTTCATAAGGAGAGGAATTGTATGACTGAAGATAATATACGCCCAACCTATTTGTGCGTTTATACTCGCTTCCTCAAAAATTTTATGAAAAGCGAGTACCGCATTTTCATTTAATGTATCAGCATTGATAATACATTCATCGGGATATGAGCCGCGCGTGTCGGGAAACATTGCATACAGTGCGTCAGCAGGCATAAATATTATTGCGCTGTCGGCAGCATTATTGACTTTTTTTATGGAATCCGGACGTGTGTATGAGTGAGGAACATTTGGAAAAATTACAGCACAGTCGCCCTCGTGAAGAACATATTCGGAGCCGTTTACAATGAGTCCCTGTTCTCCTTCGAACAGAAATATTGTTTCAAATTCGTTATGCAGATGGCTTTTATATTTGAGTGCCCGGTGATGATGAACAACGTCGAGTTCATATTGATGTACCTCATAAAAATTAAACATAAATTATCTTCCCTTTATTTTATTATCTTCTAATATATTTATTATAACATGCGGATATATTTTCCGTCAATCTATAAGTCAATTATTGGCAGTTAATACAGCAATACTGTCAACTGACCGATACATTGCTTTGGTATATAATGCTAGCATAATCGCAGTTTATTGAAAAAACAGATTTATATATATCAACTGAAAGTGTATATAGGTTTGAATAACAATATCGATTTATAGGGTAAGCAGGTATGGATTGTAGTAATGATTTAATATACTTATTTATGGATTTATGTATGAGATGTCAGCTATTGACAAATTGTTAATATGTGTTTTGATTTGAGGTTTTAGATATAAATACATAAGTTGTTAAAATGAAATAGAAAATAATGCTTCTCATTTTAATAACTAATATATTAATATGCTTATACTCATTGTTAGAAGTCTGCAGTTTACAGAGAATGACTGCCATTTATGAATATACTTTGAGGCGATGTCAATATTTCATATAATTGTAGAAAAATTTACATTGAGATAAATAAAAGTTTGAGAAATAATAAATAATTATAGATTTCTTCCCAAAAAAGCTGCCTGAGAAATTATTTCTCAGGCGCTCTGTTTTATTGTAAAATTAATTATTATATTAGTAGTTTGTACAAACAATGAAGTAATTAAAACAAATAAGTCAATATATAATTTCTATTTTTATGTATTTATATTTTAATGTTCAGTTATTAGAACTTTGTTATTTTTAATATATTTTAATTGGTGGATAATAATTGGTAATAAATCTATTATTGACTCAATAGATATGAGAGTGTTGAATTTTAATAATCGAATTATTATCCATATCTGTTTTAATTCTATAAAAATTAACATTGATAAATAGAGGATTTAAAAAGTATAAACAGAATTATAATAATGATAAGTTAGTGGATTATATGAAATATTTTAAAGTTTTAATGGTCGTATAGATATATGTTAATAGAATTGAATTTTATATATAATTAATATTTCAATATAAAACTTATATTGAAAAATTTAGGCAAATAAAAATAAGTTTTATTTGTTAAAAATAAAATACTTTAATAATTATAAAGACTATTTAAAGAATTATTTACAAATTTAGAAGTTGCGGGATAAGAAAATAGAAAAATAGAAGATAATTAATATAGTATCCTTGTAGATTCCCGAGTGAAGCTATGATATTTCCTGATTTTCTGTGCCATTACTATATATATTATCGGAAACAGCGTTCTTTATGCTGATTTTTGGGTATCAGTATAAATTTATTTGTTTAACATAACAGTGATAATTTCTAGAAAAATGCTACTTTAACTCAAAATACTAATTGTTTTATAAAATAGAGTAATTATTTGGAGGCGGTAATATTTAGAAATTATTATAGCAGTGATATAACTATATATAAATTAGATATAATATCATTTCAAAAACAGTGTATATTCAAAAATAATTATAGTCTTGCAGAGCAGCAAAAAACAAAATTTAATTCAAAATTATTGCTTTTTAGAGAGGACGTGTGGGGATGGAATATTTTAAAGTTCTACTGCCTGTAATTGTTGCAGCTATATCTTCTGTAATTGTAATTTTAGTTATTATTAAAGAGCATAAGAAGAATGGCAAAATTGAAAATTATATGAATGAGGGATTAACAATAGGCTTATGTTTGGGCGCCGGAATTGGAGCAAGCTTCTTAACTAATATTACATATTTTATCAGTATAGGTATGCTGGTGGGATTTTTGGTTGGTGTAAATATAAAAAAACATTAGAAATGTTTAGTAACATTAAAAAAGAATGAATTATTTATTACCGTCAGTATTAAAATGCTGACGGTATTTTGTATTTAAAATTTTTGGTTATACAGACTTAAAATATTTAAAAAGTTTTAGTTAATTAAATATATTTAAATTAGACAAAAGTGATATTGAATATTAATAATAGTTTAATAAATATATAAAGTATCTTGATTTTTTTTGATATATTATTTATAATAGTGATGTAAAACTAATCATAAAAGTTAATTTGTGTTTTATTATTTTAACAGCAAAAATTATGTAGTAGAATCTATGGATAGTATGAATTAAACATATGCAAGAGCTGAAATTTATGTGAAGATGGTTATTAATATGATGTTACTTATATTAAAAATAAGAAGGGATTTTAATTATGAAATTAGGCAGATTAAAAGAAGTCAATGTCAGGGATTTATGGCATCACGAACAATATGATTTTTCTAATTGGTTATCTGAAGAAGAAAATATAGAACTTTTAAATGATATTCTAGGATTGACTTTAATAGATATTAATAAAGAAGTATATGTTGGGGCATATAGATGTGATTTAGTTGCCAGAGATGAAGCAACAGGTATAAATATAATAATAGAAAATCAACTTGAATGTTCAAACCATGATCATTTAGGTAAGATAATAACATATGCGTCAGGTCTTGATGCTCAAGTGATTGTATGGATAGTTGAAGAAGCGCGTGAGGAACATAGAAGTGCAATAGAGTGGTTGAATAATAATACCAATAAAAAATTAAATTTCTTTTTAATTGAACTTCATGCATATAAAATTGGCGATTCGATACCAGCTCCAAAATTCGAAATTATTGAAAAGCCAAATGATTTTATTAAGAATTCAAAAGGAAACAGTGATTCAAATGATATGAGTAAAACTCAGTCCGAGAGAGTAATATTTTGGACAATGTTTAATGAGCTTGTAGTTAACAGGGGCAAACCTTTTAATATCAGAAAAGTGTCGACAGATAATTGGTATAATGTTGCAATTGGAACAAGTGAAGCACATATATGTATTAATCTTGTCAATAAAGAATCCAGCATTGTCATAGAATTATATATTAATAACAATAAAGAACTATTTGATAAATTGTATGGTAATAAAACTGAGATTGAAAGTGAGCTTGGATTATCTTTAGATTGGCAAAGGTTGAATAATAGAAAAGCTTCAAGAATTAAATACTTAATATATGGATTAAATTTTGATAACCACGAAAATTATTCTGAATTAATGAATGAGATAATTGATAAGGTTATTTTAATGAGGAAAGTCTTTATTAAATATATTTAGTTTTTATATATTATTTTTATTTGATATTTGAGAAATGAATTAGATTATTAAAATAAAAAACAGTAATCTTTAAAGAGTCAACATGAGCAATTTGACGTCAATATATAGTTGTCGGAGTTTTTAACAGATTTTATTGTATATCCATTGCATTTCATATTTATTCATGGTATAATTTTAGTAAATATATACTATTGGGGTGAGAGTATGAATAAAAAAATATGCAAACTAACAATGCTTTTATTCGTGACGGTGATTTTGGTATGTTCGGCTTCTGTTGTATTTGCTGAGGGTATTATTAATCAAAATTGTTCAGTGTTTTTTTCTGTAAACGGCGGTTTGTATCAGAAACCTTTTTCTTTAACACTTTCTACTGACCTTGAAAATGCACAAATTTATTATACGACCGACGGAAGCGACCCAACCGAAAATTCAGTTCTTTACAATGGAAGCATCACTATAGAGAACCGTACTTCACAGCCCAATGATTTATCTGAAATTTCCGGTGTTTCAACCAGCTTTAAAGCGCCAAACGGTCTAGTTTTTAAAGGAACCGTTATAAAGGCCAGAGCTGTAAATGCCGAATCTAAAACTCCTATATTCGTAAACTCTTATTTTGTTAGTGACGATATTTTGACTAGATATGGAGTAAAAGTTATTTCTATTACTACTGAACGTGATAATTTGTTTTCAAAGCAAAATGGAATATATATGTCGCCCAATTATTTAGAATCAGGAGAACTTTATGAGCGGAGCGCTTTTGTTGAAGTGTTTGATTCTGACGGAAGTTGTCAAATAGCCCAGCCGGCGGGTATCCGTATTCATGGCGGCGCGTCAAGAAATTATCAGCAAAAATCGTTTCGTGTTTATGCCCGTGAGAATCCTGAATATCAGAGCGGTGGTCTGAAAACTTTTGAAAGCGATTTATTTGATGGAACTGTTACTGATTTTAAGGGTGGTATAATAACAAAGTATAAGCGTCTTATGCTAAGAAACGGCGGAAATGATTGGGATAAGAAATTTATCCAGGATGCGTTTATCCAGGATATATGTGCTCCTCTTGATTTTGATACACAGGGTTATCGTCCGTCTGTTGCATTTATTAACGGTGAATTTTGGGGTATGTATGATTTGCGTGAGCGGTATGATGACCAATATTTTAGATATCACTATAAGCTGAATGACAATAAAGATGTTGCTATGCTAAAAATGTCATCTGAAGATGGTGTTCGTGATATTCTCACACTAGAAGAGGGAGAAGAACAATATCTTAATGAGTATCTTGAGCATTATAATTGGATTTTGGAAAACAATCTTAAGGTTCCGGATAATTATGAGACTGCTTGTAAATACTTTGATCCGTCCAATATGATTGACTATGTGATTGCAAATGTGTATTTTAAAAATTGGGATTGGCCTCAGAACAATGTGGTAATTTGGAAAAATACCAATCCACAAAATGATTTTGACGACCGCTGGCGGTTTGCTATGCTTGATAACGACTACACTCTTGAGGCAAACGGAAAGCTAAATACTGATAATATCCTTGAAAACCGAATATATGGCAAAGACCAGCCGTCGACTTCAGCTAAGGGGTGGAAGCTTAGTCAGCTGTTTGCGGCATTTTTGGAAAACGATGATTTTAGAAACGAGACAATTAGGCGTTATAATGACTATATGAACACTATTTTTGATAAGGATATATTATCGTTAAGATTGGATGAAATGTATAATAATATTTCACATTTGGTTGCCGAGCAAAAAAGCAGATACCCGCTTAGCATGAAAAATGACAACCGCAGCAGTATAAAATCTCAAATCAATTCAAGGGAAACCACCGCAAGAAATGAGATGAAAGAAACATGGGGCGTACATGAAATGGTGAACGCATTATTTATCTCAGATTTATCAAAAGGATATATAAAGGTAAATAATATTGAACTTTGTTCCAATAACAAATGGCAGATTAAAAATCCGGGAAACTATTCCGCACAATATTATAAGAATATCCCGATAGAAATCAATGCAGTGGCAGAGAATGGATATAAATTTAGTTATTTTTTAATAAATGGACAAAAGGTATATGACAGCTGCGTTAACTTAGATATGTCGGTTGATGAGACTGTTGAGACCATTTTTGAAAAGACTGAAACGGCAAAATTGATTTCAGATTCGATAGTGATTTATCAAGTTTTCGGAGACGGCGGTAAAACTGACGCAATTATGGATAGGAGCTGCGTACAGCTGTATAATCCTCTAGATGTTCCGGTAGATATTTCAGGGTATGCTTTGCAGTATTCATCGACAGTTGGAGATGGATGGCAAAAATTTGTTATGCCTGAAAACTCTGTTATAAAACCGAAGCATTTTTATTTGATTGGAGGTAAGTTAAACTCCATAAATGCCAGGATAAAGATTGACGCTGATATTTATTTTGATGATATGGTTATAGATAACAAGATGTTCAAATTGGCGCTTACAAAAAATTCTGAGGATATTAACGCCAAAGCAACAACAGCTGCGGTTATAGATTTGCTTGGTGTGGTGGAGAAGAATGGAGATTCGTCAATTGACGCTTATGAGACTGTGCCTTCATATGGTTTATCAAAGCAGAAGTCTTTAATCAGGGTAGGTTTTGATACCGGAAATAATCAGGAAGATTTTGCAGTTTTTTCATTTAAAGACGCGTCAGACGAGGAGATCAAAGAAAAACAGCCGCATAAGCATGATTATATTGAATCCCCAAGCCCATCACCAATACATACCGACAAACCGACACCGCTGCCGAATGTTTCTTATACTGATACAGAAATTAAGCTGGAAAATGGAGAATATTGGCTTAGTACCAAGCTCACAAATATTGAACCCGGTTCCTCAGTGGTTGTAGCGGCTTATGATAATAAAGGTGTGTTAATTTCAATACAGATAGTAAAAAGTACAGATTCAAATATTAATACTCAATTTACATCAAATACTAATATAGATTTTTTTAAAGTATTTGTATTTGAAGAGATGGATGATATTGTTCCTGTAACAGATTCTGAGTTAGTAGAAATATAATATCTATAATTAACCAAGTACAAGAGCCTGGTTTTATATTTGGTGTAGATGTGTATAAAGTTTAGGTTTGCAATATATTACTATAAGTATAGAGTCGGTTAGATTGATTTTACAGATACAGAAAATAGTTATATTTATTTCTGATAATATTTGACGGATTAAATTATGTTATAATTAAGAACCACATAAAGTGATATAAAAACTTTGTGTGGTTTTTGAAATTTTTATTTCGGGTATAAATTTAACTATTTAAAAATAAATGGAGTTAGTGGTAAAAATTTAGATTATTATTATCAATGTTAAAAATATTAACTTAGAGGATTTATTTTATCTGTATATGGCTTTGTGCCATAGTATGATGTAATTTTAATATAGACAAAAGACTTTTGTATGAAAAGAGAGAACAAAAAATTTCTAAATATAATATAATTTCTATATAAATAAATATTTGTTAATTGATTATTTAAATTTTTAGAATAAATAAACTGGTACTATAAAAATTGTTATAACTGGCTCTGTTAAATTTACAAAATGTGATTTAAAATATAGTAGTATACAGAGATATAATTATAAATTTATATTCAAAAAGTGTTATAAGATATAACAAGTTATTTCTTTAATACATAATAGGAAACAATAAATTTTTTATTTGTAATATTTAATCTTATAGAAAACATCTTTAAACTATATATTTGGGACGGCGCAGATGTAATTATCCCTCTAAGTCGAGCCAAAGGTGAAATTAATGCAATTTCTGTTCCTTTGGCTCCGACATCTGAGCCGGAAATAGAATTTTTAAAATTAGGATTTATTTTCAAAGATATTAAACTATATGAATTATTGTGTGAATAACACAAAATGCAGTAATTTTAAAAGGTTATTACTTTGTAAAGAATAAAAAGCTGTCGATTTTAATCGACAGCTTTTAATAAATGGTCGAGGTGACAGGATTTGAACCTGGAACAAACAACGTTATATCCGTATATATTAGAATGCCGACTGATAATTGACTTTAAAAATTGAATGAATTTAACTTTTTTGCTGTTTCGGATTTACGTTCTTTTCTGATGTGCGTGTAAATATCTTGAGTTAATTTTATGTCTTTGTGCCCCATTAATTCTTGAGCGTCTTTTGCTTCTATTCCAGCTTCGAATAGCATTGTCGCATAAGCATGCCGCAACTGATGAGCGGTTAATGTTAAATTGTTTTCTTTGCGCATTTTGTCCCAGCGACAAGCAAGCTGTTTTTTGGTTAAATAATCTCCATGCTCATTGCAAAAAATTATGCCATGTTTTTTGTTCGGCAAATATTTTGCAACTCTGTCCAAAAGTATAACTGTTCTTGTTCCGGATTCTGTTTTTGTTTCATTTATTAATATTGGATTATTTCCGTCATGTATAATTTTTTTGTTTACATTTATAATTTTATTTTCTCTGTCAATATCTTCGTAATTCAAAGCAAGCGTTTCACTAATTCTAAGTCCGGTATATAACAGAAAGTAGGCCAAAAATCCAAATCCATCATGTAAGGTGTTAACGATTTCTATTTCTTTGGTGTCGGGCATTTTACGTATTGATTTTTTTAAATTCTTTGGCAATGAAACTGATGTAACTGGATTTATATTAGTATATCCATTAACTATAGCAAATCTAAATATTTGATTAAAAATACTTTTATATGTTGCCACTGTCTTCTGTGCGTAATCTTTTGCGGCAAGCCGCTTCAAAAATATATCAACGTCATGGGATGTAATATTTTTTATACGTTCATTCCCAAACTCTTGTAATAGCGATAAATATGCGCTTTTCCCGCATTTTTTAAAAGTAGTATAAGGTGTGTTTAATAAATATTCGTCAAGCCATTCCTCGGCAACAGTTTTAAAAATTTCTCCTTTTTCTTTGGTGTCTTGATAGGCTAAAATCTTTCTATTAATTTCTCGCTCAGATTTGCCGTAAAAGGATTTAATTTTTCCGTTAATCCGTATTTGTTTACAATATCTTCCATCGGCTCGTTTTTTCATTGTATTCACCTTTTATCTATATATATTTATTTCAATCAATGCGCCCCGTGTAGGGTGCGACAGCAAAAATATATAAGAGTTATATATTTTTGTAAAAAAGTGGTGTGAACCTCCCGGGGAATTATGTGAGCTTTATATTCGCAACACTATATTCTAATAGCTATCAGGTTTGCAATCTTCGCAAGGCTCATAGCCAGCTTGTATGGCTTCATTGATTGTCATATGTATTAGGTTAGGTTTGTCTTTTATATGTTTACACTCTAAGGTATGGTATTTTTGGCCTGATTTTGTAACTACTACGTCAATGTCCATTATTTGAGGTTCAGATGTCGGCGTCGCTTCTTGTATTACTTGTGTTTGTTCTATATTTTCTTGACTTTTATAGTTAACTGTTATTGTAGCAGTTACTAGTATTAACGCTGTTATTATTGCCACAACAATATATCTGATTTTTATATTTTTTTCTTTTATTTCGTTAAATTGATTACATAATTTTTCTTCATACTCTGTATATTTTTTGTGATGCTGCACTTCATCAGCTACCAGGCGGCTGCGTTTATCGTCCAATAAAGTTGTCGCTGATACAAGCTGAGGCGTATTTATATGTTTTTTAGTTAAAACGCATATTGGGGCAAGAAATTCAAGTGCAAATTCATTGGCTTCATCTTCCTGACCTTCGTCAATTAATCCACCTGGCTTATATCCCAACACATTATTGTCAGCCATATGCCCTAACACTATATGACCCAGTTCATGCGCTAGCAACATGCGTTTTTCATTAGCGGACAAACCGGAGCGTATAAATATAATTTTTTCTGTTTTACGCTTATAAGTGAACGCTTTTGTCCGTTTTGCAATTGCAAAAATGTTGTATTGTTTGAGCAATTCAATTTGTTTGCCGTTGTTTACATCATATTTTAAGATGCTCCAGCCTTTTGCTTTTAATAAGTCTTCTATAAGATTTATAGTAATTGGCAATTTGTTTATTTTATTTTCTAACAAAGTAATTACTGCACTGTATCTTGCAAACACTATGATACCTCCTGAAATCAATTTCATATAAAGATATCATAATGCTATATGTTTTTTATTTCAAGTGGCAATAAATGTAAATTACTGTTCATCATCGACAAATGATGATTCTTCACCATATGCCGCTGTTTGTGAAGAATCAATGTTTTGAAATTGTTCAGTAACAGTTTCTTCACTATATTCATTTGTTTGTGAAAAATCAATATTTTGGAGTTGTTCGTTGATAGTTTCTTCAACGGGAGATTCTATTTGAATTCTATTACATATATCTTGAGGGGGTTGAAGGCCAATGTAATCAACGGTATTACCGCTAAAAAATACGCTCAATATTATAGGAATTATCTCAATATAAAGTGATATTTTGTTATATTTTTCATTTTCTTTTTCTGTTTCTTCTTTTAAAGAATTACTTTTTTTTAATTCATTAATTTCTTGTTCTTTTAATGAATTACTTTTTACTAATTCATCTTTTACTTCTTTAAAAAGTGAAACAATTTCATCAGAAGTGTCATTACTATTGCTCAGTTTTCTTATAGCATTTATGGTGTATTCAGTATTTGATTCCGCAGATTCTTCACATTTTATATAATCTTCATTTGTTTCTGCTTCAACAAAAGTATCAATAAAATTATTTTCCATTGAAATAATATCGTCAAAAAAAGATTCTATTGTTTGTTCTGGCAAATTTGAAAATACAGAACTCATGGAATTTTCAAATTTAGAATAGAGAGTATTTGATATATCTAAACTTGGTAATGATGAATACATATCTGTAATGTTTTGAATATTCATTTTTGTAATACTGTCATTAAAATTTATAGTATTTAACTTGTTGCTTAGCTTATAGTTCATGTTTTGAAATTTCTTTGCAATAGAAGAAAGAGTCGTTTCTGATATAATTGAAACAACGTTATTAGATTTTATTTTATTAATCATTTCTATCCTAGGAATACAAGATTTCTCTAACTCAGTTTTAAATGACATATCCGTTGTAAAAGGACTTTCGCTAAATGGTGTTAGTTTAGTTTTAACTCCAGTAATATAGCTCAATGCATTATCAATATTGCGTATTTTCGATTTTAATAAATTTTCTTGAATTGATACAATTTTTTGGCATTTTATTAATGTATCAAAAGAGTCATTAACTGACATCTCACTAATTCTCCTTATCATTTATAAATTCATTTTCGCCATAAGCGGCCACCTGTGATGTATCTAATTCTCTAAATTGTTCTGCAATAGATAAAGGTTTTTCTTTTGTATTAACTTCGATAACATCGGTACGTCCGAGGAGGTAGTCAACAGAACAGTCAAGCGCATCCGCAAGTTTTATCAAAATGTCTCCAGTAGGGATAGTTCCATTGCGCCATTTAGAAATGTTTCCTTTGCTTATTCCGATACTCAAGACCAAAGGTGTTAATTTTATTTGACATTGTTTACAGCGTTTTTCTAATTGGTTAAAAAACACAAAACCACCTCCACATTTTTATGCAATATGCCAAAAGTGCTCTTTAGTGCACAAAAGTTATTGACAAGTGCTCTTTAGTGCACTATAATAATATCAACTTAATAAATAAATTAAGCAAATAAAAACATGCCTGCTATGAAAGCGGCTAAATTTATATATTTTAATCGACAATTTAATTATACAATATTTGGTTCGCTTTTGCAATAGGTTTGTAATTTTTTTTGAAAGGAGTGAAAAAAGAATGATTAATGTGATTGTAGCAATAATGTTATGTTCAAGTTTGTTGGTATCAACCTGTTTCTGGGTAATACCCGAAGGGATAACTACATGGCTTACTTTAGTTTTATTTTTTAGAAAAAAACGTGCAGAAAGAAAAAATCAGTTAAGAGAAAAAAACACAGAAAAGGAGAAATAAAGATGGAAAATTCAGTAAAACTTAGACTATTAAACCTTGGAAAAAAGCAAGTGGACTTGTTAAAGGTAATAAGAAAAAAAGGTTATACAAATCTTCAACCACCGCAATTGAGCTCTTACATCAATGGCGCCAATACTACGCCACAGGCGAAGGCGGTAATGCAAATAGTATATGAAACTTTGGAGCAGTGGGAAGCTGAAATATCAGGGTAGGAGGTGAGGAAAATGACGCTCAAATTAAAGTTTAGAGTTTTAACCGATTGGAACGACGAGTTGAAAACAATTCTTGATTTAGTTGAAAAAATAAAAGAACGTCACCCCAACGACCAACTATTTATTGAAGTGACGTTCGAAAATTAAGCTTTTACTATTTCAATACATCTAAGACCTTTTGAAGAAATAGTGATACATGATGTGTCAGAATATAATACATAATCAAATTTTGGTAATATTCAATACGTATTTAACAAAGTTGCAAAATAAAGTATAGAAAGAAGGTGAGCAAAATGCCGAGGGAGAAGGCAGCATATAGGGAGAACTTAGAAAGCGTTTTACAGTTTCTTGGCGATAAATACGGAGATAGACGACATCTTTTGTGTATTAAGGATGTTCAGGACTATACAGGGACTTGTTATGATTTTGCAAAACGCACATTTTTGGGTGGTAAAAAATATATTTCGGCTGAGACGTTTGCAAAAAACTTGAGTGAATAAAAAAACTAACTATTAAATGTTAAATGGTAGTTAAAAAAATTAAATTTGACCTGATATAGAAAGAGGTGATTGAGGATGTATAATTTTTTGATTAAATATAGGCTAAAGACCGGGGCGCCTGCAACTAAATATATAACTGTAAAATCTGTATCGGCAAAGCTGGCAAAACAGCAATTTAATGAAATGTATGGTTCTGCCAGTTTTGAGATACTGGGAGTATATAAGGAGGTGAAGTCAAATGTATAACTGGATTATACGTATATCAGCCGCGGTGGTCGGCGCTGTATTGTTAGTTATGGTTAGGTCGCTTGAGTGGTATCCCATATTTTACGCAGTGCCGCTTACGATGATACTTTTGGCATTTTTTAATTGCGCAGAGGACACAGCTGAAGAACAACCCATAGCTGACGATGTACGTAAGGTCGTAATAAGGTCGGATAATCGGCGATGGGATTTTGCTGACGAAGAGTGTAGCAGAACATCTAAAACGATAGAAGAAAAAAATCAAAGAAATATTAAAATTGGTATAGGAGTGAGATAAAATGAGAATGAGAAAAATAAAGAGACCTGTACGCAAAACAGTGTAACTTTTAATGTGGAGGTGAAATAAGATTATAACAATTCATTCATGGAGCGGTGGAAAGGATAGCACAGCAAGCATCATACTTGAGCGTATTCATAATTTACCGGCTTCAAAAATAATTTTCAGCGAAGTCATGTTTGACAACAAAAATAACATAAGCGGTGAGTTACCCGAACACATTGATTTTATACATAATAAAGCGNAATTTACAGAAGTTACTCAAGGATGTAATGACAAAGCTGGGGTATTGGGTAGATGATAATTTGGTGGCAAGTGAGATTGTTGAAAAATTTTGGGCTGAAAAGCCCGGAATATATATCAGGATAGAGGATTTGTAAGATGGAGTTAAAACAAGTTAAACAAGCAATTATGCAGCAAAGTATAGTTCGTTATAAAAATAAAAACTATGTCTTTTATGCCAGTAGGTGTTTTAAAAATATTCATGCAGATAGAATCGAATATGACGGAGAACTATATGACGAGAATGCAAATTGTGTTATTCATGTGCAACTAAGTGATGTAGAACTTATTGGGAAATAAATCTATAACGAAGGAGAAGTCAAGTGAAATATGACGAAGGAAAGCCGAAACTTACCTTGTGCCCGACAGAAATAATCACAGCGGTTGCCAGGGTAAGAGAATACGGAGTAAAAAAGTATGGAGATAGTGACAGCTGGAAAGATGTTGAGCCGCAAAGATATAGAGACGCGGCTTTCAGGCACTTTGTGTCATACATAAATGACCCTTTGGGCGTAGATGAAGAAAGCGAATTGCCGCATTTGTGGCATTTGGCTTGCAATATTGCGTTTTTGTGCGCTATGGAAAAGGACTGAAACTATATGGATAAAAAAGTAATTTAACAGACAAAGAATTATTATCAAACTGGATGTGATAAATCTTATGACAGCTGAAAGATTAAGGCAGTACAAAAGTATAAAAGCAGAAATTGAAGAATTGGCCGAACAGATACAAATGCTTGAAAGTTCTGACATTGTGCAGGGGTCAGACAGGGAATTCCCGTACATAAAACATAACATGAAAGTGGAAACAGCTGAGTGCGACCGTACACGTGAATTGTTAAGAAAAGAATTACAGCTATTAAAAACTGAATATCGCAAGTTGAATGAATTTATTAACAACATTGCTGACAGCGAAATCAGGCGAATTTTTAGATATCGATATATTGAAGGGTGGACATTCCAAAAGATTGCTTTTAGAATGAATGAGACAGACGAAAGTTATCCGAGGCGGAAGCATAATAAATATTTAAAAAATATAAAAGTTGCCGAAAATGCCGAAAATCACATGTTATAATTGTATTATGAAAGGTATGCAAAGTAATTTCTCCTTTTATATATTTTTTGTTTAAGAGCCGTTTTCCTTCTTAGGACGGCTCTTTTAGTTTTGGCCATTGTGGGAATTGTACATCATAAAATTTGCTGAGGGGCGGGCGGCTGTGATGTGAACGAAAATTAGGGGGTGATGATTATGGCAAGACCGAAAAAAATGAATGATATTGTTGTCGGAAAACTTGAGTGGGCTTTTATGAAAGGCTTTAATGTCTGCGAAGCTTGTGATTATGCAGAAATACATAGAGATACCTATTATGAATATCTAAATAAAAATAAGGATTTTTCCGACAAAATGAAGCGCGCACAAACAGCACTCCAAAGAAGAGCAAAAATAAATTTAGCTGAAAAAATTGAACATGGCGATTTGAGTGAATCGAAATATTATCTTGAACGAAAATGCAAGGACGAGTTTTACCAAAAACAGGGAGTTGAATTAAGTGGTAAAATGGAGTTTAAAAATCCATACGCTGAACTTACAATAGATGAATTAAAGAAGTTGGTTGATGATGGATAAAGAACATATTAAACTTGGTGCTAAGATAGAGCTTGCTCGGCGTGAATTCTTTTATTTTTGCCATTTATTAGCTCCTGAATTTTACAAAATTAACAGAAATTATCTAATAAATCTTTGTAATGAATTTCAAAGATTTTGTGAGAGTGATGAACAGATAATGATTGTTAATTTACCTCCGCGGCACGGCAAGTCAAGGACTGCCGGCTTGTTTGTTGAGTGGCTTTTGGGACGCAATCATAACGAGAAAATTATGACCGGTTCATACAACGAAACATTGTCTACTACATTTTCAAAAAATGTTAGAAACGCGATACAAGAGGAAAAAGCGGATAATGACAAAATAATTTATTCTGATATATTTCCGGGAGTTCAAATAAAGCGCGGTGACGGTTCAATGAATTTATGGAGCCTGACAGATGGCTATAATAATTATCTTGCCACTTCTCCAAGTGGAACTGCAACGGGTTTTGGATGTACGTGGATGATTATTGACGATTTAATTAAATCAGCAGAAGAAGCGTACAACGAAACTATTCTTGAAAAACATTGGGATTGGTTTGTAAATACAATGCTATCCCGTCTTGAAGAGGGCGGAAAAATCCTTATAATCATGACGAGATGGGCAACCGGAGATTTAGCAGGCAGAGCGATAAAATATTTCAAGTCTGAAAATATAAAATGCAAAGTTATAACTATGAAAGCGCTACAGGATGACGGTTCTATGATTTGCGAAGAAATATTATCGCGCAAAAGCTATGATATGAAAGTCAAGGCTATGGGAGCCGATATTGCGTCAGCAAATTATCAGCAAATACCCATTGACCAAAAAGGACGTTTGTACACACATTTCAAAACTTATGAGTACATACCGTCTGACGGAAGTGGCAATTCGTTGTTTACAGAGATTAGGTCGTATTGTGATACAGCTGACGAAGGAAGCGATTATCTGTGTAATATAATATACGGAGTTTATAACAGCGAAGCGTATATACTTGATGTATACTACACCAAAGACAGCATGGAAATAACGGAAAAAGAAACAGCTAAACGGCTTGTTGAGTTTGACGTGAATAAAGCTACTATTGAGAGCAATAACGGCGGTCGCGGCTTTGCTAGAAGTGTAAAACGTATTATGGAAAGCGAGTTATTCACGAATCATACGATAGTAAAATGGTATCATCAGAGTAAAAACAAAAAGGCGCGTATATTATCAAATAGTACATGGGTAATGGAACATATATATTATCCCGTAAATTGGCGTGATAGGTGGCCCGAATATTATGAGGCTATGATGAGTTATCAAAAAGAAGGTAAAAATAAGCATGATGATGCACCGGATGCGACAACAGGAGTTGCAGAGCGTACAAGACAAAGAAAATCTGGAATATCAGTATTGAGGTGATATAATTGGATATTGATGTAGTTAAGAAATTAATTAAAAAGTACGAGCCGGGTCATAAGGATTTCATAATGATGGCCGAGCAAAGCGAAAGATATTATAACAGGGAAAACGATATAAAATTTAAGGATAGAGAAAGAAAAAATGAGTGTCAGGATAGGCCACTGCGAAATGCGGATAATAGGATAGCAAGCAATTTTCATCGTCTGCTGATTGACCAAAAATCCTCGTACATGTTTACAGCACAACCCCTATTTGACGTTTCGGACGATTACGCAAATACAGTTATTTATAATACACTTGGGAATAAATTTGAAAAGGTGTGTATTAAACTGTGTAATATGGCCTCAAATAGTGGAGTTGCGTGGATATATTATTGGAGCGATACCGAGGGCTTTAAATATACAATTGTGGATTCAAAACAGGTTATACCTATATGGGACACAACGGTTGAAGATAAATTGAAAGCTGTGCTTAGAGTATATAAAGAACTTGAAGATGATGGTAAAACATATGAGGTGTATGAATATTATACGGATGATATGATATATTCATATAGAGCTGAACATGGAGACATAGACACATTAAAAGAATATGAGTGCTATAATTGTTATAATGTTGATATTCAGCAATCGGCTTTTGTGGCGAGTGTGCCTAATCCATTTGGGCGAATTCCGTTTATTCCATTTTTTAATAACAGTGAGCATACTAGAGATTTAGATTTAAATAAGGACCAAATAGATACATATGATAAAGTTTATAGTGGATTTTTGAACGACCTTGAGGATATACAAGAGGTCATTTTTGTTTTGTCGGGGTATGAAGGGGAATCTTTAGAAAAATTTCTCTCGGAACTTAAAATGTTTAAGACTATAAAAGTGGACGCAGCTGAAGAAGACGGACAAGCCAAAGGCGATTTACAGACGCTTACAATAGATATACCTGTCGAAGCCCGTAAGATAATGCTTGAGATGACTAGAAAATCAATTTTTGAGCAGGGCATGGGGATTGACCCCGACCCACAGAATTTTGGTAATAGTTCAGGTATTGCCCTTGGATATTTGTATTCATTGCTTGAGCTTAAAGCAGGAGCAACCGAGGCAGAGTTCAAAATGGGATTTTCGGAATTAATTAATGCAATATGTAATTATTATGGGCTGGCGGTAGATAAAATTATCCAAACGTGGACGAGAACTAAAGTAAGGACAGACAGCGAACTTTGTGAAATTGCTAAAAATTCGGTTGGGTTAATCTCGAAACGAACAATTGCTGAAAATCATCCATGGGTTAAAAATATAGAACGTGAACTGCAGCGCATTAAGGAAGAGGAACTTGAAGAGGTAAACAAAGATGAAGCTGATATGTTTACAAGGGTGAAAACCGATGAAACAGAATAGTGAATATTGGAGAAAACGTCTTGAACTTTTGGAGCAGGCAGAACACAAAAAGGCAACTCAGTATTTTTATGATTTAGAAAAAATATATAAACAGGCCTCCTACAATTGTGAGACTGAAATATCAAAATGGTATCAGCGAATAGCGGTAAATAACCAAATATCATATCAAGAAGCTAAAAAATTGCTAAACAGGGATGAACTGGATGAGTTTAAGTGGAGTATTGAAGATTACATAAAGCACGGTGAAGAAAACAAAATATCAAACCAATGGAGCAAACAACTTGAAAATGCAAGCGCCAAAGTACATATAAGCCGGCTCGAAGCCATGAAAGTGCAGATGCAGCATCAGGTAGAATGCGTTTCCGGTAGGGAAGTTGACGGATTGTCAAGACTGATAGAGAGTACGTATACAGACAGCTATTATCGTTCAATGTATGAATTTCAAAAATTTGGTGTTGTTGGAAGTTCATTTTCCATTTTGGACGAAAAAACAATAGCAAAGATTATAAGCAAACCGTGGACTGCTGATAATAAGACATTTTCAGAGCGGATATGGGGAAAGCACAGACCGGAATTGATTTCAAAACTTCAAAATGACTTGGCCTACGCTTTTATTCGCGGGGACAATCCTAATGAGTTAGTTGCTAAAATAAGAAAAGAATTTGATGTCACAAAGAGACAGGCTGAGAATTTAGCCTTAACGGAGAGTGCATTTTTTCGAGAAGCGGGGACAAAGCAAGCATATAATGAATTAGGGGTGAACAGATATGAGATAAATGGAACTCTTGACAATGTAACGTGCGGTGTGTGTCAAGACATGGATGGGAGAGTGTTTGAAACATCTGACATGGTGGTCGGGATGAATTCACCGCCATTTCATTGCCGTTGCCGGTGTACATCTGTGCCTTATTTTGATGACGAATTTACACAAGATGAGACACGAGCAGCGAGAGATGAAAACGGTAAATATTATACTGTTCCGGCCGACATGAAGTATCCCGAGTGGAAATCTAAATATGTTGACGAAAGGTTTACAAAAGGTATTAAAGATGATATAATAAAAGCTAACAAAGAGGTCATTTATAATTTAGAAAAACTCAAGAAGTCGGGGATGGCAAAAGAAGATTATAATGAGTATCTAGATATTATAAATAATCACGAAAATCAAGATATTACAAAGCTATACTCAAAATACGGCGATGGTGTAGATGGAATAAAGTTGCAACCAAGCCGTGTGTCGCAATATGACCCAACCGCTAATTCTATAAGCTTTAAGTATTCTGAAAACAATGGCAACAAATACAGCACTCTTGCTCACGAATATGGGCATTATTTTGACAAGAGCCTGGTTGTTGACAAATTGAGTTTTAATGAAATGGAAAACTTGCGTGAAATCACTGGGTTTAAAAATTATTTCACTAATATTGCAAGTCAAAGCGACGAGTTTTTAACGGCTGTTAGAAAAGACAAGGAACATATTCGTTCGATTATTAATAGCGATGTTCGAAATGATTTGAAATATCACGATTCAAGTCACGGCGTCCAGGATGCGATAGATGGACTTTTCCCAAGGTCTAGAATAAACTGGGGTCATGGCGAGACATATTACAACAGACGATATGCAGCTATCGAAAGCTATGACAAAATGGTTAGGGGCACCAAGAGGAAACAACTTAAACAGTTATACGCAAACATGGGATTTGACGTGAGTAATCAAAATAAAGTCAAAGCGATATGCAGACAGTATGAGGCAGCATCAGAGATGTGGGCTAACATTATGAGCGCCGAGGTTTGTGGTGGAGAGACCTTAGAATATATAAAGATGTACCTGCCAAATAGTTATAAGGCTATGTTAGAAATTTTGAAAGAGGTGGAATAGATGGGCGTACAAGAAGAGTTTGGAGTTTTGCTAGACAAATACTATGATGCTTTCGGTGATATATACCCGCTGGCGGTGTTGTCAACGGATAATATAGAGAAAATCATCAAACACTGTCTTAAAGAAAATAAAGACGTTTATGAACTGGGCTATTTGACCCTTGATGACGATGTAATGTATTAGAAAATTAACACGAGCGTCCTTTATAGGGCGCTTTTATTATGCCTGAAAGGAGTGATTAAAATGAAATGTCCGCACAAGTGCAATAGAAAAGAATATACAGAGCAACGCTATGAATATAACGAAGATGGACAGCTTGAAAGAGATGTTTTTACAACAGTGTCTACAGAGACATTATGCGAATGTGAAACAGACTGCGCCGCATATAAAGATGGTGTTTGTCAATTTACAATCATGAATTTGCAAAAATAATTAATTAACGTCTGTAATATCGCAGGCGTTATTTTTATATACAAAATTTGTCCGCAATGACGTAAAACTACGAGCGCAGGTCAAAGCAACTGACGTAAATCAGCGTAGCGAGAAAGGAATCATATGAAAAGGGAATATCTAAAAAGCTTGGAGTTGTCTGAAGAAATAATTGACAAAATTATGGATGAAAACGGCAAGGATGTTGAAGCTATAAAAAACAAGTATGCCGATTATGACAATATTAAGGTTCAGCTTAAAGAAGCCAACAAACAGATTGAAAACTTTAAAAGTATGGATATTGATAAAATCAAACAAGCTGCTGATGATTGGAAAAGTAAGTTTGATGAATCTGAACAGGAACACAAAAAACAGATAGAAAAGTTTATAAAAGAAACTGCAATTAAAACTGCAATAGCCGATAAAGCCCAGGACATTGATATTGTTGCAAAGTTGTTTGATATGGATAAGATAACAGTTGATGAAGACGGCAAGGTGTCAGGAGTGGATGAACAGCTGACAGCTATGCAGGAAAGTAAAAAGTTTCTCTTTAAAACTAATGAAGTTCAGGTTGATTATACCCCTAGAAGCGGAAAAACAAAGTCAATTAATCCATTTGCAAAAGACACATTCAATTTGACAGAACAGGGCCAATTGCTTAAAGATGACCCGGAAAAAGCCAAGGCTTTAGCGGCTGAGGCGGGAACAAAAATTTAAAATTGAAAGGATGATTTATTATGCCAGGAACAACATTAACAGATATAATAGTGCCGGAGCTGTTTAATCCATATGTTATTGAAAAAACAATGGAGCTTTCGGAACTGGTGCAAAGCGGAATAATAAAGAACAATACGGAGTATAACACACTTGCGTCACAGGCGGCACCAATGGTGCAAATGCCTTTTTACGAGGACTTAAACGGAGAATCAGAACAAATTATTGAAGGCGAAGATTTAACAGATGAAAAAATTACATCAAATAAAGATATATCGGTGATACTGAGACGAGCGAAGATGTGGAGCGCAACCGACCTGTCAGCTGCGATGTCGGGGTCAGACCCGATGGCGGCAATAGGAGCACTCGTTGCAGGATTTTGGTCACGAGATATGCAAAAAGAGCTTATTGCAGTATTAAAGGGCATATTCGGTACCACAACGGCAACGACAGGAGAGAATGCTACAGCCGCAGAGACAAGACTGTCAAGTAATATTTTGGATATTTCAGGAGGGTCAGGAGCGGCTGCAAAGTGGTCGGGCGCAGCGTTTATTGACGCCCAGCAGTTGTTAGGAGATGCTAAGTCTCAGCTCACAGCGATAGCAATGCACAGCGCTGTTGAATCAGCTCTCAGAAAACAAGATTTAATCGAAACACAAAGACCGTCTGACGCGTCACCATTTAATACATATATGGGTAAGAGAATTATTATAGATGATGGCTGTCCGTATACAGGCAGCGGCGCAAATATGGTATTCTCGACATATTTGTTTGGCGATGGCGCTATAGCGCTGGGCAATGGAAGTCCGGTGGGTTTTGTTTCAACGGAGACGGATAGAGCAAAGCGTAAAGGTTCAGGTGTTGATTATCTTATTAACCGTAAGACATATATATTACATCCTCGTGGAATCTCGTGGACTAATGCCGATGTTGCCAAAACTGAGGGACCGTCAAGAGCAGAAGTAGCAAAAGCTGAGAACTGGAAACCGGTTTTCGAAGCTAAGAAAATTAGAATAGTGGAGTTTAAACATAAGATTTAGGAGAGGTTGATATGGATATTTATACGAGCGCGGCAGAAATGCTAAACTGTTTTGGTGTTTCGGAAATTAATACGGGACTACTGGAACAAGCTGTTGAATTGGTAACATCTAAGATACTTAATATATGTCACACAAAGCGTATACCGGAGGATGCAGAAAGTGTAGCTGTAAATATAATTTGCGGTGAATATTTGAAGAACGCGAAAGCGTTCAATTTGTTAGGTGATAACTTTAGTTTTGAATCGGCTGTAAAAAGTATAAATGTAGGCGACACGGCTGTAACATTTGCATTAAATGAGAGTAGCACGCCGGAACAAAAGTTTGATGAAACAGTAAAGCAGATGTGTAAAATTGACAAAGCTTATTTTAGAAAGTATAGGTGTTTAGTATGGTAGCGGATATGGTTAGAGCGGCAATAGAAAAGACTTACACAGGCCGCATGACATTGTATGAGAGTGTTAATAAACAAAATGAAGATACTAAAATCACTGAACAAATAAAAGAAGCCGTTGCTGAAAACCTGCCGTGCCGTATATCATATAAAACTATATCAACTGTATCGGAACAAGACGGCGCATATAAGGCGGTACAAGAGATAAAACTATTTTGTTCGCCGGACGTTAATGTGACGGAAGGAACAACACTTGTTATAACTCAGAACGGCGCAACAAATACATATGAAAAAAGCGGAAAACCAGCAGTATACGGCAGCCATCAGGAAATTATTTTATCTCTGGTGGAGGATTGGTCTTAATGATACGCTGTAATTTTAATGATTTAAAAGTTTTTAGGAATAATCTAGGTAAATTAACAAATACAGAATATGACAGATTAGCAGAAGAATGTTGTAATGAAATTGCCGCACGATTGTTACGTATGACAAAACAAAACACGCCTGTGGATACAGGACATTTAAAACGCTCGTGGAAAATGGAAGCTGCTAGAAAGAACGGTAATGTTTGGTGTTCGGTTGTGTACAATACAGCTGATTATGCTATGTATGTCGAATATGGACACAGGACAACCAATCATAAAGGCTGGGTAACCGGGCGGTTCATGTTGACAAATGCTGAAAAAGAAATAGAAAGGATTGTCCCACAATTATTAGAAAAGCGGTTATTGCAGAAATTGGGTGAATTATTTGACTAATGAGACAATTGCAGGAATATCAAATAAGCTTTATAGCTTGTTTGGAGAAAATTATAAAATATATACTGAGGAAATAAAACAGGACTTGAAAAAGCCCTGTTTTTATATTGTCAATTTATCTGTCAGAAACAGGGTTTCACTAGGTTTGAGATATAATCACGAACAGTCATTTGATATACATTTCTTTCCCGGAAAATCAGGCAGTCGGTCTGAGATGTTAGAGATTGCAGACAAGTTGATGATAAACCTTACATTTATTCAAGTACAGGATAAGAGTTATTTGTATGGGTCTAATATCAACTCTCAGATTGTTGAGGACGTGCTGCATGTTTTTGTCGATTATGACGTGCCGATGAAAATTGTTAAGACCGATAATGAATATATGAATAATTTAGAAATTAATGGAGGTATGGAATATGGCGATTAAAAAGCCGGAGGAAACGGAAGTAAAAGACAGATATAATAAATCCACTATTTTGCAGTCTGCAAAATACAAAAATAGGCGTGATTTGCTTAATGTCTTATTAGATGAGAAGAAATACTATACAATTTCGGAGGTTGAAAATGAAATAAAAAAATATATGAACGGAGGTAAAAAATAATGCTAGGTGGAGGCACTTTCACAACAATGAACAAAGTCTTGCCGGGGTCGTATATCAACGTAATATCAACTGGCAATGCGACAGCTGCTTTGTCTGATAGGGGTTATGTAGCTGTACCAATGGAGCTTGATTATTCTCCTGATGGAGTTTTTGAGGTAACAGCTGCGGACTTTCAAAAAAATTCTGTAAAATTTTTTGGCTATGAGTACACCTCAGAGAATATGAAAAATATACGAGAGATATTTTGCAGGGCGAACACTGTGTATTTTTATAATATTTGCGAAGGCGGTAAGAAAGCAACAAACACATATGCAACCGCTAAATATCCGGGTGAAGCTGGGAACCAATATAAAATAAAAATTGAAGAATCGGTAGATGATGAAAACCGTTTTATTGTTTCAACAATTTTTAACAGTACGGTTGTTGATGTTCAAGAAATAGAAAAAATTACATCAGCAAGCACAGAAAACAACGGACTTGTTGATAATGATTATGTTAATTTTAAAAAGAATGTTGTTCCAACTGTAACAGCCGGGAGTTCTTTATCCGGCGGCACTAAAGGGACCTCATCAGGAACTACAATACAAAATGCTTTGGATTCGTTAGAATCTTATTCGTTTAATATTCTTATTTGCACATTGACACAGACAACAGATAAAAAATTGTTTGTCAACTATGTGAAGCGGTTAAGAGATGAAAACGGTATTAAATTCCAGGTTGTTATACATGACCCCGAAAACGAAATTCCAGCAGATTATGAGGGCTGTATCAGAGTGCCTAACAAGGTCACTGATGGCTCGGAAGCTGCATATGAATTAGTTTATTGGACAGGTGGAGCAGAAGCAGCATGCCGTGTAAATGGGTCTCTAACAAATGTTGAATATGATGGGGAATATACCGTTGGCACAAATTATACACAGACAGAGCTATCCAACTTTATTCAGTCGGGATTTTTGGCGTTTCATAGAGTTGGAAGCGAGATACGTGTGCTTGATGATATTAACAGTCTTGTAACTGTAACCGATGGTAAATCGGAAGATTTCAAACGTAATCAAACTATACGGGTAACAGACCAAATATCTAATGACATAGCTGTTCTTTTCAACACAAGATATTTAGGAATATCGCCAAATGACAATATGGGCAGAGCCTCACTAAAAAATGACATTGTAAAAATACACGAGGGTTTGAGGGATTTAAGAGCAATAGAAAACTTTACATCTTCTGATATTACAGTTGAGGCAGGAGATAAAAAAGGGTCTGTAATTGTTACTGATACAATTACAACAATTGAAGCCATGAGACAGCTATATATGACTGTTTACGTTTCGTAAGGAGGGAAAATAAATGGATTATGAAAAAGACTACAATATAGCAAACAATGTAGTGATGAAAGCTAAGGACAGTCTGCAAGCTAATTTAGGAAAGTGTACAATAACTAATGGCACTAAGCGTTATAACTTTATGCAGGCGATTAATCTTGAAGCCAATTTTGAAAAAACAAAAGAAGAAATTCCAATACTCGGTAAAACAGGTAAGGGGAATAAATCTACAGGTTGGAAGGGAACAGGGTCAGCAACATTTCATTATAACGCGTCAATTTTTAGGGAAATGATGGCTGAGTATAAGGATACTGGAAAAGATATTTATTTTGACATAGCAATTGAAAATTGTGACCCAACATCAGACGCTGGGTATCAAATAGTAATACTTAAAGACTGTAATATAGACGGCGGTATTTTAGCAAAATTTGACGCTGACGGTGGGTATCTTGATGAAGATATGGACTTCACATTTGAGGACTTTGAAATTGTCCATAATTTCACTCACTTACCGGGATTTATAATAAACGATTAATATATAGGAGGTATAAAATATGGGAACATTAAAAGGGTTTTTGAATCCTAAGAAAATTGAAAATATAAAATTTGTGGTAAGCAACAGATTCGTTGATGATGACGGCAATCCTTTAGAATGGGAACTTAGAGCACTTTCGGCAAAAGAAAGCGAATTGCTGCAAACCGAGTGTATGATAAAAAAAGCTTCCGGCAGAAGAGGGGTGTCAAGTCTTGATTTAGATGCTGCATTATACACGAAGAAGATGATGGCAAAATGTGTTGTTAAGCCGGATTTGAACGAGATTGACATACAGGACGCTTATGGTGTTTCTTGTGCAGAAGATGTTTTAGGGAATATGTTAACAAGCGGAGAGTACACAGCCCTTTCTAACAAATTATTAGATGTAAACGATTTTAATGAAATATTTGAAGATGAGGTAAAAGAAGCAAAAAACTAATAAAAGGTGGAGACGCAGACAGTAACTATGCTTATTACTGTCTGCATGAACTCCACCTTTTACCTAGAGAATATTTAAATTTGTCCCGAAAAGAACAGGCTTTCATTGCGGCGTGTATTGAGATAAATCAGGAGGAGATAAAAAAGATTAATAAAAAGAACAGTAAAAAGAAATAGGGGGTGGTTATTATAGGGGAATCACTGAAAACAGCAATAGAAATACAGGATAAAGTTACCGCACCTATTAAATCAATGTATAATGCAATGAATATCTTAATTTCCAGTTTCGAGAGAATGCAGAATATACCTGGAAATCTTGTAGATACAAAGTCAATTGCAGCTGCACGTTCTGAACTATCAAACGTAAAAACAGTATTGAGCGGAGCAGAAAAGGGCGCTAAAAAGTTGAATACAGCGTCAACATCTGCCGGAAATGCTGTTAAGACTATTGGTCAATCATCAGCTAATATATCCAGAGTTTCAAGCTCAATGAATTCAGCTGTAAACTCAACTAAAAGATTTTCTACAGCCACAACGCAATCTACTCAAGGATTAAGAGGTCTTGTGACAAGCCTAACAAACGTAAAAAGTAAAATTGTAAGCGCAACTACTACAGGTGTATCAAAATTTAAACAGCTTGCAACATCAATGAAAGAAAGTTCCTCTTCCGGTAATAGTTTGGTTGGTGTGCTAGGAAAAGTAGCGGCGGCTGTAGGCTCTGTTATGGGAGTAAAACAAATCATCGGATTATCTGATACCATGTCTCAAACAAAGGCTCGGCTTGATTTAATGAATGATGGACTTCAAAGCACTAAAGAATTACAAGATAGAATTTTTGATTCTGCCCAAAAGTCCAGAGGTTCATATCAAGATACGGCTGACCTGGTGTCTAAACTTGGCTTAAATGCAAAAGATGCGTTTGAAAACACTGCACAAATCGTTGATTTTGCTGAACAAGTGAATAAACAATTCGTTATATCCGGTGCGAGTGCGGAGGAAACAAAAAATGCAACATTGCAGTTAACACAGGCACTATCATCTGGAGTTCTTAGGGGCGATGAACTACGCAGTATATTTGAGCAAGCGCCCACATTGATTCAAAGTATAGCGAATTATATGGGTGTGCCAATAGGACGAATCAGAGATATGGCAGCAGAAGGACAAATAACAGCTGAAACGGTAAAAAATGCACTATTAGAGTGTGCTGATGAAACAAACGCTAAATTTGCTAGTATGCCATTAACATTTAGCCAGTTGTGGACAAATTTTAAAAATAGAGCTATGCAAGCATTTCAGCCAGTTCTTGAAAAAATAAACGAACTTGCAAATAATGGAAGGCTGGAAGAATACATAGGTAAAATAGCCGAAGCAATGGCGACAGTCAGTGATGTAATTATGAACGTCATAACGTGGGTATTAGACCATCAAGATATAGTTAAGGCGGCTTTTATTGGGCTTTCTGTTGCTATTGGTGCAATGACTGTAGCTATGTGGGCTTTTAATATTGCTTCATATGCCAATCCGGTCATTTGGATTGTTTTGGCTATTATAGCGGTTATAGCCTTATTAGTGGCTGGGATAGTTTTAGTCGTCGAACATTGGAACGAAATAAAAGATGCGGCGAGTGCTTGTTGGGAAGGTGTTAAAAGTGCTTGGGGCAATGTTACAGATTTCTTCAAAGGAATTTGGGATAAGATTGTTTCCGGTGCAACAGGTTTGTGGAATAGCATAGTTTCGATATTTACAACGATAAAAAATTTCTTTGTCAGTATTTGGAACAGTATGTATACTGTTGTTTCTACATTTTGGGGAGCAATATGGAACACTATTTCTCCGATAGTTATGGCTATATGGAATTTAATAAGCACGATATTCACTGTGATATGGACAATAATTTCAACCATAATGCAGGGTATATTCCACGTAATAAGTAATGTGTGGAACGTAATATATAACGCCGTTTCGGGTGTACTAATCTCTATATGGAACATTATAACAAGTATATGGAATATTATATATACTGCTGTTTCAGGTGTGTTGTCCTCAATATGGGGTGCAGTGTCGAGCATATGGAACAGTATATATAATGCAATTTCGGGCGTGTTAAGCAGTATATTCAACACTGTTTCTAATATCTGGAACAACATATTCTCAGTTGTAAGAAATAAGGTTGTTGAAATATACAACAATGTTAAAGACAAGTTTACGGAAATACTTAATTATCTTGGCGGCTTGAAGGATAAATTTTTACAAAAGGGACATGAAATGATAGACGGTCTTATAACAGGTATTGCGGATAAAATAAACGGTGTTACAAGTAAGATTAAGGAGTTGGGAGAAAAAGCGGTTGGGGCTATAAAACAATTCTTTAATATAAATTCGCCGTCAAAGGTAATGCGTGAACTTGGTAACTTTACATTTGAGGGCTTTAATCTTGGACTTGCAGACCAGATAAACGCTATCAAAAACACATCACTTAATATGGGTGCAGTGGTTACGGCTAACTCAATACCTGACCTCAAGACTAATTTATCAAGCAATTATTCAGGAAAAAAAGATTTTAGCGCAATGCGTGAGACAATAGCGAGTAAAACTACTAATAATACAATTATCAAAGTTCCGGTTAACATTAAACAGGATAATGATATTGTTATGCAGAATGGAGAAAATACAGACACGTTGATTAAGAAATTGTCAAGGGGTATGGAAGAAAATGCGCAAGTCGTTTGGAAGGGAGTGTTAGCGTAATGGCTTACTCTTTTTTTATTGCGGGGACTAAATTACCAGTCCCCCCATCAACCTATACAACAAAGATTATTAACAAAAATGAAACATATGAATTAGCAGATGACGGAGAAATAAACATAATTAAAAAAGAGGGATTGAAAGAGTTCTCGTTTGAAATTGAATTGCCTTGCACAGACCGTCCATATGCAAGCTATGAGGACGGTTTTTTGCCACCTTTACACTATTTAGAATTGTTCTCTTATCTAAAAAGTGAACTTCTGCCGTTCCAGCTTGATATATACAGAGAAATGCCTAGCGGTGAAGATACATATTACACAAATGAAACTGTAACTCTCGAAGATTATACAGTAACAGAAGAGGCGGAAAACGGGCAGGACATAAAAGTAGAGTTAAATTTTAAAAAGTATCGGCAGTATTCAACGGCGACCGTTGTACAAGATGATGACGGATTACATTATACGGTAGTCCGGGGTACAGATAAGCGAATAAACAGGGTTGTAGATGTAAAAGACGGTGACACTTTAGCTACTATAGCCATGAGAGAATTTGGGCGGGCAGACCAAAATCTGATTGATTATTTATACGCAATAAATAAAGAAAACATAGATGCTGAATGTGCAAAGAGGGAAGTATTGCCACCTCAAATATTTCCCGGTATGTCTATACGGCTTACTGATGATAGTTTCGGAAATATAGATGAATATAACGCTAACAATAATATTGAAAGCAATAAGTTGCAAGCAGAAGATGTAAATAAGATAACTGAGGAGGGATTGACAGTGACGCAGTATGAAAGCATTATGCAGACTGTTATGGGACATCAGAACAGGTTAAACGCCATGAGTAGTTATATGATATATAACTATGTTGATAAAAATATGCCGCAGGAGTTTAGACCTATAGTTCGCTTTTTGATGTTTAAAGGGTGGCTTAAAGGTGACGATAGCGGAGAACTTGGATTAACCTATGATATGCTAAGAATTTTAGCGGCTCTTGCCCGTTCAGGCGCTTTCGGTAACGATTGCCCTACCCCGGAAGATGAAAAGGGTTGGGGGGATTAAAATGAGTGTTTGCAGAGTGTATATTGACCCTCGGAGAGATTACAGCGGTAATAATGCAGGAGCTTCATTTTATGGAGTGCGTGAACAAGACATGAACTGGTTTGTGGCAAAAAGAGTTTCTGAAACACTTGATAATTACACATTTATGAACTCACATAAATATTCATCTTTTGAAACTCATTTAAGCCGAGAAACAAAAGAAACTACGAAAAGTGAAGATATGTGGGAGAGCTTGCGCATACGTCTGAATGAGAGCGAAAAATTATGGGACGATGGAGGAGAGCAGACACCTTACTACATTTATTTGGGGATAGGCTCTGAACCGTCCGGGAATAAAGAGACCAGTACAGAAAGAGGTATAAGCTGTCATTATGAAAATAGAAATGCACCGGGTATTGATAATGATACGTGGAACGCATGGAGCTATAGTTTGGCTGATACTATACTTAATACAGTTGTGAAAAATACTGATATGCCCGAATATAAAATACCTATAACGCTTACAAGATATTTGCCTATCAACGAAAATGAAAAAATAATGTGCGGTGTTACGGCTCACGTAGGGCGAATAAATAACGCAAATGACGCTAGATTATTATATAACGAAGAGACAAGGAATGTTATAGCTGACAGTATAGCGGAGGCTATAGCGTATTGGGTAGACCAGGATTATACAAGCGGAAACGTGCCTGATAAATATAAAACACCATATACAGCTATAAGCAACGCTAAAGACAGAGCGAAGGCTGTTCTTGCCGAAATGCAGAAAAATGAGGAATTATTGTCTGAAATAGAAAGCCGAATGGTATATAATTATTTAGATAAAAATTTCCCATCTCATGCTTTAGGGACTGTCGAATATCTTATTGACAATGGTATTTTGAAAGGCGGCAACAGCGGAGAGCTAGGCTTAACTTATGACATGATACGTCAAATTTGTATTTTTGCCCGTGCTGGTGTTTTTGGAAAAGATTGTCCTACACCTGAAAACTATATCCCGTTATAATAAATATAATTGACAATATTTTCCCCGTATGATATATTAATTATAATATTTATATGGGAGGTATTTTTATGAAAAAATTTATTTGCGGATTATTGATTGGTGTAATTATAAGTAGTCTAGTAGGTGCATATGCCGTAAATCATATATATGATAATCCTTATCCTATATATGTTAACGGCGAACCAAAGCAGATACAGGGTTACAACATTGACGGCTACAGTTATTTCAAGTTAAGGGATATAGCACAGGCTACGAATAAATTTGACGTTAATTTCCGAAATAACAATGTTATAATAAATACCTCAAGTCAATATTCAGGTGAAGAGCCAAATAATATTGTTTATTATGATTTTTATAAATGTTCGTGGTTACCTGATTATGGTGCGTATATAGGAATAGACTATAAAGATTTTATAGAAAATAATGGAGTAAGTGATAATTATATATATTTCTATCCGTATGATGAAAATCACATAAATGGTTATATTAATTTATTGGTTAATTGTGGATTTACACTTGATTATCTAAATGAAGATTTATCAATTTATAGGAAAAATGAAAATTCTTATTCTGTAGTATATAAAGAAGGAACTCCTGTATTAAAAAAAGATGGAAATTATGTAACAATCGAAAAGAAAGAACCTGGTGGAGAATTAGAAATTGAAGCGATGATAAATAAAAGCCCATATGATACAATTCAGATACTGCAACAATTCAATGATAAGTGGTTGTGGTTCTAAGAAGTGTCTTTATTTCGTATGGTATAAATTTACAGAATAAAATATATTTGATATAATAAAAAAAGTTAATGAGTGATTGGCGGTTATTCTGACTTCCCAAAGAGGGGAGTTGATATTATGGCGGAAGTGATTGTAGTATTTTACATAATGCTTTTGACTGTAATTATCCTTAAAAAAAATAACCGTCCTAGCGGTAGGACGGCACTTCTACAAGTATTAACTTAGCGGAGTGACCGATTCAACCCAATCACTCATTAGCTTTATTATAACACAAAATGAATATTTGTCAAGACACCTTATTGGGTGTCTTTTTTGTGCAAAAAAGAGGTGAACGCAATTGGCTACAGCAAAACAGTTAGTGGAAATTGCAGAAAAGGAAATAGGATATACCGAAAATAGCGGTATATATAAAGAATATGACAGTACCGGTGACCCTTGGTGTGCGTATTTTGTGTCTTGGTGTTTAAAAGAAGCTGGAATTAATGATTATGGAACACAAGGTGCGGCAGCAGCTTTCGCATATATGGCAGAAAAAGAGGGAAAAGGAACATTTCATGCTAAAGGAAATGGTTATTCACCAAAGACTGGAGATTTATTTATTAGAAATTATGTTGGTCAAAAAGGAGTCAATGGTAATGGACCTGTTGAACATGTAGGAATAGTAAGAACAGACGCTATAAACGGGAGTTTCCAAAGTGTAGAGGGGAATTCTAGCAATAGTGTTGCTTCCAACACACGCAATGTTTCTGATTACTGTTACGTAACGCCGCCGTTTAACGGTTTAAACAGCAGCAAGCCGTCACTGAATTTAAAAACATGGTCTGATATTGTTACAGCGGATAAATTGAACGAAATATTTAAGGGCGGACTTGCAAATCAGGGGAAATTATTCTGCGAAATATGTATAGCATATCAAGTTAACCCTGCATTTGCGGCTTCCATAGCATGCTTTGAAAGTTCTTACGGTGATTACGGACCTGCTGAAAGGAACTATAATTTCTTTGGATATATGTCAGGAAGCGGCTCTATGATATTCACAAAATTTGACAGCTTGGAGCAAGGCTTGACTAAATGTATATCTAATATATCACGAAATTATCTACATCAAGGATTAAATTTTAAACAGATACAAGAAAAATATTGTCCTGTTGGAGCAGCTAACGACCCATACGGCACCAATAATCAATGGTATGGGGGCGTATCTGCTGTATATAAGAATTTGACAGGCGGAGATGTAGCGAGCGCAGATTTGGGAAGCGGTGTTGAAAGTGACAGCGAGGGACAAGATAATCTCGCTAAAATGCGAAGCGGTAACTATTCGATTGACGGTTCGGACAGCGGCGAATGTAACAATTCAACATCTGTTCCTATAACTTCCGCACAAACTATGTCATATATAGGCGCAAGTGTTGATTTTAGAGAAAACCCTCTTAACAGCAAAAAGATGCTGAATCAGAATAACATAGAGCTATATATAGTAGGTGCAGAAGGGGCGATATATAAGCCTGTTGTAGTTGATGAAATAATATGGGAAACGGAAGCATACGGAAGCCCGGCACAATTAGCATTTACGGTAATCAAAGATGAATACGTATCATTTGAGGAGGGAGACCAGGTTATATTTAAGTATCGGGGTGCACCTGTATTTTATGGATTCATATTCCAAAAACAACGGACTAAGCAACATCACATAAAAGTAACTGCTTATGACCAAACGAGATATTTTAAGAATAGTGACTGTTTTGTGTTTGAGGGCTGTACAGCTACAGAAATAATAAAATCTATTTGTAATGATTATAAAATAGCATATGGTCAGCTTGAGGACACAGGCGTTAAATTACCCCTTACAGTTTGTGATAATATTCAGGTTTTTCAAATAATTGAGGACGCATTAGATTATACGGTAGCCCATGGCGGCTATCGTTTTTTATTATGGGATAATTTTGGCTCGCTGGTTCTGGCTCCTAAATTCTGGTATAAGAAAAATTATGTTGTGTGTGACTTTACAGCACAAGATTTTGATTATACAACAACTATAGACGAGGGCACTTACACAAGGGTTAAATTATATTACGATAATGAGCAAACGGGAGTAAGAGAAGTATACATCAGAGATAAGTCTGCTGAATATCCAAAATATGGAGTGTTGCAATATTGTGATACTCTTGACGAGGGAGAGGACGGAGCCAAAAAAGCTGATGAGATTATAAAAATAACAACAAATAAAATAAGAAAACTTGATATAAAAGGCGCGTTAGGTGATGTAACAGTAAGGGGGGGAACACAGGTATATATTGAATTTAATTTAGGTGATGTAATTCAAAAAAAGTGGATGGAGTGTTTTAGCGTTAAACATACTTTTAAAAACGGTGAGCATTTTATGGATTTACATTTGGTTGGAGGACAGTTTATATGATTGATATGACAGAATTTACACGGGCGGTAAAGCGTGTTGCAGTACAAGCGGTTAAGGAAACCGTTCCGGCTAATGCTGTATTTGGAACGGTTGTATCCACTGAACCGTTGCAGATTGATGTAGGATACGAAAAACCAATTTATGGGGAACTATTGATATTACCATCAAGTTTTAGAAAAAATACTTATACTACGACCAGCGGGGGAAACCCGTCTCATACACACACGATTGAAATTGATAATAGCTTAAAAATGGGGGATAAGGTAGCGTTACTTAAAATGCAAGGCGGACAAAGACATATTGTATTGGGGGTGGTCTAATGCTACCCGTTATTTCTATCCCAAGAGAAAAGATAGTTGATACTAAAGTCGTTATATATCCCTCAATGACATATGGTATAGACTTAAAGAACAAGTGTATTATTGGGACAATTGACGGTGTGGAAGCATTGAAGCAGTCTATATATTTAATTCTTGCGACACAAAGGTACCGTTATCCAATATATAATTGGGATTATGGCACCGATATAGACCCTTTGTACGGTATGAGAAAAGACTTTGTTATACCTGAGCTTCAAAACCGTATACATGAAGCATTGTTGCAAGATGACAGAATAACTGATGTTAATACCTTCAAAATAAATCATATAGGCAGCGGTAAATATGAAGTAAGTTTTTTGGTGCAAAGCAAAATAACTGATACTCTCGAAATAAATGAGGTGATAGAAATATGATTACAAGCGAATATAATTTTGGAGAGATAACAAACCGAATGCTTCAAAGGGTGTCAAGCAATGTTGATAAAAGGCAAGGGTCAATAATTTATGACGCTGTTTCTCCTGTGGGGCTGGAACTTGCCAAAACATACCTTATGCTGCAAGCCATAGAAAAAGAAGCATTTCCAGATACCGCAAGCATTGAATACCTAAAAAGACACGCAATGTTAAAGAACTTAACACTTAATGCGGCTACGTATGCTATCGTTAGGGGAGAATTTAACAAGAAAATATCAGAGGGAACAAGATTTAGTCTGCAAAACAGCGAGTTAAATTATATTGTTATGTCAGAAAGTCCAAAGTGGGACGGTGATAATCCACGGCTATACTATTATTTGATGATGTGTGAAACAACCGGAAGCATTGGCAATAAAACAGGAGACTTAATACCTATAAACGATATTGAAGGTCTTGCTAATGCAAAGATTGTAGGAGTTGCAACATACGGTACTGACACAGAAGAAACCGAAAAATTTCGTTCACGGTATTTTGATACTGTTTTAAATCCGTCATTCGGCGGTAACCGTGCAGATTATAAAAGGTTTATAAAGTCAATTAACGGTGTAGGAGACTGTAGATTGATAAGGACGCCAAACGGCGGCGGTACTGTTGGTATTATTATCTGTGATAACGAATATAGAGAACCGCCTCAAGATTTAGTTGACAGTGTTCAGACATTAATTGACCCGGTTATAAACAGCGGTGACGGTGTGGGAATGGCTCCTATAGGACATAGGGCAACTGTATCAGCGGTTGGAACAATGGGGATTGAGGTTATTGCTGATATAGAGTATCAAGACGGTTTTACATGGAGCGATATTGCAGACGGTTTTCAAAATTCGGTTTCAGAATATTTTGATGAGTTAAATGAATCATGGGGGGATTTAGACCCTGATAACATTGTTGTTAGGATAACACAGTTAGAACAAAAAATATTAGGTCTCAATGGGGTTTTGGACGTTAGAAACATAAAGATATACCCTTACGGTGAAGCGGTAACAACGAGCAATTTTATTGTTTCTGACAGTAAAATTATTAGCAACTGTTCTACAGGTTGGGAACCGTTATCATTAATTCAAGGTATATCAGCAGAGGCTACACATTCTCCGTCAGACAGTGGGAATGCTGTTGAATTCTGTTATGGTCCTGGAGTGAAAGGAAATGGTTGGTCTTATGATATAGTCAGACTTTTAGATACTAAACCGTCAGACTTTTCGACCGCAACAGGTTATTTAAATGTTTCTTTTGACCTTTTTCAATCGAATGATAATAGGGGAATGGGTAACTTTTTTATTGATTTAAGCGGAAATAAAACAATTAAATCAAGTGACGGAGGAAATTCATATACATATGGAAGATTAAGCGGATATGAACAAAACGAAACAGAAATTAAAATAATAGGTGGAAATTCTAAATCAAGTGATGGAGCAGACAAAGTATATACAGGCAATGATAAAGTTTTAGGTGAGTGGGTTAATGTTACTTTTAAAATTGATTTTTCTACACGTCAAAATTTTACATGCGTATACAATGGGACTGAACATACGGTTACAGGGTTCCCGGCAACTGTTGACCCGTCTACACTGTATCTTAATATACAGCTTACCGACAATTTACAACATACCAATGCCATAAAAACATATGTAAAAAATGTGTCAGCGGTATATATAACGGAGTAATAAAATATGGAAAAAATAAATACACTTAAAAATTTGCCTGAGCTTTTGCAGGATATAACGGAGTTCGTAGAATTATGTAAAACTTATGATGTAGAATTTGAACTTATTGAATCCGAAACCGAAAAATTGACAAACAACTTTTTTTTCGATACTCTTGATGAACAGGGGTGTAGGCGTTGGGAGGATATGCTCAATATTTCTCGGCGTGAGACGGACACGCTGGACGATAGAAGATTCAGAATAAAATCAATATATTTAGGTGACACACCATACACTGAAAGAACGCTGCTGGAAAAGCTTGAAATGCTTGTCGGAACGGGCAACGTTACGGTTGATATAGATGTGGAAAATAGCAAGGTTACGGTTAGATTATCTTTAAGCCGAAAAAACAAAATTGCAGAAGTCGAAAAAATGATAGATAGAATGGTACCGCTAAATATGGTTATAGACAGCGACTTGTTATATAATACGCACGAAAGGTTGGGGTTGTATACTCACGCATATTTAAGCAAGTTTACACATCAAGGATTAAAAGAAAACGTGCTGGGAGGTTAATAATGGCTACAACAACAAAAGTATATGGATTAAAAAAACCATCACTGACAGACATTTATAACATTATGGATTTTAATAATAATTTTGATAAAATTGACGATGTCTTGAATACAAAAACAGAAATTGAAGATATAGGAACATTAAACGGGACTGAAAGCGTATTTAATACACAAACAAGCCCGGGTTTTTATAAAGGAATATGGAATAATCCGTCTATGAAGCAAAAGGGTGATTTTACGCTTTTTGTTTTTGATGTATTATCTGCTAATACGGCAGAAGATACAAAGGAAACAGTAGTAATGCAAGTTTTATTTCATGAAAATCAAGTCTCGGTCCGTTTGGGTGTGTTAGGTGTTCCGGCGAATTGGGGTAATTTCTCTCCGATAGCAACAATGTCTAATATATCAAACATAGAACAAAAGATAGGCAATTTATCAAATCTTACTACAACGGCTAAAACAAATATCGTTACAGCGATAAATGAGTTGATAACGTCAATATCAAAAAAAGCGGATAAAGTTACAAATAACGGATTTATAGCCGGAGGAGCGGAGGCCGGAAAACTCGGAAGTATATCAATAGGAAGTGGTATAGGCTCCACCGGAGAATATGGAATAGCAATTGGCGCAGGAGCAGAAGGGGCAAATGACAGTGTGGCGATTGGACATGGGTCAATTGCTTCCGGGATTGATTCCGTTGCAATAGGAGATGTAGCGGAAAGTTTGGCTCAAAATGCTGTGCAAATATGCGAAGGCAGTAACAGCGAAAGTGAAAGTCTGCAATTTAGAAAATATAAAATAGTTAGATATGATACCACAGACGATGAATATTATTTGAAAGATGTTGGCAGGTTGAGCCGATTATATACTACTAATCGGTCAAACATCGTTGAAGCAATTAATGAATTAGACAATGAAGCGGAAAATAACACAACTGAATTACTATCAAAAATAACGGAACAAAATAATAGCTTGATAATGCTGATACAAATGCTTGCTAATACTGGGATTAACATAGTTCCATTACTCGAAATGCTGGGTAACACTATTACCGTTATTTCTGATACTGTAACTCAAATATATCAATACTCTGACAATAATAATCCTGATAATAAATTAAAAGGAATTGTTTATGCACCAAATCTTGAAACAGTTGAATCACGTTCGATAGACGATAATTCAGGCATGACAACAATAATCATGCCAAAAGTCAAGACAATTAAAAGTCAAGGCTTTTGGGCTAGTTATGGACTTAAAACGGTCTTTATACCTAATGCTTGTACATCTCTTGCCACTAACGCATTTTCTATGTGTGGAAATTTAACTAACATATATATTGATAATGTCGAAGGTACATTTGGAGATATAGCAGCAGATTCAAGTTTGCCTAATTTAAAAGTTACATATTTAAAAAAGTGAGGTGTCTAAAATGGAATACAGACTAATAAATGGTATTTGCCATATATGCAAATATAAAACGGTTGTAACAAATGAGAATGGTACAAAACTTGAATTTTATCATTTGGACGAGGTTGAAACTAATCAGTCATTGGAACTACATCAGCAACTCAGCGACTTGCCAGCTGAGATTGTTCCTCTTGATGTATCAGACTGTATTTGGCTTGACGGTAAAGAGTTCTCGTTTGATACAGAAATTATTCAGGCTTATGAAATGGGGGAAACAGAATATATAAAATATCTTTTGGAAAAATCCCGTCTTAACAATGCAAATCTGCTTAATGAAATTAAAACATTGGGTCAGGCTCAGACTGATTTAGAGTTAGAATTAATCGAACAGGGACAATACATAACAGACCTCGAATTACAACTTTTGGGAGGGGGTGAAAGCAATGTATGAAAAGATTAAAAACAGATACGAAAAAGGATATGTAACCAATAGTCAGCTTATGCGTTATATATCACTCGGAGTATTGACGGAAAAGCAGGCAGAAAAAATTAAGGCGTTGGAGAATGAATAATTATGATAATTGATTATAAAGTTGATTCGCAAATTTTACGCAGAACCAGCAGAAATTTAATAGTGGCGGACAGCATAAAATATTTGGCTGTCCGTTTTAATTTTTCTGATGAATGGAAAGGCACTAAAAAGACAGTTGTTTTTTTATATGATGGATATAGCTATAATGTTCTTTTGGATGAAAACGAAATAGCGATTGTGCCGCATGAAGTTATAAAAAGTCCTGGATTTAATTTATCTGCATATGGCACGAATAACGGAATGCGAATAACAACTAACACATGCAAAGTATCTGTTATAAAGAGTGGATATTGTGAGGGAGAAACACCACCTGAACCAACACAAAACGTATATGAGCAAATATTAGATAGATTAGATAATAGCGGTGGAGGAACAGAAAAAAACGGAAAATCAGCTTATGAAATAGCCGTAGAGAATGGATTTAACGGAACTGAAAGTGAATGGTTAGAAAGCCTAAAAGGTCAGCCGGGCAAAGACGGAATAAACGGAGCAGACGGCAAAGACGGAGCAGATATAACAGCTATAAATGATTCCGAAACCTCATCAGAGACCACGTGGAGCAGTGCGAAAATCACTACTGCTGATACGGAGCTACAGACACAAATTAATAATACATATAATCATCACCTGAACGATAGTAACAATATTGGCAATGAGGTATACGACGGAGCGGTTCTTACTATAGTTGATGATGACGGGTCCATTGAATTCTTAAATAATTTTGTGCCGATATATAAAGATAAGGGTGTTAGGTGCAGTTTTGCAGTCGTAGCTTGCAGAGCAGAAACACCAACAGGTACAACAACAAGCGGTGACCCTTACAAGGCTTTAAGCTGGACACAAATAAAAGAACTTGTGCACGATGGCTTCGACATGCAAAGTCACACATACAGTCATGATGTGAAAGTGTTTCGGACAGGCGAAAACTTAAACGAGGAACAACTTGAACATCAATTTGGTGACGCTGATAGATTATTTAGACAAAACGGACTTGATTATAACTGTATGGTGTATCCATGGGGTACGGCTCAACAAATTAAGAAAAAAGTTGCGAAGCGATATGCCAAATATGGAATGACGTTGATTAGCGGGGATACGGGACTAAATGATGAAATAAGCGAACCTATGGCAATATCAAGATTCACATTGCAAAGCGGTTCAACGAGTTTGGCAAGTGCTAAATCTCAAATTGATACAGCCATTGCCAACAAGCAATGGCTTATTTTATGCAGTCATGCAAATGCAAATCAACCTAGTGCCGACACGTTGGGAAATATTATTGATTATGCTATTAGCAAAAAAATACGCATAGAAACGTTTTCGAGAGCCGCAAGGCTCAAGGCTCCTGTGTATTATACAGGCGAGGGAGACAATATGTTTCGGGTTATGCCCAATGGTGATACTAAATGCAAGCCTGATGATGATACTGTGAGATATATCGTGCAAAGGGCTACAGTATTAGGATTATTTGAAGACACGGAAGCGAGCATATCGGCAAGTTACGGAAAAACTCAAAACATAGCAGGTGACACATTGGATAAGTCGCTTATAACAGTTATTGTGACAATGACGAGTGGTAAAACACATTCTGTAACCGATTATGCTGTAGAAGAAACGGATTTAACGTTGGCAGAGGGCGAAAATACGTATCATATAAAATATAAAGGACTTAGTTGCACATTAACGGTAACAGCGATAGCGGCGGCGGAAGCCGCAGAAATTACACAACAGCCGCAAGATGTAACAACAGAGGTCGGAGAAACTGCAAATATGTCAATAATCGCCAAAGGTACAGGTTTAACTTATAAATGGCAGTGGCTTGACGTGAGAGGTGATGACCCCGTTGGAATATGGACTAATTGTGCAGACGGCACATCAAGCATATTGCAATTTACAGTAGAGCCGTATCATAATTTACGTAAATACAGATGTATTGTAACAAGTAGTATGGGGGAAACGCTAACGTCAGATATTGCAACCTTGCATATAGGAAGCAAATACAATATGTTGATAGAGCACACCTCTGAATCAGAAGCTATCGAACGAACATGGTACAGTATCCCTTTATCGGCAGGTGCGTATCATTTTCGTGCTACTGTGGAAAAAGCTGAATACGCTTGTACATTCCAGCTTAAGACAGCTATCAATAATGTAGATGATAAAAATGGTACGGTTATGTTTATCGCGCCAACAGGCACGTTTAACGCCGCAAGCGCAATATATACGTTTGAGGGTGATTTTACGTTAGAATCAGGCACGGAATACCTATTTTTGTACACAAAAGGAATTACTGCCGGGAAAACAATAACTATTGAATATTATAAAACTAATTAGGAGGGCAGAACATGGACGAAAACGAAGCGGCAATCAGAGAGCGGCTGACGGCGGTTGAATCCTCCGTCAAGTCTGCTCATCATAGGATAGACAACATTGAAGAGCTGACCCAATCAGTGAAATCTTTAGCTATTGAAACTAAATATCTCAAAGAAGATATTTCTGATGTTAAAGAAAAAATAGACGTTATAGCCGGACGACCTTCACAGATTCTCACGGTTATTATAACAGCACTAATAACGGCGACTGTAAGCGGATTTGTAGGATTCGCAATCACAAATTTATTAAAATAAGGAGGCAAAAAAGCATGAAGAATAACATAACGGCAGGAACAATAGCAAGAACCATAGTATTAATATTAGCACTAGCAAATCAGGTATTGGCTATGTGCGGTAAGCAGGTGCTAAATATAGCGGACGATGATATATATCAGGTTATAAGCCTATTATTTACAATTGGTGCGGCAGTATGGGGCTGGTGGAAGAATAACAGTTTTACCCAGGAGGCTATAAAGGCGGATGAGGTAATGACAGAGCTTAAAGAAAACGAAAATTAGCGGTTGACAAATTGAATACATAAGTATATAATAATAGCAGATAAGAGATAACCGTTAAACGGTTGTCATAGTCGGGTTAAAATTTATATAACCGTCCTGTGCAAGAGGGCGGTTATACTGCTTTTATGGAGACAATCACAAAAATTATTATAATTGAAACAATTACTTTTAATAAGTATTTCCACATAAGCTACACCTCCTTTCAGCTGTGAGAAACAGCATATGGAGATGACAACCGTCCTTCAATTTCCTCTTACCTGCTCGACAGTATTATACAAGAATATACATAAAAAATCAAGTTAAAATAGCATTACGGGATGTCACTAAGTGGCATTCTTTTTTTGTTATAATATAATAGATTGGAGGAATATAAATGGCAAAGATATACATAGACCCGGGGCACAACCCAACCGGAAACGATACGGGAGCCGTAGGTTACGGACTAAAAGAGCAGGATGTATCTGTGCAGGTGGGAATAATCCTTAGAGAATTATTATTGGTTAGCGGACAAACGGTAAAAATGAGCCGTGAAAATATAACTGATACGGTATCAAGCAGTTTAAATGGAAGTCTTGCAGGCAGATACAACGCCGCCAACAGCTGGGACGCTGATATATTTGTTTCTATCCACTGCAATGCGGCAAATACGAAAGCATATGGCTGTGAGACATATTATTGCACAGGCAGTAATCAGGGTAAGGTGTTAGCGGAATGTGTACAGCCGCATATGGCCGCGGAGACGGAAAGATATAACAGAGGTGTCAAATCTGCCAATTTTGCGGTTATAAAACACACAAATATGCCGGCTATATTGGTAGAGACTGCATTTATAGATAACTATGATGACAACAGGTTTTTAGCCAGCGATGACGGAAAATATAAATGTGCAGTGGGAATTTATAAAGGAATTTGCGACTATTTGGGAATAGAATATAAATTAGAAAGCGAGGACAAACTAGTGAGCAGAGAATATGAAGAACTGAATGAAAGATTAGAAAAAGTGGAAAATCCAATGATTTATGATTACGTGGACGAAAATATGCCTGAATGGGCAAGACCAACAATTACTAAGTTAGTTGACAAGGGATTTTTAAAAGGTGATGAGGAAGGCAAGTTAGGTCTTACAGAAGACCTAATACGAATGTTTATAGTCAATGATAGAGCTGGGGTATATAGGGAATAAATGAGATATAACAAGTATTAAAATATTTAATTTTCATAATTCCACACCAAAATATTTATTAAAAAACAAAAATATGAGACTAATCACATATGTGTTTATGAGATAAATTGATAAAATATTTGTATATTTTATCAAAGGGTGTGGAATTATGGAACCTGTTGACATTTTGAAAATGTGTTTTAGTAATATCCTGTATTTTAAAAGAAAAGAATTTAATCTCAGTCAGGGAAAGATGGCTGAAAAATGCTGTATGTCATTAAGACAATATGCAGATATTGAAAGCGGGAAGAGGTTTCCATCTTCTATTAGCCTAATTAACTTTATAATAAATGGCGAGATAGATATAAATAAGTTTGTTTCTGATATTCAAAAGTTAGGTTATATGCCTAAGGACAGAGTTACAAAGTCTAAGAAATAACACAATAATTATTTGTAACTAAATAATTTTAAAATGAAAAAGGATAGTATACAAGCTATCCTTTTTTATAATGTGAATAATATGCTTATATTTCTGACTGACATTTGACTGACATTTATAATGAATTTTAATTAATTATACTAAACTTAAAAAAGTGTTATATATAACACAAAAGCCTTAAATGCGCTAAATACGTGCATTTAAGGCTTTTTATAAATGGTCGAGGTGACAGGATTTGAACCTGCGGCCCCTACGTCCCGAACGTAGTACTCTACCAAACTGAGCCACACCTCGAAATTTATATCAACAACTTTTTTAGTATATCATGGTTACCGAAATATGTCAAGAGTTATTTTTAAATAAATTTGTATTTTATTCTTGACCTTAGCTAATTGAATTGATATAATATTTCAATAGATTGTGATATTTGTTAACTATGCTAAAGTTATGAGTTATAGACGGTGCAGAATTTAATAATAAATTAAAATCAGTCTTTGCCATAAACAAAAATTTTCATTGTATACGTCGAAATTTGGCTCTTATAAAATTGTGAAAAAGTGGAACAATAAGAGTAAACTATGTGGAAGAAGGCGTATTATGAAAGATAACTCTGTTAAAAAAATGCATTGGTTAACGCTTGCCCTTATGTCGTTTGTACCTCTTTGGGGATTTAATAATATAACTCAGGGCTTTTTTTATTACAATGGTATGGGGGCTATTATCCCATGGATTGTTGTGCTGGTTCTGTATTTCCTGCCGTATGCGCTTATGGTTGGTGAAATGGGTGCCGTTTTCAAAAAATCAAGCGGCGGCGTAAGTTCTTGGGTAAACCAGACTATGGGCAGAAGAATAGCGTTTTATGCCGGATGGACTTATTGGGTAGTACATACCCCGTATCTGGCTCAGAAACCTACTAGAATTCTTGTTGCCTTGGGGTGGCTTTTTTCCGGAAACGGTAATTTTGTAAATGGGCTGGCTCCTATAATCGTTCAGGGAGTTGCTTTGATAATGTTTATTATAGCTATATTTCTGACGCTTCGCGGTCTTAATTTCTTAAAACATCTATCCTCGGTAGTTGGATTCTGCTCTTTCTTTATGTCTATTTTATTTATACTGATGATGTTTGCGGCTACTGCTATAAATAAGGATGTATCGTTTGCCGCTATCAACTGGGGATCTTCTGATACCTGGCTGTCCGGCATAAATATAAATTCACTTTTAAATTTGTCTATTCTTATTTTGGCTGTGGGCGGATGTGAAAAGATGGCGCCTTATGTTAATCATTTAGAGAAGCCGTCTAAAGGATTCCCAAAGGTAATGATTACTTTAACCATCATGGTAGCTTTTTGCGCTTTGCTGGGTACTATAGCTTTGGCAATGATGTTTCCTACGGGTATTCAAAAGGAATTTCTTGCAAACGGCGCTTATGAGGCTTTCAGAAACGTTGGAAATTATTATGGCGTTGGAAACTTGTTTACCTATATCTATGCAATACTTGAAACACTTCTCAATATGACAGTAATCATTGTGTCTATAGACGCTCCGCTCAGGGTTTTGCTTGGCAGCACAGATAAAGAATTCGTACCTGGCTGGCTTTTTAAGAAAAACAAGAAAGGTGTGTATATAAACGGCGTTATATTAGTTGCAATTATTGTTTCTATACTGATTATAATACCTGCGCTTGGAATTGGAAGCGTGGATTCTATGATAAAATATATTATAGAACTTAACTCAATCTGTATGCCGCTTAGATATTTGTGGGTATTCTTGGCTTATATTATGTTAAAGAAATCCGGAGAGTTTGCCAATGCTGAATATACTCTCACAAAGAATAGAGGATTTGGTATGCTGCTCGGAATATGGTGCTTTGCTATAACTGCTTATGCCTGCGTTTCACAGATGGTTACAGTGGATTATGGAACTGCGGAGGGCATATTTAAACTTGTTTTGAATTTGCTGACGCCGCTGATACTTTTGGGACTTGGTCTTATACTTCCGGTTATAGCTAGACGGAGTAACGGTGATGTTTATATAGACGGAAAATATCATCCCGAGCTGGATGAATACAATTTGGAAATACAAAGATTGAAAAAAGAGGCGGCAATTAAAGGTCACGAATAAGAAAGTAATGGAGGATAATTATGAGTAATACTGAAAATATTATATTAACTAATGAAATTATGAATTTCATAGAAAAGAGTCCTGTTTGTTTTCAAGCGGTAGAGAACATTTCAGATATATTGTTGTCTAAGGGTTACAGAAGATTGTATGAATCCGAAGCATGGGACTTAAAGCCCGGTGAAAAGTGTTTTGTTGTTAGAAACAATTCTTCTGTAATAGGGTTTAAACTGCCTGAAAATATTCCAGGTTCATTTATGATTATTGCAAGTCATAGTGATTCTCCGACTTTTAAAATAAAACCAAATCCGGAAATAGTTATTGAAAATAATTATATAAAATTAAATGTTGAAAAGTACGGCGGAATGATTTATACAAGCTGGCTTGACAAGCCTCTTTCTGTAGCTGGAAGAATTGTTGTAAAATCAGACAGCGGAGTGGAAACAAAATGTGTTAATATAGACAGGGATTTGCTTTCAATACCCAGTCTTGCAATCCATATGAACAGAGAGGTCAATGACGGGTATAAGTTTAATCCGCAGAAAGATATGCTTCCGCTGTTTGGTGATAGCCATAACGGGCATAAGTCATTTATTGACCTGATTGCTGCTGAGGCCGAAGTAACAGTTGAAGATATTTTAGGAACAGATTTGTTTTTATATAATAGGATGAAGGGTTCTATTTGGGGAAGAGATTCCGAATATTTTTCGTGTCCTAGGATTGATAATCTGGAATCTGCTTATTTGTCTTTAAAGGCGCTGCTCAATTCTGAATCTACCGCAGCGGTTCAAATGCTTTGTGTTTTTGATAATGAAGAGGTTGGAAGCGGTACCAAACAGGGGGCGAAATCCACATTTTTATATGACACAGTTATGAGAATTGCTGAGGATTTGGGTTTCTCAAATTATTCCAAACTGCAAAAAATTCTAGCGTCCAGTTTTATGGTTTCGGCAGATAATGGACATGCTGTGCATCCGAATTATCCGGAAATGGCCTGTCCGACCAACCGTCCTTATATGAACGGCGGCGTGCTTATCAAGTATAACGCACAACAGAAGTATACAACCGACGCTGTTTCGGAAGGCATTTTTAAGAGAATATGTGAAAAAGGCGGTGCAGAATATCAGGAGTATGTGAACAGAAGTGATATATTAGGAGGTTCTACGCTGGGTAATCTTTCGGGAGAGCATGTTTCCATTAACACAGTGGATGTTGGAGCGGCACAGCTTGCTATGCACTCGGCTTACGAAACCGCAGGAGTTAACGATACAGGATGTATATATAAATCGTTTAAAGAGTTTTATAGTTCTGAGATTATTGTAAAATCTGATACGAGTTATGAAATAGTATAATGTTTTATTTGCCGCACCGCAATTTATACAGATTGCGATGCGGTTTTATTTATATCTAGTATGATTTGTGAATTAATTATTAAATATAAAAATATATGTAGAAAAATCAATTTATATATGTTATAATAATAAAACAACTAAAATAATGGAGGTGTAATTATGAGTATGGGAAAGATTGTGGCTTTGATGGCAGCAACCAGTGCAGTGGCATTTACGGCGGCTACAATAGGGACAAAGGTTGTTATCTCGAAGCTGAATTTAAAGAATAAGAAGAATTCGATTGATTTGGGAGAGGTGACACAAAGTCAAAAATGCGGCTCAGAACAAAGCGGTGGACAGAATGACCGGTCTTCTGTTTCCGGCACCGGTAATTCACCTCATGAAAAATATGAAAATGGAAAGATAGTTGACTTTAAAGGGTTTACAGACGATGTCTTATATGCAATGATTGACACCTTTGAAAAGAAAATGCCCTATTCTGAAGGCCATTCAAAACGGGTTGCCGATATTTCAAAGGCTATAGGCGTTAAAATGGGTTATAAAGATTTGGATGGATTATATTATGCTGCCCTGCTTCATGATATAGGAAAGATTTATATGGCAGGAGAACTGCTTAATAAGTCGAAGCTCAGTATGACTGAGGCTGAAAAGGAATTATGGCATAATCATCCAAAGACGGGCGCGTCAATTGTAAAAAGTATTTCTGAGATAAGCGATTATGCTGAGGATATCAAGCATCATCATGAAAGGTTTGACGGCAGCGGATACCCTGACGGTTTAGTGGGTGAAGACATACCGTTGGGCTCCAGAATAATCGCGGTTGCCGACGCATATGAGGCAATGTCAAGCGAGCGTCCTGGACGTGAGGCCTACCCGAGAGAGTACATTATAAGCGAACTCAGCAAATGCAGCGGCAAACAGTTTGACCCTGCTGTTGCAAAAGCGATGATGGCTGTTATAGCGGATATTGAGACGAAATAATATAAGTCAGGTATTAAATTTTAAATGGGGTTGTATATAGAATGATAAGAAAATCACTTATTGAAACAATTTTTGATGCGGCTTCAATAGAGCGTTGGAACGACCATATAAGACCTTCCCGCGGTTTTACTGAGCTTGATAAGCAGGCTCATAAAATGGTTTATGCTTATACATTAGGTAAAATTAATAAAAATACTGATTGGAGAAAGCTGATTGAGGGAGGAATATTTGAGTTCCTTCACCGGCTTTTGCTGACCGATATAAAACCTCCGGTATATCATAAATTAATGGACAGAAAGGGAGACGAGCTCAATCATTGGTCTGTTGAACAAATAAAATGTGATGTGGAGCATATACCGCAGAACTTTTTGGAGAAGTTTGAAAAATATTTGATTGACCCAAAGTATTCTGAAAACGAAAAGGGCATTTTGAATGCGGCTCATTATTTGGCGACTAAGTGGGAGTTTGATATTATATATGATATGTGCCGCAGTTATTATGGTATAGATGATACCAGAAGGGAAATAGACAGCAAGATAGACTCGTTTTCCGATTTGGAATATTTTAAGACATATCAGAGCGACAATAATTTAAAGAGTTTTACAGCGCTTATAGGTCAGCTTAGATTTCAGCAGAGATGGTCGCGGTCTCCCAGAATACCGGCTACTTCGGTTATTTCACATATGCTGGTCGTGGCTGTGTTGTCTTACTTATGTTCATGTGAGATTGGCGCGTCGGATGAAAGATGCGTAAATAATTTTTTGGGTGGTTTGTTTCACGATATACCTGAGGTTTTGACCCGAGACATTGTTTCGCCGGTTAAAAATTCTGTTATCGGGCTTGATGAACTGATAAAAGAAATTGAGGATGAACAGATGGAAAGTGTTCTTTTTCCGCTTATTCCTGATGATTGGCGCAGCCAAATATCCTATTACACCAGTAACGAGTTTTCAAGTAAAGTAGTTGTTAATGGAGAGATAAAAACAGTAACCAGCAATGAAATTTCAAAAAACTATAACCGTGACGGTTTTTATGCAATTGACGGAGAGATAATAAGGGCGTGTGACCATTTGGCGGCTTGCGTTGAAACGTACATTTCTCATTTGTACGGAATATCTACCCGAATTCTTGTAGACGGCAACCGTTCGTTATATGAGAGATATAAAAACTCTGTAATAGGCGGAATAGATTTTGGTTCATTGTTTGATTATTTTAGAATTTAACATATTAATCTAATAACCCTGACATTTGTCCGGGTTCAGACCACTGACAGACCTGCCTCAAAAAGGCGGGTTTTACACTGAAGACAAACGCCATTTCGGAATATTCTGCAATGGCGTTTGTCTTTAGTCTGAGCGGTTAAGCTTTTGCTTAGCCGCTTTTATTTTCTACTTTAGAAGGTTCTTTCTTTTAAAAATCGCTTATTTAAAATATTTTTATCTTATTTATTATATATATTGACAAATTTCGTAAGTTATAGTAAAATTATACTATAAAATAAAAAGCCTGCTTAAAAAAGCAGGCAAAAGTTACAAATAAAATGCACAACTCTTGTGCGAACATAAAGAACGATTTGAAATAATTTTTATTTGAACTCGTAGTGTAAATTTATAGGGTAGTAAATCCTATAAGCAAATACTACCACAAGATAAGGGAGTTGTCAATATGCAAAAGAAAAATTTTTATGGCGATTGGCTTTTGGGGCTTGACATAGGTACAAACTCTGTGGGTTGGGCTGTTACAGATACTGGCTATAATATTTTAAAATATAAAAGCAACGCCATGTGGGGCGTTCATCTTTTTTTCCCGGCCAACCAATGCGAGGACAGGCGAAGCTTTAGAACAAGCCGCAGGCGCCTTGACAGACGGCAGCAGCGCATATCTCTTTTGCAGGAATTAATGGCAAAGCCCATAGCGGAAATCGATCCGGATTTTTTTATACGCTTAAAACAAAGCGCATTATACCCGGAGGATAGGTCAACCGGCACACAAAATATCTATTTTAATGATATAAATTACACAGATAAAGAATATTTTTCTGAATATCCTACAATCCACCATTTGATTGATGAACTTATGAAGAATACTTCACCTCACGATGTGCGGCTTGTTTACCTTGCCTGCGCATATATACTGGCGCATAGGGGTCATTTTCTGTTCAGCGTTGATAAAGACAATATTTCAGAAGTGCTGAACTTCGACAAAGTTTATCAAGTATTTACAAACTGGTTTAATAGCGCAGACAAAGCGCAGCCATGGGAATGCTCATCAGAAAAGTTTGCTGAAATATTAAAGCGTAATATAACCAAAACAGCAAAGGAACGTGATTTTAAGCTCTTGCTTTGGGACGGCAAAAAGCCAACGCTTACCGAAGAGTCTGCTATTAATCCGGTAACCGCCATTAAGTTAATTGTTGGCGGTAAGGCAAAATTGTCAGATTTATTTCTAAACGAAAGCTATAAGGAATTAGAAACAAATTCTATAACCTTTAATGACGATAACTTCGACGACTTATTTGAGTCGCTTATCCCCGCGCTCGATGACGGAGATTCCGACCTTTTAGCTTCAATAAAAGCAATATATGACTGGTCATTGCTAAGCGGGATTCTTAAAGAAAAGAGTTGCATTTCAGAAGCTAAAAAAGAAATTTATGAACAGCATAAATCAGATTTAGCCTTTTTAAAGTACGCCGTTAAAAAATATATTCCCGAAAAGTATGACTATGTGTTCCGCATTGCTGACAGCAAACTTCCTAATTATCTTGCATATTCGTATAACACCAACGACTATAAATCAAAAAACAAAACTATACCATCTGACCTTAAAAAAGCATCGCCTGAAGATTTTTGTAAATACATAAAAGGCATATTTAAAGAAACAAAATGCGATAATGCTGACCTCTCTAAATTTGATGATATGTTAAACCGTCTTGACTTATCAAGCTTTTGCCCTAAACAGGTCAATTCTGATAACCGCGTTATTCCTTATCAGCTTTATTGGTACGAGCTTAATTTAATACTTAATAACGCATCAGCATATCTTGATTTTCTAAATGATTCTGATGAATACGGCTCTGTTAAAGACAAAATTTTAAGCCTTATGGAGTTTAGAATACCCTATTATGTCGGACCATTAGTTTCATCAGATAAAAGTAACTTTGCATGGATGAAACGAAAAGCAGAGGGAAAAATATATCCGTGGAATTTTAAAGATATGGTAGATGAAGACGCAAGCGAAGAGGAATTTATCAGAAGAATGACGTGCAAGTGCACATATCTTCCGGGCAAAAATGTTCTGCCCAAAAATTCACTTCTATACTGCAGATTTAATGTTTTAAATGAAATCAACAATATAAAAATCAACAACAAACCCATCACTGTTGAATGTAAGAAATTAATATATAATGAGGTATTCTTAAAGCACGACAGAGTCACATTAAAACATATTAAAGATACCTTGCGTTCCCACGGCTGTTATGAAGACAAAGACTCTATTACGGGCATTGATATAACGGTTAAATCCTCCTTAAAGCCGCTCAGAGATTTTAAACCGTTGATTGAATCAGGCATGCTGACAGAAGAAGACGCAGAAAAAATAATTGAAAAGATAACTTTTTCAAACGATAAATTAAGGATTAAAAAATGGCTTAAGGAAAACTATACGCTTTCCGATGAAGTTATTAAAAAGATTGCAAAATCGAATTATAAAGATTTCGGCCGACTCTCAAGGGAGTTTTTAACAGAGGTCTTTGATATTGACCCCAAAACCGGCGAAGTTGTTAATCCAAATATAATCACCATGCTTTGGGAGACCAATAAAAACCTTATGGAGCTGCTGTCCCAAAGCTATGGATATTCATCAAATGTAAAGAAGCAAGCAAAGGAATACTATAATGCTTATCCCAAAAACGTTATAGACCGGCTAAATGAAATGTACATATCCAACGCCGTTAAGCGCCCTATTCTAAGAACCCTTGACATTGTTAAAGAATTAAAGTATATTATGCCCACGCCTCCAAAGAGAATATTTATTGAAATGGCGCGCGGAGAAGGTGAAAAAAAGCGCACAAAATCCAGACGCGACCTTATACTTGAAATGTATAAAAATTATGGTGAAGATGAAGTTGGAGAATTAAAAAAACAATTATTCCCGAAAGCTGACGGCGAGTTGCGCAGCGAACGGCTGTTTCTCTATTTTACTCAGCTTGGAAAATGCATGTATTCGGGTAAATCCATTGATATCAGCAACCTTGCAAGTAAGGCATATGATGTGGACCACATTCATCCAAGGTCAAGAAAAAAAGATGATTCACTTGATAATAAAGTTCTTGTGCTATCAGAAGAAAACGCAAAAAAAGGAGATAAATACCCGATTTCAAGCGAGATAAGGCATAATATGAAATCCATGTGGGAGAAACTTGCAAAAGGCAATTTGATAAGTAAAGAAAAGCTTCACCGGCTTGAAAGGGACACCGAATTCACTGATGAAGAGCTGGCTGGATTTATCAATCGCCAAATTGTTGAAACGCAGCAATCCACTAAAGCTATCGCTCATTTACTAGAGGAAATGTTCCCCGACACGCAAATTGTTTATGTCAAAGCCCGGCTTGTATCCGAGTTTAGGCAAACATATGATATGCTTAAATGCAGGTCTGTCAATGATTTGCATCACGCGAAAGACGCATATTTGAATATAGTCATGGGTAATGTTCAATACGTTAAATACACAAATAATCCTTTAAACTTTATTAAAAGCGGACAAAAATATTCACTTAAATTAGATTCACTTTTAAAGCATGACATTATTCGCGGCAATGATACCGCATGGCTTAAAGATGGCTCCAGTTTAACCACCGTTAAAAATACAATGGAAAAAAATAATATCAGATTTGTCCGATATTCCAGCTGTCAAAAAGGTGAGCTGTTTAATATAATGCCGCTTAAAAAGGGACTTGGTCAGATCAGCTTAAAGAAAGATAATATATCGGATATATCAAAATATGGAGGATATAACAGCGCCACATCAACTTATTTCTATTTGGTTAAGCATATTAAAAAAGATAAAGTTACCATATCCTTTGTGCCTATAGATTTAATATATGCAGGTCAATTAACATCAAAGCAAGAAGTTTTAAATCATCTATGTGAAAAACACGGTTTAATTGAGCCTGAACTGCTGCTTGGCGGCAGAAAAATTAAATATAATACTCTGCTTGAAATAGATGGCTTCCGTTCGCATTTGACATGTAAAACCAACGATAGAATTAAAATAAAGAGGGGCCTTCAATTAATTCTCCCATACGAATGGGAAAAATACATAAAACGCCTGGAAAAATATAATGACAGAAATTCTGAATATCAAAGGCTTAATAAAATGACCCTTGAAATCACTGTAAAAGATGAAATAACCAAAGAGAAAAACGTAGAACTATATAATATTCTGATGGACAAATTAAAAAACACTAAATACAATGTGTTTAAAACCCCCAGCGAAATTGTTAAAAAAGGTAAAGAGGTATTTGAGACTCTCAATGTTGAAGAACGAAGTATTGTACTTTTTAAAATGCTTGGACTTTTTAACTGCACCCTGCCAAGTGGAATTGACTTAAAGCTAATCGGCGGTTCACAAAGCTCTGCTATACTTAGCATATCCATGGATTTAAACAAGAAGAGCTTTTCCTCTATAAAAATCATTGACCAATCGCCAACGGGGCTTTTTGAGAAAAAGTCCCCTAATCTACTTGACCTATGAGCTGGCGCATAGTAGTAATATCAAAAAGATGCAAGCTGGATTTAAAAATGGGATATATGGTTGTCCGCTCCGAGGAAACTAAACGAATTTATCTTGATGAAATATCAATGGTCATCATTGAAAATATTGCCGTTTCTATAACAGGCTGTCTTTTAGCAGAGCTAAACGCACGAAAAATTAAAGTAATTCTCTGCGATGAAAAGCGTAATCCCGCATCGGAACTCGTTTCACTTTATGGCAGTCATGATTGCTCATTAAAAATAAAAAACAAATTGGGTGGACTTCTGATATTAAAGCTAGCGTTTGGACTGAAATAGTTTCAGAAAAAATACGCAATCAGTCCTTCTGTTACGTGAAGTAGAGCAAATTGAGGCGGCAGAAATGCTAAGCGGTTATATCAAAGAAATAGAATTTAATGACGCAACCAATCGTGAGGGACATGCTGCCAAAGTGTATTTTAACGCATTATTCGGAATGGATTTTAATCGAAACGCTGATAACGCTATAAATGCAGCATTAAACTATGGCTATAGAATAATTCTATCGGCTGTAAATCGTGAAGTTGTTTCTAACGGCTATCTGACACAGCTTGGATTATTTCATGATAACATGTTTAATCAATTTAATTTAAGCTGTGATATTATGGAGCCGCTGAGAATTTTGATAGACAGACTTGTTTATCACGAGAACTTTGCAATGTTTAACTCCGATGAAAAACATAAGGTAGTAAATATTTTAAATGAAACAATATACATAGACGGCGGCAAGTATACTTTTTTAAACGCAATAAAAATTTACTGCAAAAGTATATTTGACGCACTTAATGACAACGACACATCGTTAATACAATTTTATAGATATGAGTTATAGATTTATGAGAATATTCGTATTTTTTGACCTTCCCGTTGAAACCTCTGAAAACAGGCGGGATTACAGGCACTTTAGAAAATTTTTAATAAAAAACGGCTTTGTCATGCTGCAGGAATCAGTCTATTGCAGGATGGCTTTAAATCAAACCATTGTAAACTCTATCACGCAATTAATCAAGAAAAACCGACCGCCCAAGGGGTTAGTTCAAGTTATGAACGTTACAGAAAAGCAATTTTCAAGGATGGAATTTATTACAGGTAAGTTCACTTCCGATGTTATAGACAGCGATGAAAGGCTGGTGATATTATGATGCTCGTGCACCCTTATATAACAGAAGAAATCGTTTTTAACGAAAATATTATAAATATACTCGTGATAGAAAACCAGCCCTTTTTTGCTGAGATTATATCAGATATTTATAATCAAACACTCCGGCTCCCCGGAAGAGTTGTATTATCAGATGATAATATACCTATTGAAATACATAAACACATGAAACTATTAACACAAATAGTACCATTCGATATTAATGAAAGAACGTTAACGTCTAAGTTTTATTCTGCTTTAAAAAACATTGCCGTCGATGAGGAGCACTATTATAACACTCAAGAAATGATAGCTAAGATAAAACAATATATTTTTAATTTATACGATTCATTTGATTATGATTTAACAATTGAAGATGATATTGATATCTCTAACCTTTTAAAACTTTTCGGTTTAAAATTCAACGAAGAATGTTTAAGCATTTCCGAAAAAATTATTGAGCATATGCTGGCAGTCACTGAATTTGAAGGCGAAAAAATATTTGTTTTTGTGAATTTAAAAAGTTATATCCCCGAAGCTGAACTTGAGGCTCTTTATAAAACCGCAATTCATCATAAACTTAAACTGCTTTTAATTGAGAGTACAGACCGCGCATTATTAAAACATGAAAAAAAGCTTGTAATAGACAATGATTTATGTGAAATATAATTGAAAAATATTAATTATAATATATAATATAAATAGATAATTTTGCTTTCTATAAATTTCCGGCGGTGAGTAGTGTCTCCGCTTCAAACTGAAAATCTGACATTTGAGGTTTGAGAGTAGTGTAAATTTATAGGGTAGTAAAACTTATAGGGTAGTAAAACTCTTCCCAGCGTTTACACCCTTGCTCATCCGTTTGAGAGTAGTGTAAATTTATAGGGTAGTAAAACATATAAGGAGAATAAAAAATGAAAATGTCTGTTTGAGAGTAGTGTAAATTTATAGGGTAGTAAAACAGTGTAATTAATGCAGAAAACAGCAAACTAGTTTGAGAGTAGTGTAAATTTATAGAGTAATAAAACTCAATAATCCTATATCAATTGTTGGTCAAGGTTTGAGAATATTGTAATTATCAAAGCAAAAAACCGCCATTAGGTGGCTTCAGACCCCGGACATTTGTCCGGGCTTTTTTATTTTCTATATTTTTATGTTTTTACAGTTCATATAATTTTTTTAATTAAGAAACAAAACCGGTAATTAAATATTTTATTTGGAAATTAAACTTTCATTGTTAAATTAAGATGTCTCTAATTTCTTTAATATCGAAGCATATCAATTTAGTTATAAGTTCTAATTCAGGACAAAGCCTCATAGAATACTACAAATAAGAAACAAACAAGCTAAGAGCCGGTGATACAATGATTGAGTATGACACAATATTGGACTATATGCCTAAAAACGGGCTTAGAACCGTGGTGCATCAAGGTCTTAAAAATGCTGGATTTAATGTGGATGAAATCCGCGTCCGAACAGACAGACCTCTGTCTTTTGTTTCAGGTAACAAAATATATTTTGTGAAGCCTGACGGCGCTCTAACTGCTGGAATGGATAAGGGGTTTATTGTTGAGAGATTCAGCCTGAATACTTTGTTCCGTTCGATATGTGAAAATTCTGTTTACGCATATTTGGATGAGATAAGGCAGGGGTTTGTAACTCTCCGCGGCGGTCACAGGGTGGGGTTTGTAGGCAGGGCAATATGTGACAGTGATGGCAGAATTGAAAATTTTCGTGATATAAGTTCTGTTAATATAAGAATCGCCCGTGAAATAAAAGGAAGCGCGGATGATATAATGCCTTATATTCTTAGCGGAACGAGTATTAAAAGCACACTTATAGTTTCGCCGCCGGGAGTTGGCAAGACAACTGTTCTTAGAGATATGGCAAGACAGCTTTCGGGTTTTGGAATAAAGGTTGGCGTAGCAGACGACCGCGGTGAAATTTCTGCAATGTTTCAGGGCGTGCCATGCAATGATATAGGTGCAAATACTGATGTGATTGAAAACGCTCCGAAAGCTGATGGGATTAATATATTGCTTAGAACAATGTCGCCTCAAGTCATTATTACTGACGAGCTTGTAACAGACAGGGAGGTAAACGCTGTATGTTATGCGAAGGGGAGCGGCTGTGCTATTATAGCCAGTGTTCATGGAAGTACGTTTGAGGAGGTTAAAGAGAAACCGGCATTTTTGCCGCTATTTCAAAATCATGTCTTTGAGAATTTGGTTATATTGAGCATGAGCAATTCTGGAAGCCGGAGAGTAGAAACGGAGGTAAGACAGCTGAAATGACAATGAAATTATTATGTTCGTTTGCGATAATCGCAGGGTGTGGGTATATCGGACTTGTTGTAGCTTCTGAATATGAAGCCGGAGTAGTACAGATTAGAGAATTTATAAATGCTCTAAAATATCTTGAGACAGAAATTTCTATAAACAGCTCGGTGCTCAGTGAAGCGTCCCGTAGGGTTTCTGAAGTTGAGAATGGAGTGGTTTCAGATATTTTTTTGGAGTTATCTGATGGTATGACTGGTGCTCCCGGAGAAAGGGTTGACGAGATTTGGATGAGAGCGGTTGATAATAATAAAAAGCGTCTTTGTCTGAATAGAGAAACTATTGATGTAATAAAAGAGTTTTCAGTCTGTTTAGGGAGCGGGACTCGCAGAATGGAATCAGACAATATCAAAGCTGTATGTCAGAGATTGAAGCTGGCTGAGGAAGAGGCAATGAGAAAAAAAGCAAAAAATTCAAAGCTGTTTAAAAGTTTAGGTTTTGCAAGTGGAATATTAATCACAGTTCTTCTTTTATAACTTCGGAGGTATGGAATGACAGGTGTTGATTTGATTTTTAAAGTGGCGGCAATAGGTATTCTGGTGGCGGTTCTTAATATGCTTTTGTGCAGAGCCGGCCGTGACGACCAGGCGATGATGACAACAATAGCCGGATTGATTGTGGTTCTGTTGATGGTGATACAGGAGATAAGCAATCTCTTTACCACGATTAAGGATATATTCGGACTTTAACATAAGGAATGGATATAAAAAATGGAAGTCATGCGAATAGTTGGTATAGGACTGATAGGAGCAATTCTTTCGATACTTTTGAGAAATTCAAAACCGGAGTTTTCGATGCTCATACCTGTTGTGGTATCGTTTACAGTTTTGGCTTGCGCTATGCCGTATCTTATAAGAATCACGGAAGAACTGAGCAGAATGGCGTCAAGCGCCGGTATAAACAGTTCATATATGAGGATTGTTATAAAAGTTATAGGAATATCCTATCTTGTGTGTATTACAGCAGAGTTATGCAAGGATGCAGGTGAAAACGCCATAGCGGCAAAAATTGAGCTTGGAGGGAAGCTTATAATACTTGCTATGGCGATTCCAATCATAAACAGTCTTTTGAATTTAGTTAAAGAAATAATTATGCACAAATGATAGCTTACCGGAGGTGTACCTTGAAACATTATACTATATGCTGCATTATAATTGCCGCGGTTATAATTTTTTTTGGTTCGTCTGCGGTTATGGCGGAGGAGCAGGACGGAGAGGATTTAAGCGGAGAATTAATCAGTGGATATTCAGAACTGTATGGAGAACAAATTGAAGGCGGCGCCGGTGAAATAATAAACCAGTCGATTACGCCATATGCTAACGGAATGAATATCGGGGAGTTTATAAAAAGGGTAGCCTCAGGCGAAGTTCCGCTAAATCCGATCGGGATAGTAAAGGAGTTGTTATCAGCATTATTTGGGGAAATGCTGGGAGTGACGAAAAATATGCTGCTTGTAGTCGCTATGGTTATACTAAGCTCGGTTTTATCAGCTGTTGTGACCGGGTTTGAAAAAAACGCGACCGGTAAAATAGCATATTATGTGTGTTTTATAGCCGTTGCAGGGCTGGCTTCATCAACCTTCTACAGCTGTCTTGAGGGAGCTTCGGCAGCAATAGAAAATCTGACATTGTTTATGAGGTGCATAGTGCCGATAATGATTACGGCTTTACTGTCAAGCGGGGCAATCGTTTCCGCTACCTCACTGGAACCTGTGCTTCTCACAGTAATTGAAGCTGCGCTGACTTTAATAAAATCTATATTTATGCCGCTCGTTATGGTTGGCACAGGACTTGGAACAATAAACGCCCTGTCGGCTAATTTGAAAACGACCAGGCTGGTCTCTTTGATAAATAATACGGTTAAATATGGACTCAGCGTTTTACTGACAGTTTTTGTGGCATTTGCAGGGCTTCAAAGTATTGCTTCTTCCGGAGCTGACGCACTGACATTAAAGCTTACAAAATTTGCTTCGTCAAATTTGATTCCTGTTGTTGGGGGGATACTCTCTGAATCTGTTGAAACAGTGTTGAACTGCAGTTCGGTTATAAAAAACTCTGTTGGTGTTGTTGGGGTAATATTGGTGTTTTTTATCGCTGTGATGCCTATAGTAAATATTATAGCCGCAATGTTAACCTTCAGGCTGGTAGCAGCATTTTGCGAGCCTATAGCTCATAAGTCGCTTGTTGAGTGTATTTCATGTATGGCTAATGGGATATCAATGGTGTTCTCAATGCTAGTGTCGGTGTCAGTGATGTTCATAATAATTATTACTGTAATGATAAATATTTCAACGTAGAGGTGCTTTGTTGTGGACTTAATCAGAAATTGGGCATTTTCGGTTTCGGCTGTAGTCGTGTTTGGAACTCTGGCAGAGGCGGTTATGCCAAGCGATGAGTATAGAAAATATGTTCATTTGGTGCTCGGGCTTTTGCTGATTATAACTATATCTAGTCCTGTTATATCTTTGCTGGGAAATGGAGTTGATATAGAAAGTTTTTTGGATGCCGAAGGAGCCCGTACTTTGATGAGTTCTGAAATAAGTCCTGAAAGTATTGAAAAGAAACAAAAAGAGGATGTGATTACAATATACAAAAAAACTCTTGAAAATAATATTAAAACTAGAATTGAAACAAAAATCCCTGAGCTTAAAGATAATATAAAAGTCAGTGTTTCGGCAGCGGACGACGGAAGCGAATATGGGACTATTGAAGAAGTGGATGTAGTTTTGAGCGGAGATGATACCGAGAGGGCAGACGAGATAAAAACAATAGTATCAGCTATAACCGGGATTCCGGAGAACGGCGTGATAGTAACCAGAGAGTAATACACGGGTTTTATCCCGATAAAAAGGTACTAAGGATGTGCAGTGATGAATCTAAAAACTATTTTTTCAAAACTTAAAAGTCACAGCAGCGATCTTTATCAAAATTTTAAAGAAAACGACTCTCCCGGCGAAAAGAAACATATGAACATGATTGTTATATGGATAATTATAATAGCTATCATAGTGTTATTCTGCATAAGAAGTTTTGGCTCAAAAGACGTTTCAAAAACTTCGGAAGCAAAGAATAGTTATAATCAATATCAGACTGAAGCCGGATATAAAACGGAGCAGGAATATGTAAATAAAATGGAGGAAGATTTAAAGGGGATACTTGAGAAAATCAGCGGTGCAGGCAACGTCAGCGTCAGAATTTACATTGACAGCACCAATGAAAAAATTCTTGCCGCAGACAGCAAAAAACAAAGTGAGACAAGCGAAGATAAGGATGGAAAGAAAGAGTCCAGCTCATCAGAAAACGGACCGATTATGTCGTCGGGAGGAAGCCTTGGAGGAAACGCTTCTCCATATGTTGTTCAGGAAAAGCTTCCTTATCCTATTGGTGTCGTTGTTGTCGCGGAGGGCGCTAAAAACGATAATGTAAGAAATGAAATCTATGAGGCTGTGAAAGCTCTTTACGGCTTGGCGGCCAATAGAATTAAAATTACTTATTAATATATAAAAACGAAAAAAATTAAAGAAAATTTATAAATAAGGAGAGTACGCTTATGAACTCAAAAAAGAAGGCAAAATTTAGAGGCAAACAGGTATTGGTTGTTGGATTAATTGCGCTTGTGCTGGCGGCAGGGTATTACCGCTGGACTATAAGCGCTGTCAAATCAGACGCCGTCAGTGTTTCCAGCACTGCCGCGCCCGACGATGCGGAGACATTTTGGTCAAATAATAAAAATGATGAAAATAAAGATAATAACGATGAAAAACAAAATAACAGCGATAATAATGAACAGCAAAATCAGGATAATCAAAATAATCAAAGTCAAAGTGCCAATGTGATAACACAATCCCGTCAGGACAGAGATAAACTGAGAGGCGACACAATGGATAAATGGAAAGAGATTTCATCAAATAAAGACGCAACAGAATCAGCAAAAAAGGAAGCAGAAAGCAATATAGTTAAATTGACAAAATATTCCGAAAATGAAAATGCAATAGAGACCGGAGTAAAGTCAAAAGGGTTTGAAGATTGTTTTGCGCAAGTCAGCGACAGCGGAGTTTCAGTTGTGGTTAAAGGCGGAAACTTAGACAGCGCTTCTGTGGCTCAGATAAAAGATATTATAATTGCTGAGACCGGAGTTGCAGCTTCGCAAATAAAAATTAGTTCTGAACAATAAAAGTATGATAAAAATTAATAAAATCGCCTAAAATAATCATTGTAATCTTAAAATTGTTATGTTATAATCAAACGTAGTGTTTTGAAAATTGAATTAGGAGGTTTTATATTATGGCAGAAGACAACAATGCGCCTCAGGAGCAAGCTGCTCCAAAGACCGGAGATGTCAATATTTCAAACGATGTTGTTTCTATTGTGGCGTCGCTTGCGGCAAGCAGTGTTAAAGGCGTATCAGGAATGGTAAGCTCGATTTCCGGCGGAATAGCCGAGCTTCTCGGCAAAAAGAATATGTCAAAGGGCGTAAAGGTTAATGTGAACGATAAGGACGTAACGCTCGATTTGTCTATTATTGTTGAATACGGCGCTAAGATACCGGATGTTGCTTGGGAAATCCAGGAAAAGGTTAAGAGTGAAGTTGAAGCAATGACCGGTTTAACAGTTGTTGCTGTAAATGTCAGCGTTGAAGGCGTCAGTGTTCCAAAAGAAGATAGCGATAAGTCTCAGAGCGGGTCTGCAGCGTATACAGTCAGTGAAGCTGTAGATAATGCGGCCGAAGCAGCGGGAGAAGTGGTTGACAAGGCGTCAGACTATGTTCAGAAAGCAGGAACAAAAGCCGGGCAGTTTGTCGATTTAGCTAAAGATAAAGCAGAAGATTTAACCGGCTTAGCTAAAGATAAGGCGGAAGACTTAGCTGATATTGCTAAAGATAAAGCTGAGGATTTTGCCGATAAGGTTAAGGATAAAGCTGAGGAAGCTGTTGAAATAGGTTCTGATATCTTGGAAGATTTAAAGGATAGATTGAGCGAAGAGCCGGAAAAAGATAAAGCTGAATAGGCGTTTTTATTAAATTTGATTTAGAAGGGGCAGAATGTTATTCTGTGGTTGGTTATGGACAGAAGAAAAGCAAGGGAATATACTTTTATAATTCTCTTTCAATATAAGTTTCAGCCTGAAGATATCAGCGAAATATTAGATGATTTTTTCAAAGAGTATGATACTGGTAAACAGGGCGAATATATCAGCCAGGCAGTTGCCGGCGTTGTAAAGAATATTGATGAGATAGACAAAAAGATAACTGAGTTTTCAAACGGATGGGATATTGAACGTATTGGAGCTGTCAGCCTGGCGATTTTAAGACTGGGTGTGTTTGAAATGCTCTATATGGATGATTTGCCGCTGCCTGTTTCGGTTAATGAGGCTTCAAATCTTACCCGTGAATATGCCGGTGAAGAGGCGGTTTCATTTGTAAACGGAGTTTTGGGAAGTATCCAAAAACAGCTTGAAAACTAGATGTATAAACTTAATATTCAGACAGAGCGAGTTCTAATCCGGATTATAGCGGATTGCTTCCGCTCTGTTTGACGTATATAAAATATAAAGCATATTATATTTTGATGCCGTAAAATTTTGAGGTAAATTATGATAGAGAGACAAGCGTTGACTGTAACACAGGTCAATTTATATATAAAGCAGGTTATTGCGAGAGATGATATTTTAAATAACGTATTGGTTAAAGGTGAGCTTTCAAACTTTAAAGCTCATTCCTCCGGGCATATGTATATGTCACTGAAAGACGAAACCGGAGTTATGAGAGCCGTTATGTTTAGAAGCGCAGCTGCCAAGCTCAACTTCAGACCCCAAAACGGAATGAAAGTTTTGGCTAGAGGAAGAATTGGGGTTTATGAAAGAGACGGACAATATCAGTTATACATAGAACATATGGAGCAGGAGGGGATAGGCGACCTGCATGTGGCTTTTGAGAAACTGAAACAAAAACTGGATGCTGAGGGATTGTTCTCTCCTAAGTATAAAAAACCTCTGCCTAAGTACCCTGGGAGAATTGGAGTTGTCACTGCTCCTACAGGAGCCGCTATCAGGGATATTATGAATATACTGTCAAGACGTTTTTCATATTCTGATATACTGCTTTATCCGGTTCTTGTGCAGGGGGAAAATTCGGCTCAGAGTATTGTTGAAGCCATAAATTATTTTAACGATACTGATTCAGCCGACGTTCTTATTGTAGGCAGAGGCGGCGGCTCGATTGAAGATTTGTGGTCTTTTAATGAAGAAATAGTCGCCAGAGCAATTTTTGCCAGTCATATACCTATAGTGTCGGCTGTAGGTCATGAGATAGACTTCACTATATCGGATTTTGTCGCGGATTTGAGAGCGCCTACGCCGAGCGCTGCTGCAGAGCTTGTTGTGCCATCTCAGGTTGAACTTAGAGAAAAGTTCAATAATGTGTATTCCAGAATGTATACATGCGCTAACCGTATAGTTGAAAGAAGCAGAATGAGAGTAAAAATGCTGAGTGAAAATACTGTTTTGAAAAATCCTATGGTAAAAGTGGAGGATAATAGGATATATTTAGACAGCTTATATAAGAATTTTGAAAACGCGTTCCAGGGAATATTAAATGAGAAAAAGCAGAGTCTTGCGCTGAATGCGTCAAAGCTTGACGCTCTCAGTCCTCTAAGTTCGCTTCAAAGAGGATTTTCTGTTACTAAAGATACAGCGGGCAAAGTGGTAAAGAGCGTCGGCCAGATTTCAGACGGTGATGAAATCACAGTTTTAGTCAGTGACGGAAGCTTGCTTGCAGATGTGAAAAAAATAGAGAAAAATTAATAAAATAAATAGAAACGGTATAATTTGGAGATTGCTATGGAAAATAAAGAAAATAGAGAATTATTTGAGAAAAATTTAAAAGAACTTGAAGTTGTAGTAAAAGAGCTTGAAGGCGGAGACGTAACTCTTGACCAAATGCTGGAGCTCTTTGAAAAGGGAGTTAAGCTTACAAAACAGTGTACGGCAGCGCTTGACGCGGCGGAACAGAAAATTAATATATTAATAAAGAACAGGGAAACAGGGCAGATTGAGGAACAACCTTTTGCGGGAATGGGAGAACAAAACTAATGGTTAAGCCTTCAAAGGAATTTGAAAAAAAGCTGGAACTTTATATAAAATTGATTGAAGAAAAATTGCAGAGTATTGCTGCTGTGCCAAATTCACCTGATGCGATGGTCTGTGAGGCTATGAAATATAGTCTTTTAGCAGGAGGCAAGAGAATCCGTCCTGTTATTACTATTGCTTGTGCTGAGCTTTTCGGCGGCAATATTGACGATGCGGTAACAGTTGGCTGCGCTCTTGAGTGTATACATACTTATTCCTTGATTCACGATGATTTGCCCTGCATGGACAATGATGATTTAAGACGCGGAAAGCCTACCTGTCACAAAGTGTTTCCTGAAAATATTGCTTTATTAGCCGGAGATGCGCTTTTAAATAAAGCTTTTGAAATTATGTCCGATAAAGATAATTTTATATCTTTAAATGAAAGAACTATGATTGAACTTGTTAGAACACTGTCACAGGCTTCTGGAACAAAGGGTATGATTGGCGGACAGGTGATAGACCTTATAAACGAAAAAAGGGATGACGTTGATATTCAGGAGCTTATTTTAATGCACAAGAAAAAGACCGGGGCATTGATAGAAGCGGCAGCAAGTTTAGGCTGTATTATAGGCGGAGTTATAGAGAATGAAGAATTTAATAAAATAAGTCAATTTTCTTCAAATTTAGGGTTGGCATTTCAAATAAAAGATGATATACTAGACGTTACAGGCAATGAGGATATTCTTGGAAAACCGATTGGCAGCGACAAAGAGAGTGGAAAAAATACATTTGTTACTTTGCTCGGCTTAGAAAAAGCCGAATACATTCTGAAACGCCATACTGAGGTTTCTATCTCAGCTCTTGAATATTTTGGAGATAAGGCTTGGTTCCTAAAAGAATTGGCTGTATCTCTGCTTATAAGAGAAAAATAATTCGATTATTGCCTGTATAAACCAACCTAATTTTGAAAGTGGATGTGTATATGAGATATTTTGAGGAGTTTTTCAGCAACAGGATTTTCTTTATAGTCTTGTTTGCATGGTTATTATCCTGCGTTATCAAGGGAATAATTGAATGGATACGAAATAAAAAGATTAATTGGGGCAGATTTTTCGGCCCGGGCGGTATGCCGTCGTCCCACTCGACAATTGTGGCTTGTTTAGCTACTTGCGTTGGTATGTCTGAGGGCTTTGACACCGCTTTGTTTGTGGTATGCTGTGCTTTGGCGCTTATTGTTATGTATGACGCGTCGGGGATAAGAAGAGCTGCCGGTGAGCAGGCAAAGATGATAAATATGATAGTTGAAGCATGGGAAGAAAAAGACCCGGTATTGAAGGATGAAAAGCTAAAAGAGCTTTTAGGGCACACTCCGCTGGAAGTTTTGGGCGGTGCTGTTTTGGGTGTTTTTGTGGCACTGGTTTCAGGCGTGTTTTTGGGATTGTAAAATAGTATTTTATGATTTTGATAAGGAAGGATGATATAAAATGATAAAAGTTACTCTAAAAGGCGGAGACGTAAGAGAATATGAAAATGGGACAAACCTTCTTGATATGGCAAAAAGTATAAGCGAAGGATTGGCGCGTAACTGTTTGGCCGCTGATGTAAACGGCGAAACAAAAGAGATGAACTTTGTTCCCGAAAGCGACTGTGAGGTCAGTTTTCTGACATTTAATGATGAAAATGGCAGAAAGGCGTACCGTCACACCGCCTCGCATGTTTTGGCTCAAGCTATAAAGAGGCTGTATCCAAATACAAAACTAGCGATAGGTCCGGCTATTGAAGACGGATATTATTATGACTTTGAATTTGAGACTCCTATCACAACCGGAGATTTTGAAAAAATCGAGGCTGAGATGAAGAAAATAATTAAGGAAAATATTCCTCTCGAGAAATATGAACTTCCGAGAGATGAAGCAATAAAACTCATGAAAGAAAAGGACGAGCCGTATAAGGTTGAGTTAATAGAGGATTTGCCTGACGACGCGGTTATTTCTTTTTATAAGCAAGGAGATTTTGTTGACCTATGCGCAGGTCCTCATCTTATGTCAACCGGTAAACTGAAAGCTATTAAGCTGCAAAGCTTGGCCGGTGCTTATTGGCGCGGCAATGAAAAAAATAAAATGCTGTCGCGTATATACGGAACAGCTTTTCCAAAACAGTCCGAACTTAATGCTTATTTAGAAAAACTTGAGGAAGCCAAGAAGAGAGACCACAATAAAATAGGCAGAGAGTTAGGGTATTTTAGAACGGTTGACTATATTGGTCAGGGGCTTCCGATTATGCTTCCAAAAGGTGCAAGGGTTCTCCAGCTTTTGCAAAGATTTGTAGAAGACGAAGAACAGAAGAGAGGATATCTTTTAACTAAGACTCCGTTTTTGGCAAAGCGCGACCTTTATAAAATTTCAGGGCATTGGGATCATTACCGTGACGGAATGTTTGTTTTAGGCGACCCTGATGCAGAGGGAGAAGTTTTTGCACTTCGTCCTATGACCTGTCCTTTCCAGTTCCAGGCATATTTGGCTGATATGAGGAGTTACCGTGACCTGCCTTTGAGATATAATGAGACTTCTACTTTGTTTAGAAATGAGGATTCCGGTGAAATGCACGGATTAATTCGTGTGCGTCAGTTCACAATATCAGAAGGGCATTTGGCTTGCCGTCCTGACCAGCTTGAGGATGAATTTTCCGGATGTTTGGACCTTGCGAAATATATGCTGGAAGTATTAGGTCTTGATGACGACGTTAGCTACCGTTTTTCAAAATGGGATGAAAATGATAGGGACAAGTATATAGGAAGTCCGGAGCAATGGGAAGAAGTTCAGGACAGAATGCGTGTAATCCTGGACGACATGGGTATCGACTATACTGAAGAGGATGGAGAAGCCGCTTTTTATGGACCTAAGCTTGACATTCAGATAAAAAATGTATATGGCAAAGAGGACACATTGATTACTATTCAAATTGACTTTCAGCTAGCTGAAAGATTTGGTATGGAGTATGTTGATTCTGACGGTACTAAAAAATATCCTTATGTTATACACAGAACTTCTATTGGATGTTATGAAAGAACCTTGGCGTTACTGCTGGAGAAATATGCAGGCGCGCTGCCGACATGGCTCGCTCCTATACAGGTTAAAGTTCTGCCTATTTCAGACCACTATATGGAATATGCAAATAGCGTCAGCGAAGAACTTCAAAAGGTAGGAATAAGAGTTGAAGTAGACACTAGAAAAGAAAAAATAGGTTATAAAATAAGAGAGGCTCAGCTTGAAAAAGTGCCGTATATGCTTATTGTCGGAGAAAAAGAGCAGGCAGAAGGCGCCGTATCTGTACGAGACAGAAAAGAAGGCGATACAGGCTCAGTTAAGCTAAATGAGTTTATAGATACCATTTTAAAGAAAGTTGCGTCAAAGTCTAAAGACTAATATAGTAAATTTAAGTATTTTGATAATAAAGTTTTTTAGTATATTAAAAGGGTAAACAATATTGAACCGACCTCCTATTCGTTAGATTTCTAATCTAACTTTTGGGGGTCGGTTCAATTGTGTACCCTTTTTGTATATTAATTCTGTGTAAATTTAGTTTATTATTTGTTCTGTTTGTGGGTATATATTAACCGAAGCGTCAAACGGAATCATAGAATTTGGATTCTGCCACGCAAATACTTTTATAATATCATATTCAGAATCCGAGAATGCCTTTGAAAATATAATGGAGTTATTAGCTTCAACATTATAACTTTGGTCAAATATATCGGATAATATTTCTTCGCCTTCAACTATTTTGTAAGCTGCAATTACAATATAAGGTTCAACTTGAATTGAAGTATTATTATCAAATTCAACATCAATAGTGTTCATATCACCATCATTAACCGCTGCAAGCAGTTTATATTCAGGCTTAGGCTCAGAGGATGGAGAAGGGGAAGCTGTTACGTCAGGCTGTGCAGATGGAGTGGGTGAGGAAGTCGGATCAGGCGTTGGCAAAATTGTTGGGTCGCCTGAAAGGTCAGCGCCTATTTGTCTGTCCTTATATGTTGTTCCATCAGCTACTTTTAAAAAGTTACCCATATTTATACTTCCGTCAGGATTTCTCCATAACTTATGTACATTAGCCCCAAATTCCGGAACTTCCACTGAGACAAACGTAGAGTTGCTTACGGTTTCCATTGTGTCAGAAGGAAGAATAGTGCCTTCTTTGCTATTCCAATTGGTGTAAGGCATATCTTCATAAAAATAGTATATTTTTTTATCTTTGTTATAAAAAACAGAGTTTTTCATACTTCCAATAAACTTATCTGAACAAATTTGCTGCGGCGCATAGGATAAACAATTTGTGAGGCTGTTATTTGATTCCGGCAGTCTTGCAAAATCAAAATTGCTTTTGTTTGTTCCGCCTTTAAGTGCGTTATTGTATGAAGTACAGTTTGTTAATGTAATAGGTCCCGGGTTTGAATTATCTGTAAATCCATGGTTGGCATTTTCGAATGCAATACAGTTATAAAGAGAATGCGCAACAGCGATTTTCGTGCCGCCCATTTTAAAACCGTTCCCATCGCAATTTTCTGTGAATTTTCCGTCAGTTGTCTGACCGCTTCTGAATGCCACGCAATTTCTCATTACTAATGAACCTATTGGTCCTGTTGCAGTTTTGGTAAAACAATCCCATCCGTCATCACAGTTATTATATGCAATACATCCGTCAAAGACGTTGTTATTGCCGCAGGTGAGTTTTGCGGCAAATCCGTCAGCATTCTCTCCGGTTGCAGGGTCAAAACTGTCAAAAGAAGTACAGTTTAATATCAGATTATCGCTGGGCCAGTCATTAAAATTAGTTACAGTTGAAGCCCGTCGTGAAATCTGGATTCCTGTGTCGCGGTTACCATTTGCTACACATAATTCCAATGTATTATGTTTTCCTGCAATAAAGAAGCCGTTATCTGCTGCCTGATAGGCTTCAAGACCTTTAATGTACCAGTAGCTGCCGTTAATCTGTACTCCTCGAGCATTTGTTCCAACGTCGTTGGAGTACGGTTCTCCTGAAAAATTAAATAATGTATCATCTGAGCACTCTATGCGTTTTTCTTTGCCGTCCTGACCGCTGTTGTCTGCTCCGATTACCAAACAGTTGTCAAATTGATACTCGCCGCTGCAATAAATAGTACCTCCCGGAGCAATATTTAATATGGCGGAAGCTATGCTCATTGGTTCGTTTTGAGTTCCTTTTCCCTCGGCACTTGCTTTAGGTGCAGTGTAAATAGTGTTCATAGGTTCAAGCACAACGCCGTTCAGGTCTTCAAAATCATAGACCGGGTCGGGCGGCTGAACTTCATAAGTAAGTTTTAAATAGTATACATTTATACCGCTGTCTGTAGAATAAAACCAGTAATCTCCGGCTTCGGGTACAGTCATTTTTTTATAGGTAAGACCCGACGCAAATTCGCCTGAGGCGACTGTTTCTCCGGCTGAGTTTACCAAAACGCCTGTTCTGACAGCTGAAGAGTTAGCGCTCGCTGCCTCTATCATAAATGTTGCAGGCTCAGAAGCTGTAAATTTTATAGCTCTGTTGGTTTGATTTCCGGTTCCGTTTAGTTTTAATCTTTTTGTATATTTGATTCCGGTAGTTGTTGATGTTTTTTTATTTCCGTCAACAGCAATAGCAGTATTTCCGTCTGTAGCGGCAATAATAGAAAAATCACCGATTTGCGTATCTTGAGAGATAGTGCCCGTTGACATGTCAGAAATGTTGTAAACAGAGTCGGGCGGAAGAGCGCTTACAGCTGACATACAGAAAAATAATACTGCGACCGTTGACAATACAAACAGCAACATCTGTTTTTTGATAAAACTTTTCATAATGACCCCCTAAGTTTTGACATAAATCACAATATGTCAGTAATTTATATCAAAAATTATAACAATATTAATAGAATAGTTCAAGATATAAAGGAGTAAATAACAATAAATATATACAATAGAGAAAAAAGACTGTAATGTAAAAGAGGCATAATTCTACGTAAAAATGTAAGTTGTAAGAGGATAATATTACTTTCTTGTCTTTCTATAAATTTTTTGCTATTTATTTTGTAGTGAATATAATTACTTTTATTAATAAACACAAAAAAGTTTTCATATAAAAACTTTTTTCATAATAAGTGAAGATAATAATTTTGTAAAATAATTGCCCGGTCTTTGAATCAAGACCGGGCAATTATATGATGATTATTCATCCATTTCTATTAGAGCATAGTTTCCGTCTTTTCTTTTATACACAATATTCGGAGACATAGTATCCGGATTTGTAAAGATAAAGAATGTGTGGCCGAGCATATTCATCTGAAGAATAGCTTCTTCAACCATCATTGGTTTTGCAGAAAAACTCTTTCTCTTTATAATTTTGAATTCAGTTTCTTCTTCAACCTTTTCAGGCTGACCTTCAAGAGCGATATAATCGTCAAATCCGCTGTCACGCAGGCGTTTTGAAAGCTTTGTTTTATTTTTTCTGATTTGGCGGTCTATTGCTGCCAGGCAGTTGTCTACAGCAGTGAGCATATCATGGTTTTGATCCTCAGCTCGAATTAAGAAGCCTTTATATTTGAATGTAATTTCAACAGCTATATCGTCTCTTATTTCTGAAACAATAATTTTGCATTCATTTGAGTCATCGTCAAAAAACTTGTCCAGCTTTCTAACCTTATCCAAAATTTTTTCTTTGCTGGAATCCGCTAGATTAAATTTTTTAGTAATAATGTTGTAAGTCATAATACTACCTCCAGTCAATTGTGTAATATAAACTAAGAAATATTTTATATTAATACTTCTTATGTAGATATTATATAATATAATTAGACAAATAGCAATAGTAAATTGTAAATATTTTAAAAATTTTTTATGAATTTGTTATTTAAGACGGTTAGCATTAATAAAATTTATATGCTGAATTTTATAATATGGAAAAATTAATTGGAATCTACTATATCACAGATAGCCGAATACTTTATTTTGTTATAAACTGAAAATAATCAGCCTTTTTCTTGCATGTGAAGTTTAGTTATGATATAATATTATCTATGTTGGGTATTTTTAGTACTATTGCTATTTGTTTAAGTCTGTGGTGTCGGATATAGAAATAGTCTTTCCGTTTTTGGATAGGTCTGTTATATCCGCAGCAATTATTTGAGATTTATACACAAAAACATCAGCGCGTATTCTTCCGGTGCTGGAGAGCTTGTGATTTAATACCCTATATGAATAACGGGTAACATTTTTTCCGCAGTATTCCGAGAGACTGCTGCCGTCAACAGACGCAGTATCTGAGTATGTTTTGTACAGCGCGTTCAATTCTTCCGGTATGGTGAGATGTGATATATCTTTTGGAGAAGTTTCTGTTACCCAGCCGAAAGAGCTTATGTATTCAATATTTTTGGAGTTAGTTATATTGTCAACCGAAAACAGTGCGAAAACCACTGTTATTACGATTATAGCGGCCAGTATAAAAATTATTTTATATTTGTATTTTTTGAGCTGCTTTTTCATAACTGCCTCCTGATATTGTTTTGTTGGTCTTTACATTATATTAATGTTTTTGAGAATTATGAAATTTTTATATATTTTAATAATAAAAAGAGGGTAGAGAATGAGACTTGATAAATTTCTGTCATCAGCTATGGGACTCGGTTCAAGAACAGACGTTAAAAAGTTTATAAAAAATGGCAGAGTTGAGGTCATAGGTACTGATAATCCGAGACCTGAGCTCAGTATAGACCCTGAAAAATCCGAAGTGTATTTTGATGGTAAACTTCAGAAATACAAAAAATTTGTTTACTTAATGCTTAATAAACCCAAAGGATATGTGTCAGCTACTGTTGACAGAGATAATCCGACAGTAATAGACCTTGTGCCTGAAAATTTTTTGCGTTTTGAACTTTTTCCGGTTGGCAGACTTGATATTGATACTGAGGGTCTTTGTATATTAACAAACGACGGAGAACTGTCTCACAAACTTCTCAGTCCTAAAAATCATATTTCAAAAAAATATCGCGCTAAATTGGACGCAGTTCCAAAGGATGATGAGTTAGAAAGAATCAGAAATGGTATAATTTTGGAAGACGGATATAAATGCAAGCCGGCAATAGTCACATTTGACGTCGAAAATGAGGCGTTTTATATTACTATTTATGAGGGAAAATATCATCAGGTTAAACGAATGTTCGGAGCTATTGGCCGAAGGGTTCTTGAGCTTAAAAGAGTGGAAATGAATAAGCTTACTTTAGATGATAAACTGGCTCCGGGTGAAATTCGTGAGTTAACTGATGAAGAGTTAAAACTGCTTCAAGTTTAAAAATGGATTGGTGAAATTTGATGAAAAAAGATATAAAAGATACAGAGAGAAAAAATATAATACCGAGGGCGTGTGCTGTTCATGACTTATCCGGTTTTGGAAAGGTTTCTTTAACTGAGGTGATACCTATAATGTCCGCTATGGGAATAGAGGTCTGTCCTCTTCCGACAGCAGTTTTATCCACGCATACATATGAGTTTACCGACTATACGTTTTGTGATCTTACTGACCAAATGCAGGCTGTTATTGACCATTGGTATAACTTAGGTATAAAATTTGACGCTGTTTACAGTGGTTACATGGGAAGCCCGAGACAGCTGGATATTTTGAAGGACTTTATGATAAAATCAAAAGAAGACGGTGCTTTGATTGTGGTTGACCCTGTTATGGGGGATAATAATCTTGTTAAAGAGGATTTTTATTCAGAAAAGGTAAACGGAATGCTCGCAGGGATGCAGGATTTATGCAGCATAGCCGATATAATTACTCCCAATGTTACCGAAGCGTGTCTGCTTATTGGGGAAACATATCCCGATGGTCCGGTAAATAATGCAAAAATAAAGAGCTATCTAAAACGTTTGGCTGAGCTTGGCGCTAAAGATGTGGTTATAACCAGCGTTATGGATTCGGAAAATTCTATGTGCGTTGCAGTGTATGACAGTGAAAACGATAAGTATTATAAGGTTGACTGCGGATTTGTAAACAGGCCTTTTCATGGCACAGGAGACGTATATACATCTGTTTTGACCGGAGCATTGCTCAAAGGCAGTGATATTACTGAAGCCGCCAATATAGCGGCAGGTTTTGTATATAAAGCTATACAGGAAACAATAAAACATCCTGAAATTAAGGTTAGAGAAGGTGTTTTGTTTGAGCCGGTGCTTTCAACATATTTTTCCAGGGTTGACTATGATAAGAGGTATGTTGAGATATAATTTTAAGTATTGCGGAGTTATTATAAAAAGGCGGTGCGGTTTTTGATAACAAAAATAAACAGCTGTGGTCTTCGAGGGATAGACGGCTATATTATAAGTGTTGAAACTAATGTAAGCGGCGGTTTTCCGTCTTGGGAAATAGTCGGTCTGCCTGATACTTCTGTTCGTGAATCTAAGGAGCGTATAAGAAGTGCGTTAGGCAGTTTTGGGTTTGTGATTCCCGGAAAGAGGATTGTTATAAACCTGGCTCCGGCTGATGTGAAAAAGGAAGGGGCATATCTTGACCTTCCTATAGCAATCGGGCTGTTAACAGCGTCCGAGCAGTTATTTATTGATGAATCTGATTTGTGTGCTTTTATGGGAGAATTATCTCTTGACGGCAGTGTTCGGCGTATAACTGGGGTTTTGCCTATGGTTATTAAGGCTTATCAGTCCGGTATAAAAAAGATATTTGTTCCGTTTGAGAATGCGGAAGAAGCTGCCGTAGTCGAAGGAGCGGAAATTTATGGAGTTAAGAATTTACAGGAACTTATTGACCATCTTGTCGGTAATGAAGTTTTAAAACCGGTTTCTGTAGATGTGAATGAGATGTTTTCTCAGGCAGCACGGTGTGCTTTGGATTTTTCAGAAGTTAAAGGGCAGGAAAACGTAAAACGAGCGCTGGAAGTAGCAGCGGCAGGAGGACATAATTTACTGTTGATTGGTCCTCCGGGTTCAGGAAAGACTATGCTTGCCCAAAGGCTTCCGTCAATTCTTCCGGATATGACGTTTGACGAGGCGCTGGAAGCTACAAAAATACATAGTATAGCAGGAATTTTGCCAAAAGATATGCCTATGATTCTAAACAGACCGTTTAGAAGTCCGCATCATACGATTTCAGCTGTTGGGCTTTCCGGCGGAGGTACAAATCCAAAACCGGGTGAAATAAGTTTGTCGCACAATGGGGTTTTATTTTTAGATGAATTGCCTGAGTTTAAGAAAGACGCTCTTGAAGTTATGCGCCAGCCGCTTGAGGACGGAATGGTGACTATAACCAGAGTGCATGGGACGTATTCGTATCCATGCAATGTTATGATGGTTGCTTCTATGAACCCGTGTCCTTGTGGATTTTATGGAGATAAAAAACACGACTGTACTTGTACGTCAAAAAAGATAAATGCGTATCTGAATAAGGTGAGCGGACCGCTTTTGGATAGAATTGATTTGCATATTGAGGTTCCGGCTGTGGACTATAAGGATTTAGAAAATAAGGATAAGCCTGAACCATCTGCCTCAATAAAAAAGCGCGTGAATAAGGCAAGAAAAATTCAGCTTGAGAGATATAACGGCACGGGAATTTATTCTAATAGTCAGCTTACTCCTGGATTGATTGAGAAATATTGTGTTTTGGGAGAGGAAGCAAACGGTCTGCTAAAAAATGCTTTTGAAAGTTTGGGTTTGAGCGCAAGAGCGCATAACAGAATTTTAAAGGTGGCGCGGACAATTGCAGATATTGATGAAAGCCGTGATATTGAACCGAAACATATAGCTGAAGCAATTCAATACCGTTCCTTAGACAGGAAGTTTTGGGCATAAGTTTATTTTTGAATTCACCGGGAGGTGTATATATGGATTTTAATTGGATTGAAGAATATTGCCTTTCAAAGAACGGGACAGCAAAAGATTATAAAGAAGAATGGGATGCTGTCCGTTTCCAGATTGGAGATAAAATGTATGCTATGCTGGGGGAAATGAAAGGGGAACCGGTATTCACCTTGAAACTTCCGCCTGAATACGGAGAAACATTAAGACGCATATACAGCGGAATTATAATCCCGGGTTACTATATGAATAAGGTGCATTGGAATTCATTGCTGTTGAATAAAATTGATGCTGTAACTGAACAGTTGGTTATGGAAATGATAGACAGTTCGTATGACACAATATTGAAAAGTCTGCCAAAAAAGAAGCAGAAAGAAATAGAGGAGATGTGAAACATTGAAGTTAAATATAGTTCTTGTTGAACCTGAAATACCGTCAAATACCGGTAATATTTCCAGGACATGCAGTGTTATCGGAGCGGCGCTTCATTTGGTTCATCCTTTAGGATTCGATATCAGTGAAAAGCAGGTTAGGAGAGCAGGGCTTGATTATTGGTCAGACCTTGACTTGCATGAGTATCAAAGCTTTGATGAAGTGAGAAAAAAATATCCTGACGGCAGATTTTTTTATTGCTCAACAAAGTCTGAAAATGTGTATTCAGATATAGATTATAAAGCTGAGAGCAGCAATGGAGAAGAAATATTCCTTGTGTTCGGCAAAGAGACAAAAGGATTGCCGGAAAAGCTGCTGCATGATAATTATGGCGATTGCATAAGAATACCTATGCTGGAAAACATGCGTTCTTTAAATCTGTCAAATTCTGTTGCGATTATAGCATATGAAGTTCTGCGTCAGTTTGATTTTGAAGGATTGCAGGGTCAGGGTCATTTAACTCAATATTAGAAATAAGGAGAAAGTTATGATTAAATTTATGGTTGACCGTGCCGCCGATATTGAAAAAGAAACTGCGGAGCACTACGGTATAGAAGTTTTGCCGTTTATGGTTAATATGGACGGCGAGGGTATAGTTGCAGATAAAGATATGGATATCAAAGAGTTTTATGATAAGGTAAAAGCCTGTGATGAAATACCTTCAACCAGTCAGATGTCACCATATGATGTTGAAACTGCTTTCAGACGTATTGGAAAGGAACATCAAATTATATATGTTTCTATATCTGCCAGAGGAAGCGGAATAAATAATACAGCTAATATGGTTGCAGAGCAGCTTAAAAAAGAAGAGGGGTTTGACATTACTGTTATTGATTCCGGTATGTTCGCTATGGCTATAGGATACCCTGTTATTGAAGCTGCAAAACTAGCGGAGAAAGGCGCCTCGCTAAGCGAGGTTATAGATTTTCTTAATGAATCGTTTAAGCGTAACACGGCTTACTTTATTGTAGATGACTTAACGTTTTTAAAAAAGGGCGGAAGAATCAAGGCAACCACTATGGCGATAAGTTCGCTGCTCGATATAAAACCAATTCTTATGATAAACGATGGACTTGTTGAGGCGTATAAAAAAGTTAGAGGGCTTAAAAAGGCGATGTCTGTTTTAGTTGGATATGCAGAGGAAAGAATGGAAAACCCGGAAGAAAATGAAATTATAATTCTTGATACTGACGCGCCTGAAAAAGTTGAGATTTTGGAAAAGATGCTCAGGGATAAGGTGAACCCAAAAGGTTTTATATATAGTAAAGTTGGTCCGGTTATTACGGCTCATGCCGGTTTGGGACTCGTTGGAATTTATTTTAAACATAAAAAGCCATATACTGAATATGAAAAATAAGTTTTGGAGAGGTAAATATGTTTTTGGAAAATGATGAGATGAAGTTTGCGATTTTATATACTCTCAATGTATATAAATATCCGCTTTCAATTGAAAGATTTGCTGAATTGCTTACCTGGGATGAAGAGGTTATGAGCTATTTTGATTTAACGATCCTGTTGAGCGAGCTTATTGAAGACGAGTTTATTGAAAGACTTTATTATCGAAATGAAGAATGCGTCAAACTAACCCAAAAAGGCGAATCAGCCAACGAGTTTTTTTATGAAAGGGTTCCGCTCAGCATAAGAGAAAACATTAAAAGTCTGGCTGATAAGGAAGGATTTGATGAAAAGACAAATCCTAACGCTATATTAACTGATATATTGCCTGTTTCGAGAAACAGATATATGGCGTCTATGACAATTTTGGACGCTGGAACTCCGATTTTAGAGTTAAAAATTGATGTTGGGCACCGTTCAGAAGCAAATAAAGCAAAAAGTATTTTGAAAGACCATGCTGAGCAAATATATAAGTATCTATGTAAAACTATTGACGAGAATAAATAATATTGATATAATATATAGTTAATGAAATAAAATTAATAAAGAGGTATTGAGATGCAGAAATTAGGATTAAATGAAATTAGAGAAAAGTTCCTTTCTTTTTTTGAAAGCAAGGGTCATTTAAGGCTGCCGTCATTTCCGTTGGTTCCGCAGAATGATTCAAGTTTGCTTTTGATAAATGCCGGTATGGCGCCGCTTAAACCATATTTCACCGGTAAGGAAGTTCCGCCGGCAAAAAGAGTGACCACGTGCCAAAAATGTATCAGAACTCCTGATATTGAACAGGTTGGTCAAACTGCGAGACACGGCACATTTTTCGAAATGCTGGGCAACTTCTCTTTCGGTGATTATTTTAAGATGGACGCCACAAAGTGGGCGTGGGAGTTTGCTACTGAAGTTTTGGAAATGCCAAAAGACAGGATTTGGGTCAGTGTTTATAATGATGATTACGAGGCTGCTGATATTTGGACAAACCACGTTGGCGTTTCAAAAGATAGAATAGTGTATTTAGGTAAAGATGACAACTTCTGGGAAATCGGCACAGGTCCATGCGGTCCATGTTCAGAGCTTTATTATGACAGGGGCGAAGAGTATGGCTGCGGCAGTCCTGATTGTGCAGTAGGCTGTGATTGTGACAGATTTGTGGAGTTCTGGAATTTGGTGTTTACTCAGTTTGATAAAGACGAGAATGGAACATATAATAAATTAGATCACCCTAATATTGATACCGGAATGGGACTTGAGAGAATAGCTTGTATTATGCAGGGGACAACTTCAATTTTTGAGGTTGACACAATTAGAAAAGTTCTTAATGCAGCAGCCGAGATTGCCGGTGTTAAGTATGGTGAGGACAATCAGATTGATACTTCTTTAAGGGTTATAACCGACCATATAAGAAGCACTGTGTTTATGACAGCTGACGGAGTTTTGCCGTCCAATGAAGGCAGGGGTTACGTTCTTCGCAGGTTGCTGAGACGCGCTGCCCGTCATGGAAAAATGTTGGGTATAAACGAAATGTTTTTATACAAACTTGCTCGTGTTGTTGCTGATGAGTCTATGACCGCTTATCCCGAACTTGACCAGAACTTCGCTTATATAGAAAGTGTTATAAAGAGCGAGGAGGCAAGATTTGATGAGACTATCGACCAGGGAATACTTATACTCAATCAATATATGGAAGAGATGAAACAGAGCGGAACTAAGGAACTTGACGGTGAAAAGGCGTTTAAGTTATATGATACTTATGGATTCCCTATAGATTTAACAAAAGAAATCATGGGTGAAAATGGATTTGTTGTTGCAACAAAACTGTTTGATGATTTGCTCAACGAACAGAGGATAAAGTCAAAAGTTGCCCGCGGAAATATGGATGATGCGGCATGGGAAAATGATATATTTATAGATGTCGAAGGCTCTACTGTTTTTGATGGGTATGCGAAACTGAAAGGCACTTCAAATGTTTTGGCAATCGCAAAGGGTTCTGAAAGAGTAGAAGAAGCCGAGGCAGGAGAAGAAGTTACTTTAGTTTTGGATAGATCTACTTTTTATGCTGAAAGCGGCGGTCAGGTCGGCGATACCGGAATAATTGAAAGCGATGACGCGTCTCTTAAAGTTATTGACACCAAAAAGAGTAACGGAAAATTCCTTCATATATGTAAGGTAGAAAACGGCGTTGTTAAAGTTGGTGATAAAGTTACTACGCTTGTAGATAAAGAGAGACGGCAGTCCATAAAGAGAAATCACTCTGCTGTTCATCTTGTTCAGGCGGCGCTCAGAGAAGTGCTGGGAAAACATGTCGCACAGGCAGGCTCATATGTTGATGAATATAGGTTTAGATTCGATTTTTCACATTATCAGCCTTTGACTGAGGATGAGATACTAAAAGTGGGAATGTTAGTTAATAAAAAGATAATGGAAGCTATTCCTGTTGAATGTTTTGAGGAGGATGTTGCCACAGCTAAGTCGATGGGGGCTATGGCGCTGTTTAGTGAGAAGTATGGCAGCAGGGTTCGTGTGGTAAAAATGGGTGATTTCAGCACTGAATTGTGCGGCGGCTGTCATGTAGAAAATACCGGAAAGCTCGGGCTAATGAAAATACTAAGCGAAACCGGAGTTTCAGCCGGCGTCAGACGTATTGAAGGAGTGACAGGCTATAATGTTATTCTTCAGATGCGTGAGAAGAGTAAGCTTATTGATGATGTTTCCAGCGTTTTGAAAACTAACCCGTCAGATCTGCTTAACAGGGCTGAAGGCATAGTTGCGGAACTTAAGGATGCAAGACATGAGATAGACAGCTTAAAGAGCAAGCTTGCTAAAAACAGCGTTGATGATATTTTGGGAAATACTGAGGATATAGGCGGAGTTAAGGTAGTAACAAAAATTCTTGACGATAATATTGATATGAACACAATGCGTGAAATAGGTGATAATATTAAGAATAAAATCCCTAACGCTTTTGTAGTTCTTGCTTCCAAGATTGGCGAGAAAGTTAATCTTATTTCTATGGCTTCAAAAGAAGCGATAGATAAGGGCGCTAATGCGGGTGCGGTGATTTCTGAAATTGCTAAACAATTAGGCGGCGGAGGCGGCGGAAAGCCGGACAGTGCTCAGGCTGGCGGCAAGAAGCCGGAAAAAACAGAGGAAGTTATGAAAAATGTTTCTGATATCCTGAAAAAACATCAGGAGAAAAATAAATAATATATTTATTTATGAAAGTGAGGACAGATAATTATGGATGATTGTTTGTTTTGTAAAATAGCGGCGGGGGACGTGCCGTCAAATAAGGTTTATGAAGACGAATATGTGTATTCATTTTTAGATATTGACCCAAAAGCCCCGACGCATATAATTTTTATACCGAAACAGCATATTGGTTCCGCTAATGAGCTTGATGATAATAACGCTGAAATTATCGGCAAGATTTTTACTGCAATCTCAAAAGTTGCAAAGGAAAAGGGCTTTGATAAAGCAGGGTATAGAATAGTCAATAACTGCGGCGAAGATGGAGGACAAACGGTTGGGCATTTGCATTTTCATGTTTTAGCAGGCCGTTCTCTACAGTGGCCTCCGGGTTAAAAAATAAAAGGGTATCTTTTTGATACCCTTTTTGTTTAATAAAAATATTTTTAGAGGAAGTGATAAATTTGAAACCAATAATTCTATTGTATAATGTTAAAGAAGAAAAATATAACAGAATGAAACCTGTATTGGGACTAATGGGTATAAAGGTTAAGTTAGTTGATAACGGTTCTCTTGGAGACAAAGTTGAATATATTGCCTGGCCTGAGGAATATGCAAATGAGAAAGAGCCGGCAGTTCTATATTCAAATGATATTGATTTTGAGTTTATGTTATTATGCGGTTTAAGTAAAAGCGATCTTGATAAGGTGTTGAATTTTATGAAGAAAAATAAAATAAGTATATCTGCTAAGGCTATGCTTACAGATACAAACCGCCGCTGGAGTTTTATAAAGTTGATTCATGAGATAGATGCTGAAAGAAAGGCTATCTCCGGCAAGAATATATAAAAGATATTTTAAAAGAAGTATTCTGCCGAAAGTTTGCAGAAAAAAGTGTAAAAAAGTTATTGACATTTACTCCATAACCTGCTATAATATTACAAAAGTGTTACAAAAGGTTTTCTGAATGATTTCTGAAGATTGATATTGTATTTATTAACTGTTAATATTTAAGGTTAGTCAGGTTAGGAGTGTCGGTAATGAATTCAGCTGTTGTAAGAAGTTTTGTTAATAAGAGCGTTGGTAATATTGAAGAAGTAAAGCGTGAATCCAATGATTTAAGAAATGGAACAATGAGCAGAATTGATAAGATGAAAAGGGATATTGCTTTGATTATTTCAGAATACGACTGTGATGAAGTTCAAGAAATCCAAAGCACCTGTGCAAACAATTCTAAATCTAAGGATTTTACTTCTTTAAGTGAAAGCGTAAGATTAATAAAGCTGAAAAATAATTAAGACTTTTAACTTGATGATTAGCTATTGCTGATTAAAAAGACCACCCTGTGATAACGAACAATAAGTTCGCCGCAGGATGGTCTTTATTTTAAGTAATAATCTATTTAGTCGTCTTTTTTGCTGTAGTCTTTGAAGTTGTTTTTGCTGCAGCCGGTTTTGCGGCAGATATAGTTGCTTTTTTAGCAGCCGGTTCAGTAGATGCAGCCTTTTTAGCAGTTGTTTTCTTAGCAGCGGCTTTTTTAACTGCAGGCTTTTTAGCACATGAAGATATAGCTGAAAGAGCGTCAGCATTTCCTGTAACAGTAACAGTTCCTTTTTCAATAGCTGTAGCAGCATTGAGTCTGCCGGTTAAAATCTTTGTAAGGTCGCCATACATTAATTCTATTGCAGCGTCGCAGTCTTTATAGTCGTAGCCTTGAACGTCAATCTGACCGTTTTTTGTAGAAATGTACATTGTTCCCTCGCAGTCCTTATTAGTAAAATGAATCTGAATAGCAACGCTGTCCATATCATTTACATTTGCGTCTTTCATAATGCCTTGAACCTTTTCAACTGCCTGGTCAAAAGTCATTTAAAATCACCTATCCTTTGAATATAAATCTTTTCTATAAAGAGTATACCCTAACGAATTTCTTCTGTCAATGTTTGGAAAGCAATTTTTTACATTTTACACTAATGAATAGGCTAACTTTGTTTTATTTCGGTAATTTTTATCATAGAATTTACATAAAAAGGCTTATTATGGCGAATCCGTATTTTACTAAAAGACACAGCAGAATACCTACGACGCATGGAATCACTATTGATAAAGCAACGGTTTTTAAACTTTTGGTTTCACTATATATTGTGAGCAGTGTTGTTATACATGGTGAATGATATAATGTAAGAAGCATCATATTAATTGCGGTAACAATTGTCCAGCCGTTTGCGGTAAGAATATTTTTTAAGGTTTCCATATCGCTTATTTCTGTCATTGAACCTGTCGCTAAATATCCCATAACAAGTATGGGCAGAGTTATTTCGTTTGCAGGCAGAGATAGTATAAAGGCCAATATTATGAAGCCGTCAACTCCTAAAAATCTTCCGAATGGGTCAAGGGCGTTTGAAGCGTAGCTGAGTAATGTTATGCCGTCAATTTGTATATTTGCCATAAGCCAGACCAGTGCGCCTGTCGGAGCTGATACCAATAAAGCTCTGCCGACAATTTTGGCAGTTCGGTTTACAAGCGAGATTATCAGCGTCTTTGCAATTTCCGGTTTGCGGTATTCTGGAAGTTCCAGTGCAAAAATTTCATTGTCATTTTTGTATATTGTTTTTGTAAGACAATATGAAACGCACCAGGTAACAACAACCGAAAGACAAATAAGAAACAAAACGCATAGCATAGGTATTACTCCGGATACCTGAACGGCCATGGAGCCGCCGATAAAAATGGTTGACATTGCAATCAACAGAGCGAAGCGACCATTGCATGGCATAAGACTGTTTGTTAGTATTGCCACAGTTCTCTGAGTTTCGTTTGGCATTATACGAGCGCCTACAACTCCGACACAGTTGCATCCAAGCCCCATGCATTGTGTAAGGCATTGTTTCCCGCTCATGTTAGTTCGTGCATAGCATTTGTCAAGATTAAAAGCAATACGCGGCAGAAATCCGAAATCTTCCAGCAATGTAAAAAGAGGAAAGAAAATTGCCATCGGAGGCAGCATAACCGCGATTATCCAAGTTACAGTTTCGTATACACCGTCACACAAAATTCCAATCAGGAATTGGGGGAAGTGTAAATAAACAAAAAAGCCCTCAACATATGGTTTTAAAAACCCAAATAGTTTTGCTAAAAGGTCCGATGGATAATTTGCTCCGCATATTGTTAGCCATAAAATGAATCCAAGACACAGAATCATTATTGGTATACCGTATCTTTTTGAGGTCAGAATTTTATCGAATTTATATTCAAAGTTTTTTTCATTTTGGTCTTTTGTATATTTAACACACTCATTCATAATCTTTTTTGCTGTTTGCATACGTCCGGAGATTGAAGAAGAACAGTCATTTTTGAAGTTAACGGCGTCTCCGTCTAACCCGGATTTTATTTTAATATTTTTTGGATTCAGCATAAAATCATCTATTAATGTTTTTAGTGAATTGATGTCAGATTTTTTCTTAGCAGATATCCCGATAACGGGAATTCCAAGTGTTTTCTGAAGTTTTTCAAAATTTATTTCTATACCCTTTTTTTTCGCAATATCACAAAGATTTACACAAAATATAGCGTTGTTTCCGCACTTTTCTAAATAATCCAGAGCAAGCCCGATACTTCTTTCAAGACTGGTTCCGTCTCCGATTATAATAGTGGTTGAGCGGCAGACTGATTCCTGTGAATCTTTTGAGCCCAGCATAATTTCTGTTCCTGTAACTTCTTCTTCTGAAAAACAGGAGTTGACAGCATGTGTTCCGGGCAGGTCTATTATTTTGTGTTCGATATTGTTATATGTATATTTTCCGAATGCGGCGTCTACTGTTTTCCCGGACCAATTGCCTGTGTGCTGTTTTAGTCCGGTCAAAGCGTTAAAAACTGTGCTTTTTCCTACGTTAGGATTGCCTAGAAGGTAAAGAGTAAGCTTAGCCGCATTTTTTTCTCCGTTTCCGGATTTAAACCATTTCAGTTTCATATAAATCTCCTGTCACAAATATTTTTTTTGCCTCCCTCTCACGAAGAGCAATGCGAATACTTCTGCCAATGATATATGCAATCGGATCTCCCAGCGGGGACTTAAAAACCGGAGTTATTTTTTCACCGGGCATAAAGCCTAAATTGATTAGATGGTTTTTATGTTCTTTTATTTCAGAATCAATTTTTACTATTATAGCTGTCTCGCCCGGAACCAGTTTATTTAGTGGAAAAATTTGATATTCACTATTTTCACTCATATTATCACCCTTTTCTACAATCATACTATGCGTGCTAATTTCTTTTTGTCACATATTTATTTTGAAAAGTACTTGAAATAAGGGCAAAAGTTTGGTAAAATAAGTTACATTGTTATTTTTGTAGTCAAATGAGGGTGATTGGTTTGGAAATTGATATAGCGAATAATATTAAAACAGTAGAATTGCTTAAAGTAGAGCTTCTTCAAAAAGTAACAGATTTATTTGGTGATATTTCAGCGGAGACAGATTGTGAAACTCTTACAAATCTCACCGAGGATACTGCATGCCTTTTAAACGTCGCATATGTATTGGCGTTTAGATTGGGTGTTGATTTTGATGATATAAATGACGTTATGAAGCAGAAACTAAAATCTGAGATTGATAGTGAACATTTTATTGAGAGACGTTATGGAGATTTGTCTAAACTTCTTAAGTCTCTTTGATATATTTGTTTTATACAATCTTTAATTACAAGAAGGTCTGAATATGAAAAAAGTTACCGCAAGAGCGGTTTGTGAGGGGGCAATAGTTGCTGCGCTCACTGTTTTATTGATGTTTATGGGGATTTATGTTCCTGTTTTCAGAACGCTGGCAATGTTTGTCTGCGGTATACCTCTCGCATATTTGATGATACGGCAAGGCGTATATATATCTGCCGCTTCATTTATTGCGTCATTGCTGCTTATTTTTATTGTGACCGGTGATATAATTTCAGGTCCGTTATCAGGACTGATTACTTTGCTTCCGGGATTAGTAATCGGTTATTGTATGTCGCATAACTGCAGATACTATGTGACGCTGGCGTCCGGCATAGCTGCTGTTTTATTTGGTCTTGTCTTAGATGTCATGATTCTTAACGTTATGGCAGGCGGAGAAAACGGAATTGCCGGAATGCTTGACGAGACGATTAATTCCGTTCAGGGCGCTATGAACACGTATATTTCATCTGTTGAAAATTCTGCAGATATGGGAAATATAGTCAGCGAGGCGTTAAAACAAACTAAAGAAATAATATTAACTTATTTCCCGACAATACTTGTGGTTGCGGCTTCAGTAATGGGTTATATTATAACTTCTCTTTGTATTTTTTTTATGAAAAGATTTAGAGTGAAGAATTACGAGTATGTTAGGTTCTATATGATAAAAGTTCCTAAGAGTTTGAGCGTAGTGACTGTTCTTTTAATGATTGTGTCATTTATGTCAAATGACAGTTCGATATATACATTAGCTCTAAAAAACGTTGTTGCGGTTTTATCATTTGTCCTTGTTATTGACGGTTTATCGCTGGTGGATTTTTCTTTGCGGAAAAAGTTCAGAAGCGGTTATTCAAGGTTTGGGATATATTTGCTGATTCTTATTTTGGGATATTTCTTTATCTCAATAATTTTCTATATTTTAATGTTTGCGGGTATGCTTGATGCAAACATAGATATTAGAATGTTGAAAAAGGCTGGTGATGACAGTGAAAGTTAATAAGTCAAAAGATTATACTATTTCTGAAATCAGATCCGGTTTTTTTAACACTGTTGTCAGCTGTATTGTTGTTTTCCTCTTTGGTTTATTTACTATATTATTCAATAATAAACCTGGAAATGATATGTCAGCCTTTGGATTTGTGGAAATTTTATTTTCCATTGCGCTGCTTGTGTATGGAGTCGTAACTTTAAAATCCAGGAAGAAACGGTTTTATCATTATATGCAGAGTTACTCTTTTTGTGTTGACGCAGTCACACAGACAGCGGTCAAAACATTTGTTCATCCTATGGTAGTTATAAACTCAGAGGGAGAAATAAAATGGAGTAATGATAATTTTCTTGATATGATTGGCAGAGAGTCGCATTATGGAGAGTATATTCAGGATTTATTCAATAATCTTTCCATAAACAGATATCTTGAGAGTCAGGTAAATGTAGTAGATGAATTTGAATTTAATGGAAGAACATATTTAATAAATGGCAGAGCTGTCCATTCAGACTTGATTTCCGATACATTGGCAGGCTTATATTTTGTGGATATTACAGATTTTATGGAATTAAAGCAGGATTTTGACGATAAGCAGTGCGTTCAGTGTCTTGTTGTTATAGATAATTATGACGAGGTTCTTAAAGAGACTCCGAATTCAAATCATGGAGCTTTGCTTGGAGAGATTGAGAGGTGTGTTAACGCATGGGTTTCAAATGCCAATGGTGTATCCAGGAGATATGAAAGAGAAAAGTTCCTAGTCTTTTTTCATAATAAGGAATATAATGATATTATAGAAAAAGAAAAGTATAATGTATTAAACGACGTTAGAAATATAAATCTTGAGAATAAAATTCCGGTGACTCTCAGTATTGGAACAGGCAGAGGCGGAGAAACTTTAGATGAAAACAATAAGATGGCTAATCTTGCTTTGGAGATGGCTCTCGGCAGAGGCGGAGACCAGGTAGTTGTAAAATCACCAATCGCCTATAAGTTTTACGGAGCCAAAAGCCGGGAGGTTGAAAAAAGCACTAAGGTTAAAGCGAGGGTTATGGCACATGCTTTGCGTGAAGCCATCGACCAGTGTTCATGCGTTATGATAATGGGTCACAAAAATGGTGATATGGACTGTTTAGGCGCTTCTATTGGACTTTATCAGGCGATAAAAAGCCGCGGCGTAGACACCTATATTGTTATGAGAAAAAACAATACTAACGCAAAATTGCTTTTGAATAATTTTACTAATGATCCTAAATATATGAATAATATTATAACAGGTGATAAAGCGCTGACCTTAATGGATAAGCAAACACTTGTAATTGTAGTTGATACGCACAGGCGCAGCATGGTTGAATTTGAAGAGGTTTTGTCAGCCTCAAAGTCAATAGTTCTTATTGACCATCATCGCCGTTCTGAAGATTTTATTGACAATGCTGTGCTCACATATCATGAGCCGTATGCGTCTTCAGCATGTGAAATGGTAACAGAAATTCTACAGTATATTCAGGATAATCCTAAAATTGGTTTAAAGGAAGCTGAGGCGCTGTATGCAGGAATATTTCTTGACACTAAAGGATTTACCTTTAAAACCGGAGTCAGAACATTTGAAGCGGCTGCGTATTTGAGAAGAATGGGCGTTGACCCGGTTAATATCAGAAGGTTGTTTAAAACTGATATAAGGGATTCTGTAAGATTGTCTAAGGTTATCAGCAGTGCAAAAATATACCGAGATAATATAGCTGTTGCTGTTTGTGAAGATACCGGCAAAGATTTGCAGGTGTTGGTTGCAAAAGCGGCCGATGAACTTTTAAATATATCAGGTATAGAGGCTTCATTTGTTATAGCCCGGCTTGGTCACAAGATAATTATTAGCGGGCGTTCTTTGGAGACCGTTAATGTTCAGCTGATTTTGGAACGGCTGGGAGGCGGCGGACATATAACCATAGCCGGAGCGCAGCTTTCAAACCAAGATATGGATATAGCATTAGAGCAGCTTCAAAAAGCGATAGATGATGTGCTGGACGACCGTGAATAAATTTTAATTATATATAAATTTGGAAGGAGGATATGGACAAGTTTATTGTTCATGAATAGATAATATGAAAGTGATTTTAACGCAGGATGTTAAAGCCCAGGGGAAAAAGGGTGATTTGATTAATGTTAGCGATGGATATGCAAATAATTTTTTGTTAAAAAAGGGGTTAGCTAAGGTTGCCACTAAACAAGCTATAAATGAGCTTGAGGGTAAAAAGGGAGCGGAAGAATACAGACGTAATCAAGAAGAAGAAAAAGCCAAGAACATTGCCGATAGAATGAAAGAGTTTACGGTTAAGCTTACGGCTAAGAGCGGTAAGGAGGGAAAATTGTTTGGCTCAATTACGTCTAAAGATGTTGCGCAGGCTTTAAAAGAGCAGTATAATATTGAGGTGGATAAGAGAAAAATTGATCTCCCTGATGGAATAAAGACATGCGGTACTCGTGACGTCAATGTTTCATTATATCATGGAGTGACGGGAACTTTTAAAGTCCAGGTAACAGAGGAATAATTTTTTTATGAATTGAATTTAAGAGGTTAGGAGTTGAAATAGGGGTTGGAAGACTTAAATATTTATTCGGATAACGTTGATTCAGAAAATTCTGTTTCGGAGCTTAGAAGCATGCCTTTCAGTGATGAAGCTGAACAGTCTGTTTTAGGAGCGATGATAATTTCAAGAGATAGAATCCCTGATGTCATCGGCCTTATTTCCTCAGGTGACTTTTATATTGAAAGACATAGAGAACTTTTTGAAACTCTAACCGATTTGTTTAACATGGGTCAGCCTATAGATTTTGTTACAATAAAAAGACAGCTGGAAATGCGGGGAAGTATTGATAAAATCGGTGGTCTTGATTTTATATTTAAACTTATGGATTTGGTTCCGTCTACTGATGAGAACAGCGTCAGACACTACTCCAATATTGTGCGTGAAAAATCAGAGCTTAGAAAGCTTATAAATGTTTCAGAAGCTATAACTAAGCGCTGTTACGCTTCGGAGGACGATGTTGACGATATAATCGGAAGCGCAGAGCAGGGAATAATAAATATAACCCAGAACCGTAATACAACGGGATTGTCTCATATATCGGTTTATCTTGATGAAAGTATTGAAAAGCTTGAGAAGCTTTCAGATGCAAATGAGAGTGTGACTGGTTTGACAACGGGATTTGTTGACCTCGACAGACGTACTGCCGGACTGCACCCTGCTGAATTTATTTTGATTGCGGCACGTCCCGGTATGGGTAAGTCGGCTCTCGCGCTGAATATAGCACAGAATGCAGCTATAATGGACAGAGCTGCTGTTGCCATATTTAGTTTGGAGATGCCGGGAATACAGATTGCAAACCGTATGCTCTCAGCGCAGGCGAAGGTTAGCGCCGAACGCATAAAGCGCGGTGATTTAAAAGATGACGACTGGCCGAAATTGGGTGAAGCTTTGGCAGCTTTATCTGACACAAAAATTTATATTGACGATAATTCAAGTGTTACTGCTACGGAAATAGGAGCCAAATGCAGAAAGATGAAAATTGAGAAGGGGTTGGACTTGGTAATCATTGATTATCTCCAGCTTATGAGTTCAGGTATGAGCGGGGTTAATCGTCAGCAGGAAGTTTCTGATATTTCAAGAACTCTGAAGGTTATGGCAAATGATTTGGGGATTCCTGTTATTGCGTTGTCACAGCTTAACCGTTCGGTTGAGAAACGTGATGTAAAGGAGCCGGTTTTGAGTGATTTGAGAGAATCCGGTTCAATTGAGCAGGATGCTGATATGGTAATATTTTTGTATCGTGAAGGATACTATAATGAAGATTGTGAAGAGCCAAATAAGACAAAAATAAAATTTGATAAACATAGAAACGGTGAAGTCGGAAGCGAATTCTTATCGTGGCTTGGAGAATATACAAAATTTGCTAACTGGAGCGGTATGCGTGAATAATAATTTTGCAGATGATGTCCCTGTGATTATTTCATCGGTGACAAAGAAAATTGTAAATACAATCAATGTGCACGGTCTTGCTGAAAACGGTTCGTCCATTCTTGTTGCAGTATCCGGCGGTGCTGATTCTGTATGTCTTCTCCATGTTTTGAATCAAATAAAAACGAGTAATAATTTTAAAATATATGCCGCTCATTTAAATCATCAGATACGCGGTGACGAAGCAAATAGAGATGAGGAATATGTTAAAAAGCTGTGTTCTGAGTTTGGCGTTGAGTGTTTTACAGAACATGCTGATATTCCCAAAATGGCTTTAGAGCATGGTATGACAGAAGAAGAAGCAGGACGAGCAGCAAGATATAATTTTTTTAAGCGCATATGTAAAGAGAATGATATAGATTATATAGCAACTGCCCATAACAAGAATGACCAGGCGGAGACCGTCTTAATGAGAGTAATCCGCGGTAGCGGATTATCAGGGCTCAGAGGGATAAAATATAAAAGGGAAGACGGTGTTATAAGACCGCTTCTTGACGTCACAAGAGCCGATATAGAAAAGTATTGTGCAGAAGCCGGTTTAGAATATAAAACCGACAGCACAAATAATGATGACAATTATACTAGGAATAGAATTCGTCATAAGTTAATACCAATGATAGAGAAGGATTTTAATCCCAGTATAATAGACAGTTTATCAAATCTGGCCAATAATCTTGATGATGACGGAGAGTTTATAGATGGATATGTCTCAAGGCTTTATGAACGCTTAAGGTCTCCGATGCCCGGGGGAAATTTCAAAGCACTACATATTAACTCTATGAAACTTATAAAAAGCCGAGCAGTTTTGTCAAGACTTATTATATCCTGCGCAAGAGATGAGATGGGGCAGGATTATTCTCTTGAGAAAAAGCATATAAATTCTGTGCTGGCTTTAATGAGTGACAATGGCGGAGCAGCTGTAAACCTTCCGGGAGGGCTTAGAGTTGTTAAACGTTATGGCTGGCTTGAGTTTTGTTCAGAAGTCGAAAATGCTCAAAAAGATTTAAATTCTTCTAACAATGGTGATTTTTGTATTGAAGTTACTCCAAATAAGTTATATAATATAAAAAATGCCGGGGTAAACATATCTTATATTTTAGTGAATTCAAACGCACTGAAGCTCTCTGACGGCGATATTGCACTTGACGCCGATAAGTTAGGCGTTACTGAGACGTTTTCGACAAGCCGGTTTTATGTTAGAAATAGGCGTCCGGGTGATAAATTTGCCGTGTATAAGAACGGCAAAAGTAAAAAATTGAAAAATTTATTCATTGACTTGAAAATTCGGAGCGAAAAAAGAGACAGCGTTCCACTGTTTTGCAATGAGAACGGAGAAATATTAGCCATACTTGGAATAAGAGCTAATGAAAAATATAAAATGACCCGTTTTACTAAAAATATATTGGTGATACATTATGAAAAATATGAAGATTAAAGAAATAATGTTTACAGAAAATGATATTGACGGGATAGTTTCAGAATTAGCGGATAAAATAAACAGTGACTATAAGGATTGTCAAAGCCTTACTTTAATTTGTGTTTTAAAGGGGTCTGTAATTTTTACTGCCGATTTAATACGCAAACTAAAAATTCCGGATATAGATTTGAATTTTATATCTGCGTCCAGTTATGGGGATTCGGATATAAGCTGCGGAGAAGTTAAGTTTGAATCGGTTAAAGAATTTAATGTTTCAAATAATGATGTTTTGGTAATCGAGGATATTGTTGATACCGGAAAAACGTTAAAGAAACTGGTTGGATATTTAAAGGGCAAGAGTCCTAAAAGTCTTAAGGTGTGTGGAATGTTCGATAAGCCGGAGCGTCGTTCTGTTGAGTTTGAACCTGATTATATAGGCCGTTCAATCCCTGATAAATTTATAGTTGGATACGGATTGGATTATGCGGAAAAATACAGAAATCTGCCGTATGTTGCGGTGGTGGAAGAGGAAACTGTTTAAAATAATCGGCGGCAGGAAGCCGAAATAGAGAGTCAGGAGGAATAAATATGAAACATTTTAATGAGTATTCAGCTGTGTCTTTTGCTGAACCTTATGTTAAAAAGACCGCAGATTTTTTGGGTGACGCGAAGGAACGGGCAAAGTTCAAGTATTGCCAAGAAAAGAAAAAGATTGAACGCCGCCGCAAAAAAGCAAAAATAAAGGATTTTATTGAAAATAGTATCGGATTAATATTGATTATTGCCGGTATAATCGGTGGAATAACCGCTGCTATTTTCATTGCAAAAAAATGTTTGTCAGGCTCAGGCTGCTGCGGCAAGCATAAAATTGTGTCTTGCAGTGATAATGCTGAGCAAAATGAGGAGCAGGACGTACAGCCGGAAGAAAAGAAGAGAGAACATAAGAAAAATTCAGGGTATATAACCTTGTAATCTTAATAGAAAAAACCTATATGAAAGAAGGACATAACTAATATGGATATCAAAACTAAATTTTCTGATAAGGTAAAGGATTTGGAAGCGTCAGCAATACGTGAAATTTTTAAACTGCTGGATAAGCCTGGCATAATATCTTTTGCGGGAGGAGCTCCTGACCCGGAGCTTTTTCCGTGTGATGAGCTTTCGGAAGTTGCTGCCGACGTTTTAAAAAATAATGGCAAAATTGCGCTTCAATATGGTGTGACAGAAGGATATGCACCTTTGCGTGATTGGGTTAAAAACCGTCTTGTTTCACAAGGGATTATCAAAGAGAATGATAATAATGAGACAATAATAGTAAGCGGCGGACAGCAGGGAATTGATTTGGCTTCAAAATCTCTTTTGAATCCGGGAGACGCTGTTGTCTGTGAACAGCCAAGCTTTATAGGCGGTCTTAATTGTTTCCGTTCTTATAATGCAGAAATATATGGAGTAAAAGTTCAGAGCGATGGAATTGATATGGAAGAGCTTGAGGCGCTTTTGAAACAGCATAGCAATATAAAGATATTATATACAATTGCAACTTTTCAGAATCCGTCCGGAATCACAATGTCTCTTGAGAAAAGAAAAAAACTGCTTGAGTTGGCTGAACAGTATGACTTTATGATATTTGAGGACAACCCTTACGGAGAGCTTAGGTTTGCAGGAGATGATGTTCCAACAATAAAATCGCTGGATACTCAAGGACGAGTTGTGTATCTGGGTTCATTCTCAAAGATATTGTCTCCGGGTATCAGGGTTGGATTCACTTCATGCGATAAAGAGCTTATGGAAAGAATGATTATCTGTAAGCAGGTTCAGGATGTACATACAAATGTTTTGGCTCAGATGGTCGTATATGGATTCCTAACAAAATATTCAATAGACGAGCATATTTCAAAACTAAAAGAGACATATGGTGAAAAGTGCAGGTTTATGTGCGAGTGCATGGACAAGTATTTCCCAAGTTCAGTTAGTCATACTGTTCCGGAAGGCGGTATATTCCTTTTCTGTGAAATGCCTGATGGATACGATACCAAAGCTATTATGGCGAAAGCGGTAGACAGAGGTGTTGCTTTTGTACCTGGCTCAACTACTATGATTGATGATAAAGCTGTTTGCAGCAGTTTCAGAATGAATTATTCAACTGCGTCAAAAGAGCAGATAGAAAGCGGAATAAAAACTTTGGGCGATTTGCTAAAAGAAGAAGTAGGTGAATAATTTGGAAGATACAAAGAAGAGAATTTTAAGCGGTATACAGCCATCCGGCGCATTGACACTGGGAAATTATGTGGGAGCGCTCAGAAATTGGGTGAATCTGTCAAAAACAGATGAATACGAGTGTTATTTTATGCTTGCCGATATGCACACCATAACTGTAAGGCAGGAACCAAAGGATTTTAGAAAAAACTCTATGGATTTATTAGCACTTTTTATAGCTTCAGGTCTTGACCCGGAAAAGAGCCCTATATTTTTTCAATCCCATGTTCCGGCGCATTCTATGCTGGCGTGGGTAATGATTTGCAACACTTACATGGGCGAGCTTTCAAGAATGACTCAGTATAAGGATAAAGCTAAAAAACATGCTAATAATTTAAATGCAGGTCTTTTTACTTATCCTTCTCTTATGGCTGCTGATATTTTACTGTATCAGGCAGATTTGGTTCCGGTGGGAAACGACCAGTCTCAGCATTTGGAGATAACCAGGGATTTAGCGAATCGTTTCAATAATGCATACAGCGAGACTTTCAAAATTCCAGAGCCATATATACCCGAGGTCGGAGCCCGCATTATGAGCCTGCAGGAGCCGACGCAAAAAATGTCAAAATCAGATACTAATGAGAATGGATATATTCTTCTTCTTGACCCGGTTGATAAAATTGTTAAGAAAATTAAGCGTGCGGTCACTGATTCAGGCAGTGAGGTGAAACGCGGTGAAGGAAAAGAAGGCGTTGAGAACTTGATGAGTATTTATTCTGCAGTAACCGGTAAAACCATGGATGAAATTGAAGCCGAGTTTGACGGAAAGGGTTACGGCGACTTTAAAAATGCTGTGGCAGAGGCTGTTGTGGATACTATAAGACCTATACAGGACAAGTATAACGACCTTATGAAGAATAAGGATTATCTTAAACAAGTATACAAGTCCGGCGCTGACAAGGCAAATCGGACAGCAATGAAAACTTTGTCTAAAGTATATCGTAAGGTAGGGTTTATTGAACCTTAATCAATTCAGGAGGATTTCCTATGATTTTCGATAATAATATATATGTGCTGCTTGCGCTTGTTGTGGCCTTTTTGGTAGCGTTTTCCGCAACTCCTATGGTAATATCGCTGGCGCATAAGGTGAATGCTATTGATGTTCCGAAAGATTCAAGACGAGTACATAAAAAGCCGATTCCGCTGATGGGCGGTTTGGCAATATTCTATGGATTTATAGTAAGCGTCGCTTGTTTTGCTACAATTGATATAGAAGTTATGGGCATATTAATTGGATGCGCTATAATTGTTACAACGGGCGTCATTGACGATATTACTGAAATGAAGCCTATTGTGAAGCTTGTGTGTCAGATTTTGGCAGCGGCTGTTGTAGTATACTGCGGAGTTCGTATTGAACATTTTGCCAATCCTTTCAGCGCATGGTTCGGAGGACCTTATATAGTCATGAACTATTGGGTTTCATGCGTTGTTACTATGTTTTGGATTGTGGGAATATGTAACGCTGTAAACTTGCTGGATGGATTAGATGGCTTAGCGGTTGGTGTTTCCTCTATATCTTCAATTGCATTGCTGGCATTAACTTTAATCAGTGATAATCTCAATGTAGCTATTTTGACAGCTGCGGTTGCAGGAGCTGGATTTGGATTTTTGCCGTATAATTTTAACCCGGCAAAGATATTTATGGGTGATACTGGGGCGCTGTTTTTAGGTTTTATTTTGGCTTGTATATCAGTGCAGGGTATGCTTAAAATGTCAGCTGTTATCACTTTTGCGGTGCCTATTTTAATATTGGGACTGCCGATTTTTGACACTATGTTCGCAATTATAAGACGTGTGCTTACCGGTCATTCTCCTATGCAGGCTGACAGAGGACATCTTCATCACCGTTTGCTGGATATGGGCTTTTCTCAGCGCAGGGTTGTAACTATTTTATATACTTTGACCGCTGTTTTATGTATGACTGCCGTAGTTATCTCTATAAAAGGATATGGCAGAGGATTGATATTAATTTGCTCAGTGCTTTTGATTATATTGGTTTCAATAAAGGTTATGGGAGAGCTTCATGATCCCGGCGAATATATTAACTATAATGCTGACGAACAGTTGACCGAGGAGGATAACTATAATGAAGAAGATTAAGGTAATGACGATTTTCGGGACAAGACCGGAAGCAATAAAAATGGCGCCATTGGTGAAAGAACTTGAAAAAAATAGTGACAGGATTGAGTCAATTGTTTGCGTTACGGCTCAGCATCGCGAGATGTTGGATCAGGTGCTTAAAATTTTTGATATAAAGCCGGATTATGATTTAGATATTATGCACGAGAGACAAACTTTAGTTAATATTGCTACCAGAGCTCTTGAGGGTTTGGATGAAATAATGAAGGAAGTCAAGCCGGATGTAGTATTGGTTCATGGCGATACATCGACCACTTTTGCAGGAAGTCTTGCCGCATATTATAACCAAATTCTTTTGGGGCATGTTGAAGCAGGGCTTAGGACTTATGATAAATATTTTCCGTTCCCGGAGGAGATTAACCGCCGCATAACAGGAGTTATCGCGGATATGCACTTTGCTCCTACAAAAAGAAATGAAAATAACCTTTTATCTGAGAATACTCCAAAAGAGAATATATATGTTACTGGAAACACTGTTATAGACGCTTTAAAAACTACGGTAAAAGATGACTATGAGTTTTCTGATGAAGGACTAAAAACTTTAAATTGGGACACTAAAAAGGTTATTGTTATGACTGCTCATAGGCGTGAGAATTTGGGCGAACCGTTAAAAAACATTTGCCGTGCAGTATTAAGAATAGTAAATGACTTTGATGATGTTGAGGTTGTATATCCTGTACATTTAAATCCTGCGGTAAGGGAAGTAGTATTTGATATTTTAGGAAATCATGACAGAATAAAGCTTATAGACCCTGTAAATGCTGACGAACTTCATAATGCTATAAAGCGAGGTTATTTGGTTTTGACTGATTCGGGCGGTTTGCAGGAGGAAGCACCTTCTTTGGGCAAGCCGGTCTTGGTTTTAAGAAATGAAACAGAAAGACCGGAAGCCGTTGACGCCGGAACAGTAAAAATTGCCGGCGTTAATGAGGATAACATTTATAATATGACTAAAGAATTGATAGAAAATGTTAATGAGTATGAAAAAATGGCTCATGCGGTTAACCCATACGGTGACGGTCATGCCTCTGAAAGAATAGTTAAAGCTATAATTGAAAGATTTGATAAATAGAGAATTAATAAATATGATATAAAAATGACAGCGGATTGATTCTGCTGTCTTTTTTTATAAAGAGGTTAATAATATAAAATATATTATTAATATATTTTAATCTAGATAGATGATAAATCATACGGATTTGGATTACAGATGTTATCTGTTTATGTAATTATTTAAACAGTAAATTATTTTATATAGTATATTAAAAAGTAAACATTCAATAAACTATTATTATAAAATCAAGTGTATGAACTGGAAGACAACAATCGCGTAAGCAACAAGCCATACAAATTAAACAAAATATAATTGTTCACTAACTATAAAAACAACCTGTTATTTTAAAGTATATTAAAATAAATATTTAATAAAGGCTCATCAATCAGCAAGCATCGGCAGGGTGCCGGCAGGCACCACGTAAGGCGCGCAGGCGAGGAATGCAGCAAAATATAATTATTGATTAAATTAAAAAATCAACTTGTCATTATAAAATATATTGAAAATAAATATATAATAAAGATACATTAACAAGCAAGCATCGGCAGGGTGCCGACAGGCACCACGTAAGGCGCGCAGGCGAGGAATGCAGTAAATAATTATTGATTAAATTAAAAAATCAACTTGTCATTATAAAATATATTGAAAATAAATATATAATAAAGATACATTAACAAGCAAGCATCGGCAGGGTGCCGACAGGCACCACGTAAGGCGCGCAGGCGAGGAATGCAGTAAATAATTATTGATTAAATTAAAAAATCAACTTGTCATTATAAAATATATTGAAAATAAATATATAATAAAGATACATTAACAAGCAAGCATCGGCAGGGTGCCGACAGGTACCACGTAAGGCGCGCAGTCACGGAATGCAGTAAAATATAGTTAATGATGAAATAAAAAATAACTTGTCACAATGAAATATATAGAAAACAATATATAATTAAGGAACATTAATCAGCAAGCATCGGTAGGGTGCCGACATGCACTACATAAGGCGGCAGGCACAGGAGTACATTTATTCTTTAAATAGTTACAAAACCATAATAATATTATTTTAACATTAAGAGGAGCGCGATTAACGCTCCTCTTATAAGTTACAGATATAAATATTTTGAGTAATTTTTCTTATAATAAAATTGCTTTAAAAATTAAACATTATTTTAAACATATAGTATAAATTTATGTATTGTTAATTATGTTTAGCAGGACTTGCGCTGCGAACTCCAAGACTGTCTTTTTCCCATATTCTTGTTGTGTATACTATTAATAATATGAGCGCTGAGAGCCCATTACTTACAACAACAGAATACCAAATACTTTCTACACCCATATGAAGTATATTTTGGCAGAAGAAAATAGTTGCAAATCTAAATACCCATAATCTTGTAGCTTCTATAATCATAGTAATTTTTGTTTTTCCTGACCCGTTTAATAATCCAACAGTACAGTTATATACACTGTTAGTAAAGCACCAAAATGACATTATAGAAATAAAATCAACTGCCATCGGAACAACAGTGTTATCAGATGTAAATATGTTTACAATAATAGTTGATACAGCGGGTCTTGATAGAATCATACCCATTATAAAAAGCAGTCCCATGCCAACAATGGTTGCTGTTTTATAACCTTTTTCAGCGCGTTTTATTTGTCCGGCGCCTAAATTCTGTCCTACAATAGTGGAGGTAGCAGAACCCAAAGCGTTTGCAGGCAGAGTTATGATTCCGTTGATTTTATTTCCAACGCCATATGCAGCCATAGCGGATGAACCGAAAACATATACGTTCTTTGACATAAGTACAAATCCAAACTGCATAGCGCTGCTTCCCAATGCGGTTGGAAGACCGACTGAAATGATTTTTTTAATTTTGTTCCATTTTGGTCTCATATATCTTAAATCCAAAGATATAGAATTATTTCTGTTTAATAAGTATTTAAGTGCGATTATCGCACATGGAATTTTAGCTCCAAGGGTCGCAATTGCCGCCCCTCCAATACCCATATGAAAGACCATTAAAAACAGCGGATCGAGAATCATATTTATTACAATGCCCAGGAAGTTTATAAGCATAGGGAATATTGTATTTCCCTGAGATTGATTAACCGCTCCGAAAATGTTTATTATAAATAATAAAGGAGTATCCAAGATAACTATACGTAAATAAATATTGCCAAGTGAAAAAATTTCGCCGTCTGCTCCCATCCAAGATGTAATTATTGGTGTTAGAGCAAAAAGCGTGCCGGCGCAGAATACTGAAAATATCATAGCGCAAACAAAAATTTGGTTTGCCATTGATTTAGCGCTTCTCATTCGTCCGGCTCCTATGTATTGTGCCATCAAAATTGAGCCGGCCATTGTTATTCCTTGTCCAAAGCTCATCATAGTACTTTGAATCGGTGATACCATTGAGATAGCGGCTTGAGGTATGGTGCCTATTTTCCCGAGCCAGAATGTGTCTGTCAGGTTATACATTTGTTGCAAGAAGTTAGTGATTATAATTGGAATTGCTAAAAACAATAGGGCTCGTATAACATTGCCTTCCAAAATTAAATCACGGTTGTTCTTTACTAAAAAAATTCGTTTAAGTTTTTCCACTTAACGTTACCCCCATAATTATTTTCTTACCTAGGTTAATATTATAGAACATATTTTTATTATATTCTATAAACTTCTTGCGTTATTTAGAAAAAATCTTTGTTTTTTTGCCATATAATTTTTATTCAAGGAACGATTTTTATTATATAAATACCGCCGGGCAATTGAGCGCCGGCGGCAATTTTATATTTTAATAAAACAGTTACTCTTTATTACTTAAGATTATCAATACTGCCTAAGTCATATATTTTTGTATATCCAAGTTTTTCAGCAATCTCAACAGCCTTAGCAGAGCGAGCTCCGGATGAACAATATACTATTATAGTTTCATCTTTTGATTGAGTCTGCAGCCATGTTTCAAACTCATCTATAGGAACATTTATTGAACCGCTGAAATTATTTGCTGAAAATTCTTCTTTGCTTCTGACGTCTGCAAGTACTGCACCTTTTTCTGAAAGTTTCAAAGCTTCATCAGCTTTTATATTTTTTTGTCTTGCGCTGCTTAAATCTATTTCTTTTTTATCATTATTATTGCTGATAAAGATTTTTTCGTTATCATATTCAATACTTTCAATATTGAAATCAGCAGCCTTTTTTAAAGTATAACACTTTGAGCAAGAAGTCATCGTTATTAATATTCCGTCGTTACATCCTAAATAAAGCTGGTCATCTATAACTATGAAATCATTTATAACAAAGTTCTCATTACCTTTTAAATCAATATCACTTTCAGCAAAATCGGATGGTGTTATTTCATTCCAAACACTTCCCAGAGGACTGGCTATTATATCAGTTTTTCCGGTTTCTCTATCCTGTACCAGAGCAGTAAACATATTATTCCATACTGCCAATTTCTTAAAATCAACATTTTTTTGATATTCCTCATTATAATTGAGTTGTGTTGATTTACCGTCTTTTGTTACAGTAATGGTATCACCGCTTACACTTAATTCCACAGAGTTATTTGAAGCATTCAATATAACAGTATTTTCTGGTGATGAAGCAGTGCTTATATTTGGGTCTGAATACATGAGATTCATATAATCAAAGTTACCCAAATATTTTCCTGTAGTTGTTCCTTTCATAAATATCCCTTTGGTTCCTGTAAGTCCAGATTTTATTCTTATTACGTTTGTTTTAAAATCATTCCAGTTTTTTGTACTTGCAATAAGAGTAGCTGAACCAATGCTGTTTGCAGATGTAAGATGCTTATTTATTTCGCTCTGTGAAGCAGTGTCAACATTTATACCTGCCATATCAACAGCAAAAAATTCAACATTTACAGGCGAAGTTTCTTTTGTTCCGGCTATCAATTCTATAATTGCAAAGTCTTGCATATCATGTTCGCCGAAGTAGAAAGTATCATTGTTTCTGGTATTGTCTATAACATAACCTCCACTGGCTTCTGCCACTGAACTCTTAGTCATACCGGCATCGTACCATCCTTTATTGTAATCTTCAAATTCAACTTTTCTAGTATATGTTATATTTGGTGTTGGTTCCGGTTCCGGCGATGCAGTAGGGGAAGGGGACGGTGAAGATTCAACTATAGTTTTTTCAGTATCAAAGAATACTGCAAATATTGATTTATTAGCTCCACCTCCATAGATATATACCGGTGAACCTGCTTTTACCATTACTTCAAGTGCAGTCAATTTACCGGAAGCTGTTCCGTATTGTTGTTTTAATTCAACGCCGTTTTGACTTGCTGCAATATATCTGTCTGAGCTTGAATCAAATAGTACAGTCATTGCTCCGTCAGTATCAGGAGTAAAGTATACACATTTAAGTGTCTCACTGCCGCGGCCGCCTTTTAGACCTCTTTTAAAAGTATAAGAAGTGCCATTATAAGTATATTTTCTGTCTTTTGCCTCAGTGTTCCATCCGCCGATACCATCCATGCCGGTACCGCTGGTCAGTTTAGTTCCGTCAGATGTTTCAAAGAATGAGTCAAAAGCAGGATCGTCGAAACGATATAGTGTCAGTGTTTTTGCTTCAGGTTCGTGATATACATGTTTCACTGCTTTATCAAGAGGAGTAATATTGTTTAAGTTTTCCCATGTAAAGAATGTTACCTCATCGTTTTCTTTGAAGCCGTCAAAAACATAATCACCGGGTGCAGAGAACTCCTGAACTGTTTGATTTTTAAGTGCGCCGTTTTCATATGAAGCAGCTACCAAAACGCCGGATTCATAAGGAACACTCACTTTGGTTTTTCCTCCGGGTTGGTCAACAACATCTATATCTGCATTTATGTGGTTAAGTTTCATAAAATCTAAGTTTGATGTGTTAGTTTGAACATAAATTGTTCCGCAGCCGTTAGCATCAAGATTTAGTTTTGAAAGCTCATTTCTGTTAATTCCAACATTAACCTCAGTCCAGTTTGTCCAAGCTCCGGTTACAGGCACTGTAGCGGTTCCTATAATTCTGTTTGTATTAGGACTGAGTGATACATTAATTTCACTTGGTGTTTCAAGCTGTGATAAACGGAAAGTTATATCGGTGAGTTTATCAAGTTTTACACCATCAAATCTTAACCAGTAATTTTTTGTGCTGCCGGCGTTAAGACCTCCGCTGGCACCTTGTTTTGCGTCACTTAAATTAGCACCGCCGCCGTTGTCAGCGCTTTCACCTTCGATTTGTAAATTGGCATATACAATAATTGTTCCGCACTCTTTGTCAGTATAATTTTTTGCTGAAACTTTAAATACGCCGTTTTCGTATATGGTGAGTTTTCCTGTTGAGCTATCTATTTCAGGAGCTTTTCTTGAAGAGCTGTCAAGCTTTTCAACTGTCCAAATCAGTTTTGAATTATCAACAGAAACATCATTATTTAATGCTTTTAAATCAACTGTGCATGGTGAATCAACAGTGATTGTTCCGGATATTTCGGTTTCGGAAGCTGTATATTCACCGATTCCTGCCTTTGAGTAATCAATTCTATTATCTACCAATATGCTCGGATTTGTTGATTTTATATTATATGTTTCAGCTAATTCAATAGTTGGCACAGCTTTTAAGTCTGCTGCTGCTTGTTTCAAAATACCCGGCAGGTTTTCTTCTAAGAGTTCTGATTCAATAGCAGTTTTGGCTGTGTTATAAACACTTAAAATTGTTTCCCAGTTTTCAGGCAGATAAGCAATTTCCGGGCATGCTTTAAACGCATTTTCCAGTTTTTCTAAATAAGATGCGGTAACTTCAGGAGCAACCTTTTCTTTTAGCTGGGTTACTACTGGGAATGAATCTGTCACAGGAGTTCCTGATTGAGGTGTGATTGTAACTGTTATTAAAGCTGTTCCCTCAATATTTGAAGCTGTAACTTTACCATTGCTGTCAACTTTGGCTACATCTTCATTAGAACTTGTATAAGTAACTGTAGCATTGCTTAGTGTTGATAAATCAGTTATCAGCGTATCGTCTTGAAGTGCTGCTGATGCGTTTGATTCAATATAGTTGGCAGGCGCAACACTTGTTTCTCCCTTAGCTACAGCACCGTAAAGTTTTATACCGGTAGGTACTGCGTGTACGTTTTTAACATTTTTAGAAATGCTTCCGCTCACATTTACAGTGGTAGAAAGAGCATTAGCATCATTTGCATTTGAACCAACTTTAATGGTATATGCACCGTTTACTACATAATTGGACTGAGTTGTTTCATCAAAGAAATATACGTCCGATATATTTAAATCAAATGAAACTGTTTTAGTTTCGCCGGCCTTTAATTCAACTCTCTCAAAACCTTTGAGTTGTTTTAATGGCAAAGTTTTTCCGTCTGCCCCGGGAACTGTAACATAAAGCTGAGCTATTTCAGTGCCGTCAACAGAACCGGAATTAGTTATATCTGCAGTAATTCTGACAGTATCATTGGCGTCAGCGTTGGTTTTGTCAGCCTTGATATTTGAGTATACAAAATTTGTATAACTTGTGCCGTAGCCGAACGGATATACAGGTGTTCCTGAATAATATTGATGTGTTCTGCCCGGATAATTATCTGCCTGTGCTATTTCATAATTTGTAAAGTTATAATCAACGCCATTAACATTTTGTTTTGGCGAGCCGAGAGGCATCTTTTGTAGATCTTCAGAAGTATACCATGTGGTGGTTAATTTACCTGATGGATTAACCTTTCCGGTCAGGACTTTTCCTAAGGCTTCTCCTTGCGTTTGTCCGTTATATGAAGTCCATAACATAGCGGCACATTTATCTTTAAATGGTTCTGCATTGATTTGTCCTACAGTAGACATTACTACAATGGTCTTTTCTGGATAACTGTCACAAATCATTTGAACATGTGCTTGTGATATAGGAAGGTCTATTGAACTTCTGTCGTTTGATTCTTTGGAATCTGCTGTTGTTGTTCCTGCATATGCTATAATATAATCTGCAGCGTCAAGAGAATTCTTGTAGTTCTCTACTGAGAAGTCAGCGCTTGCGTTTATTGTAATATACATATCAGCTGTGGAGTTATATCCACCGTCAGCTCCTGTATATTTAGCTTCGTTTGTAACATAAGTATCAGGACTGTCTGTATTTGCTATGTCAACGGTGGCTACAGTCTGCGTCATATTGCTGTAACTGATATTTACAGACGCTTTAGGCATACCGGGCATTGATGCTGCTTCTATTTTTACGTCTGTAACTTTAGAAAAGTCAACATCTTTTACAACAGCCATGCCTGATTTAGTGACATCTTTAAGGTTTGAACCTGATAAAGTCATTCCTCTAACGCTTGTCGCTTTTGACAAGTCAACAGTTCTTGTTTTTCCATCTTCAAGAACAAGATTTATGCTTTTAATATTAAACAGCGGCGTACTGTCGCTTACATTTCCGATGAGTTCAACATTAGCGTTAGAGTTAATGCTTTGGATTTCGTTTTTCATACCTTGATATGGAGTTGTAGTTTTGGTTGGTTCTCCTGAATAATCACCAAGTGTCAGCTCGTCAGCAAGATTTCCTACAACAGCCACATTAGACACTGTGTTTTTGAGTGGGAGTGTATTATTTCTGTTTTCAAGTAAAACCCAGCTCTTTTCAGCGGCTTCTTCGGCTTTTGCAACATGCTCGTCTTTTTCTATTACATCGCTTTTTATTTTTTGATATTCAACATTTGAATCAAATTCGCCGGTTTTCATACGAGCAAGAAACAGACTATATACAGCTACATCCAGAGTCTCTTCACTCATCCATCCCTGTTCAACGGATTCGAATGTACTGCCTTGCGCTCTGGAACCGCAGTCAAGGTTGTTTCCGGCATTAAAAGCTTTTGATACTGCCATAGGCGCAGTTATATCGTCTAAGTTCCAATCCGGAAACAGTTTTTGTCTCATAGATTGTCTTCCGAAAAGATTTTCCCACGCGCCGCAATCTCCGACTACATAGCCTGAAAATCCCCATGTGCGTCTCAATAAATCTGTCAGCAGATATTTGTTAGCGCTGGAAGCAATATAGTCAGAAAAAACTTCTCCGTTTCTGCTTATGGTAAGCGCGTTATATGAACTCATAACTGATGCAGGATTAGAGCTTTCAACTATATCTTTAAATGTTCTTGTATAATATTCTCTAAAAGTTTTTTCTGTCATAACTGATGTTCCGGTTTGTCTTTCGCCTTCACAGTTATTAGCAGCAAAATGTTTAAGGGTTGCTATTGTTTTAAGATATTTTGCGTCTTCACCCTGCATACCCTCTACAGATTTAGCACCTATTTCAGATGTAAGATATGGGTCTTCACCGTATGATTCCTCATTTCTTCCCCATCTTGGGTCCCGGGCAAGATTTATTGTTGGGTTCCAGTATGATAAATCATACTTATTGTTTTTTCCTCTTGCCTCTGTGGATGTTATGTCAGACGCTTCATATACAAGCTGTCTGTCCCAGGTATTTGACATAGCAAGACTTGAAGGGAAACTTGTTGCTTTACCCTGTCTTGCAACACCATGTATACCTTCTCTCCAATAATTATAAGCGGAGACGCCCAAACGTTTTATAGCCGGTGCGCTGCGTCCTGTTTGAGAAACTTTTTCTTCGAGCGTCATTCTAGCTACCAAATCAGCGGCTCTTTCCTCAAATGAAAGAGAAGTGTCCTGGTATGGAAGCGTTTCAGCAATTTCAGCGTCTTCCATAATAGGTTCGCTGATTTGTTCAACAGCTGATACAGCTTGTTCGGTTGGTTTGTTTTCGGTTCCATTGTCGGCAAATGCAACTGTAATCGGCAGTGTAGTTGCCAGCATTGCAGCTGCGGTGATTGCAGATAATACTTTTCGTATAATCATAAAATTTCCTCCTTGAAAATATATTAGTTCATACTTGAACTATAACACTTTTAGTGCTATAATTAAAGTCAAATTGTATGAAGTTTTAGACAAAATATAGCTGGATTGGAGGTAAGGAAAATGCTTCCGGCATACGAGATTAGAAAATCTGACTTAACCGTAAAACATAACAATTACGAGCTTGATTTTCCTGAGCATATGCATAAATATATAGAAATTGTATATGTATATAAAGGATTTCAGCATTTAAAGATTGAAAATCAGGACTTTGAAGTAACAGAGGGGGTTATGACTGTAATATTCCCGGATACCGTGCATTCTTTTTATTCTATAGACAAAAAGAATTCAGAGGTATTAATTGTTATGTGCGATCCAAAATTATTTGGAAATTTGTTCCCTGACTTAAAAAACTTTAGACCTCAAAATCCGATTATAAGCAGGGAGTCGATAAATAAAAAATTTAAAACTGCTCTTACATGTATTTCTCCTGATGATTCCTTCGAGGTTAAATTTTCTTGGGCATGCGTTATTATGTCGTACATTATGGAAATAATGAAACTTGAACATCTGCCGTCTGACCCTGTGACAGATATTTCGTACAAGATTGTTAAATATGTTGAAGAAAATTTTACAGAACCGATTACTAGAGCTTCTTTGGCTCAGCATTTTAATGTGAGTGAATGTTATATTTCCAGAATTTTTGCCCAAAAGTTTAAAATTAATTTAAGAAACTATTTGGGGTTAATTAGGGCGGAATACGCAGCAAATTTGATACGTACAACTGATGAAAATATAACTTTAATCAGTCAGCTTTCGGGTTTTGACAGTCAGAGAACGTTTAACCGCATGTTTAAAGCAGCGTATGGAAGAACTCCCAAAGAATACAAAAATAGTATTAATCAGTTTATAAAAGAATGATAAAACTAATATAAAAAAACATGTAAAATTATAATTTTATTGTTTACTATACACGATATAAGATTGGAGGGATAGCAGTGCTCCAGGACGACAAGATAACGATTTCAACTGTCCGACGGCAGAGAAATTATGAGACAAATCCACATTTTCACAGACACAATGAGATTTATTATTTGGAAGAAGGAAGCAGTAAAATTTTTGTTGACACAAAGCTATATAATCTCAGTGCAGGAAGTTTAGTATTTATTAGAAGCGGAAGAATACATAGGACAGTGGCTGGGGATAATACTAGTCACAAAAGGACTGTTTTAATGTTCCCGGACAGCATAGTTAAAAAGTTATTTGATATTTGTGATGATTCTCAGGCTTTAAAAAATATTGATTCTATGGTTGTGCATATTCCGGAAATTGTCAGGAACCAGTTAAAAACAAAGTTTTCAAATATTCATAAAGAAGTAACTTCTCCTGACAGCATGTCTGATATTGTGCTGAAAAGTATAATAAACCAAATATTGATAGACATGTTAAGAACATATAAAAATAAATCACATGTAGCAAGAGACAGTGATAATATTCTAAACGAGGTTATTCAGCAGGCGATAAATTTTATATGTAAAAATTATAACCGGCAGATAACTTTAAATATGACAGCAGACTATATAAATATGAGCCCAACATATTTTTCTAAAAAATTTAAGAGAGAGACAGGTTTTGGGTTTAAGGAATATCTTGCGAAATACCGATTGCGTGAGGCAGTCAAATTACTTAAAAGCAATAAGTATAGTTCTATAACAGATGTTGCTACACGCTGCGGATTTAATGACAGCAATTATTTTGCTACAGCTTTTAAAGCTGAATATGGAGTGTCTCCTAATAAGTTCAGGCATTATTCTGATGTTTAAAAATTATGCAAACTTGCTAAAAATAGAGTAGAGTGCTTTTAGCAATCCGGGACCTACAAAACTTTCAATAGGAGCTGAAATCAGGGCTATTGCCAAAAATATAACTAGGCTGAGAAGAAGTTTAAGCAGGTTTTTTCCGACCGGAATGAATTTTGTGTATTTATCCCGGGATAATTTATTCAGTTTGCGTCCGTGTCTTGCAGTTTTTCCTGTTTCAGATGCAGTTATTGTAAACCATATCATAGCAGTGACTATTAATGCATTGCATGCTATAATTGATAAAAGACCAAATATTATTCCTTTTGCCCCATATCTTGAAACAAGAAATGTTAGGGAGAATCCTATAGTAAATCCTTTTGAACACAGTCTGATAAAGCTTAGAGGTGATAAAAAAATAAACATTCCTGATAGAAAAATTATGAAAGCGGTAATAATATGTTCATAGATTACAGTTTTAAATATTTCGGAATGTGATACTCCAATAATAACAGAACCTTGGAAGTAGTTTTGCATATATGAAAAAATTTGATTTTTCAAGTCTTGAGGGAGCCATGTATAGACAGCTCCTCCGGCTATACCGCCGAGCAGCAGCAATACAATACAAAGAATCATTGAAGCTCTGTTTCTTGTTATAAACTCAGAAGCGTTATTTTTATATCTTCTTGATATTTTTATCTGATTTACATTGCTTACTACATTTGGCATTCCGGTATCAAAAAATTTTTTCATATATGTAGGCCTCCAATTAATACTTTTGCTGAGCTAAATATATAAAATTATATGCCTGATAAAAAATATTATGATTTTAGAAAAAAGGAGAAATTATGAAAACAGCTGAATTAATAACTGAATTGACTGAAAAATATGGAGTCAGCGGACATGAGTCTGCCGTTTCAGATTTTGCAGTTGAGATTATATCAAAGTATTGTGACGAAACAAACATAGATAATATGGGAAATGTGATTGGTAAAATTACAGGAACATCGTCAGAAAATGAAGAGAAACAAAAAATTATGATAGAAGCTCATATGGACCAAGTAGGTTTTTTGGTGTCTGAGATTACAGAAGACGGTGAGATTAAATTTGTTGCGGTCGGCGGTATTGACGTTAGAATTTTGCCGGGTTTGCGAGTTAAAATAAACGGTAATAAACAGATACCCGGTGTAATTATGGTTCCAAAAGACGGCGGTGAGAAAAATGCTGCAATTGAGGAGCTAAGAATATACACAGGACTTCAGAAAGAGAGTTTGGAGAGTATGGTTAAAATAGGTGACCACATTGTCTTTGACTATGAGGTTACGCATTTGTTGTGCGACAATATCTGTTCGGGCTCGCTGGATAATCGGTCAGGTATGTCAGCAATAATTATGGCGCTTAAAAAGATTAAAGAGTCAGCTTTAAAGAATGATGTTTATGTTGTGTTTTCTACCCAGGAAGAGGTTGGGTTAAGAGGTGCGTTTACAAGTACCTATGGTATAGAACCGGATTTGGCAATAGTGGTTGATGTTACTCATGGAACCACTGTCGACTCAAAGGATGACTGCGGTGTATTTGAATTGGGAAGCGGAGCCATTATTCTGCGAGGACCAAATGTTGACTATGATAAGGCACTGAAATTGATCGATTTGGCCGAAGAAAATGAGATAAATCATAAGATTGAAGTTGCCGGAGGAGCTTCAGGAACTACCGCTTGGGCAATTCAAACTGTTGGTAAAGGCGTACAGGTTTTGCTGATTTCAATACCGCTTAGGTATATGCACACAAATGTGGAAGTTTTGAAAACATCGGATGTTGAGAACGTTTCAGATTTAGTGGCAGCGGCTGTAAAACACTTTTCAATTTGAGAATAAGCCGATTTATAACAATGAAGCAGAAATTAATTAATAATGGATGGTGATTAAATGAGCAAAGTAGATATGAATTTGTTAAAGCATTTGTCAGAAGCGTTTGGTGTTTCAGGACGGGAAAGGCAAGTGCGTGAAGTAATATTGTCTGAGATAAGGTCAAGCTGTGATGAAATAAAAGTTGATAATATAGGCAATATAATAGCAAAAAAGCATGGAAAAAATAATAAGAATATTTTGATTATGGCAAGCATGGATGAGCCTGGATTTATAATCAGTGGTTATAAAGAAGGCGGCGGAGCATTTTTGAGTTTTGAACCGGTTGGAATAATCAGGCCTCAGTCGATAGTTTCAGAATCGGTTGTTGTGGGAGATAAAATGATTCCGGGCATTATTTCTCTTAAGGCTGTTCATTTATCAACAAAAGAAGAGCGTGAAAAACTTGTGTGCCTGAAAGATTTGTTTATTGACATTGGCGCCGATAATAAACAGGCTGCTGAGCGTGAAATTTTGATAGGAGATTTTGCAGGATTTAAAAGCAAATATACCGAACTTGGTGAATATGGCGTTTCAAACAAAGCGATAGGACAGCGGGCTTGCTGTGCTGTTTTAGCTGCGCTGTTGAAGGCGGACTATGATTGCAGTATAACTTGTGTGTTTACAGTTCAAAAGCAAGTTGGGCTTAGAGGAGCAAAGCTAAGTTTTGGTTCAGATGATGAGTTTGACGAGGCAATAACTCTAGATACAATTGAAGAGGAACAATATAAATTAGGCAGCGGATGTTTTATACCATGCCTAATTAATTCAACATGTCATGACAGGTCTATAGCAATAAAGCTTATGTCCATGAAAGACAATTTAAATATTGAGAACAAAGATAATGATATAAAATGTGAAATTATAGCTAAGAAGATTGATGACGGAGATATTACAAGTGTAAATATTAAGGGAAAAGGAATTCTGACTGCTGAGCTTGATATTCCGGTAAAAAATAAGAATACCTCATCTGAAATTGTCGATAAACGCGACATAGACGCGGCATATCAGATTATATCAAAATATTTGGAAAGCTAAAACCAATAATTATTTTTATTATCTGATTTCCAAATAAAAATTTGATTGAATTCCCTAGTAATGTGTGTTATCATATACACATTATGACAATTCGGAGGATTATACTATGTCTGAGAAAAAGAGACTATTGATTGTGGACGGAAACAGCATTCTTAACAGGGCGTATTATGGAATACGTCCACTCAGCGCTCCTGACGGCACGCCTACAAATGCTGTGTACGGCTTTTTAAATATACTTTTAAAATATCTTGAGGAGGAAACTCCTGATTATCTTGGAGTAGCTTTTGATTTAAAGGCTCCCACTTTCAGGCATAAAATGTTTGATGATTATAAAGCGCAAAGAAAGCCCGCGCCTGATGATTTTATCGTTCAGATACCGATTATGAAAGAAGTTCTCAGCGCTATGGACTGCAAATGTATTGAGCTTGAAGGATATGAGGCTGATGATATTATAGGGACAGTGTCAAAAATCTGTGATGAAAATGATGTTTCATGCAGCATCCTAACAGGGGATAAAGATGACTTGCAGCTCTCTTCAGATAATACTGTTGTTAAACTAGTGGTGACCCGTATGGGTAATACAACCACTACTCCATACGATTATAACGCTGTGATTGAAAAATTTGGGGTTACACCGAGCGAATGTATTGACGTTAAAGGGTTGGCAGGAGATCCAAGCGATAATATACCGGGTGTAAAAGGAGTTGGAGAAAAAACAGCTGTTTCACTTATTGAAAAGTATCAGAGCATAGAAAATATATACGATAAGATAGATGAAATTGAAGTTACTAACTCTGTCAGAACTAAACTTAAAAATGATAAAGATATGGCTTTTTTAAGCAAGAAATTAGCCACGATTATTCGCGACGTTCCCATAGATTTCAAGTTTGAAGATTATAAGTTTGAGGAGCCTGACGAAAAAAAGCTGAGTGAAATATTTATTAGATTAAACTTTAAGTCTTTTTTGAAAAGACTTAATCTGAAAGGCGTTGCAGAGGATGAGCGTGTGATAGAAACTATTTCTTCCGACTGTGAAAAAATAGATATAATCGGCGCTGAAATTATGTTAAAGGATGCTGACAGCGTTTATTATTATCTAAACAGCGGTATGGATAAAATGTACTTTTCCAAAGACGGCAAGAAGGTTTGCTGCTGTACGTGTGATGACAATTTTTTAAAAAGCTTTTTTGAAAATGAACGCATATCAAAACTCGGATATGATATAAAAAATGATATTATACGCCTAAACGATAAAAATATAAAGTTTAATGGGATAGGTTTTGATGTTTTGATTGCCGCATATATAAATAATCCAACAAGAACAAAATACGATTTAGATATTTTGTGTTTCGATTATTTAGGTATGAATATGCCTTCTTCAAATATAGAAGAAGACGGACAAATTTCTATGGATTTAGGCAATGAAGATTCGAATGATGACGCCGGAGTTTTAGCGGCGATAATAAAGCTAAAGAATTTTTTTGAAGCTGATATAAAAAAGAATGAGCAGGAAGACCTCTATTATAAAATAGAACTTCCGCTTGTTGAAGTTCTTGCAGATATGCAAATAACCGGTATGTATGTGGACAAGAGTGAGCTTGAAAAGTTCGGAAACATGCTGAAATCTAGAATAGAGGTATTAACTTCTGAAATATATGATTATGCGGGTGAAGAATTTAATATTAACTCTCCAAAACAGCTGGGAAATATACTGTTTGAAAAGCTGTCGCTGCCTCATGGTAAAAAAACTAAGAGTGGTTATTCAACAAATATTGATGTATTAAATAAGCTGATGGGTGAGCATCCCATTATTGAAGATATAATGGAATACAGAACTCTGACAAAGCTTAACTCAACATATGTTGACAGTCTGATAAGTATAATAAACCCTGTGACAGGGCGCATACATTCAAGTTTTAATCAGACGGTTACAGCAACCGGAAGAATCAGCAGTACCGAGCCTAATTTGCAGAACATTCCGGTCAGAACTGATATTGGCCGTGAAATCAGGAAAATGTTTACGGCTGAGGGTGATAACAGAGTTTTGGTAGACGCCGACTATTCACAGATAGAATTAAGAGTGCTTGCAGATATTTCGGGTGATGAGAATATGTGCGGAGCGTTTAGAAATAATATAGATATTCACAGACAAACGGCTTCTCAAGTTTTTGATGTGCCTTTAGATGAGGTTGATTCCACCATGCGTTTCAGAGCTAAGGCTGTTAATTTTGGAATAGTTTATGGTATTGGCGCTTTTTCACTTGCTCAGGATTTAAAGATTTCACGAAAAGAAGCGGATCAGTATATTAAACATTACCTGGAGCATTATCCAAAAGTTGATGAATATATGAAGAATATTGTTGAAAAAGCAAAAGAAGACGGGTATGTAACGACTATGTATAACAGAAGGAGATATTTGCCCGAGCTTAAAGCAAGCAATAAAATAACCCAGGCATTTGGCGAAAGGGTCGCTATGAATGCTCCTATACAGGGAACTGCCGCAGATATAATAAAAATTGCCATGGTAAACGTGTATAACAGATTAAAAAGGGAAGGACTTAAATCCAAGCTTGTTCTGCAGGTTCATGACGAACTTATAGTAGAAGCTGTAAGCGATGAAAAAGAAGCGGTAGAAAGGGTTGTGAGAGAAGAAATGCAAAATGCGGCTAAGCTGAAGGTTCCGCTGATTGTTGACCTGAACGTTGGGCATAGCTGGTATGATACAAAATAAGCGCTTAATATGATAACAAAAATATTACAGCAGGTTTCAATTATATTAAATATTTGAAAACAATTTCTGATTTGCTTGATAGGAAATGATAGTATGTGTTATAATATATTGGTATGTATGTAAGGAGTTGGGCTGATTGATTATTGTTGGGCTTACAGGAGTTATCGGTTCCGGTAAAAGTACCGTTTCCCACATTTTATCAGAGTTGGGCGCATATACTATTGACGCGGACGAGATTTCCAGAACTGTTCTTGATAAGGATACTCCGGCGTATTTTGAAACTGTTGAGCATTTCGGCAGGAAAATTTTAAGTTGTGACGGAACTATAAACAGAAAAGAATTGGCTAAAATTGTTTTTAATAATAAAGCTGAACTTGAAGTGTTAAACCGCATTACTCATAAATATATTTTTATAAAAATGCAGAATATGATTGATAAGTATATCTCTGCCAGCGGTTCAGGTGATATGATTGTGCTTGACGTGCCATTATTATTTTCTGATGATTTTAATATAAAATACGACAAGTCTGTTGTTGTTACAGCCAGCCGGGAAATTATCATCAAACGCGTAATGCTGCGGGATGGTATGGATGAATCAGAAATTTTGAGCCGTATAAAAAATCAGCTTACTGATGAAGAATTAATAAAAAGAGCAGATTTTGTTATAGAAAATAATTATGAAAATATTGATGAACTTAGAACATGTGTAACAGGTATTTATAAAGAGTTGATAAGTTTGAATACGTAAAATAATGATTTGAGGTTGAAATATATGAGAATACCTGACAGAACACGGCGCAGGTCTCCGAAGAAAAAAGGCAATAAAGGGTGTGCTGTGGCTGCCGTTTTTGGTGTAATAGTTATTATATTATTATCAGCTTTTCTGTTTAGGAGCTGTGTTTCAGGAATAAATAATGCGCTTTCGGGTATAGGAAGTAATATAACAGCGCAGACTTATCCAATAAAATATCAAAACTTGGTTGAAAAATACTCCAAAAAGTATGATGTTGATAAATATTTAGTTTACGCGGTTATAAAAGCCGAAAGTAAGTTCGACCAGTATGCAGTATCCCAAGCCGGAGCGTACGGACTTATGCAGCTTCAGACAGAGACGGCTTCGGACTGTGCTAAAAAACTTGATTTGAAAGTTAATTTGCCGGATGATTTATATGTTCCGGATATAAATATACATATCGGCACATATTACTTATCATGGCTTCTTGATAAATATGAAGGCGATATAAGCCTGGCTATTGCCGCCTATAACGGCGGTATTGGAAATGTTGACAGCTGGCTGAAAGATGAAAGATATAAGGATGGTAAAGGCGGACTTTCAGATATTCCTTTTGCGGAGACAAAAAACTATGTTACCGGAGTGAATTCCGCATACCAAAAATACAAAGAGCTTTATGAATAGTGTAAATATAAATAGGAGGTATTATTATGTCAAACGAAACTGAAAAGAATCTTTTTTATGAAAACAAGAATCAGTATTCATCATTGAGTGAAACGGATAAAAAGAACATGGCGGCTTACAGCAGTGAATACAGGTCTTTTTTGGATATGTCTAAGACAGAACGTGAGTTTGCAGTAAACGCTCAAAAATATTTGGAAACTAATGGATTTGTGCCTCTCAGCTCAAAGGATTCATTAAAAGCAGGAGACAAAGTTTATACTGTTAACCGCGGAAAAGGAATAATTGCGGCAGTTATCGGTTCGGAGGATATTACAAACGGCACATCAATTGTAGGCGCTCATATCGATTCTCCAAGACTTGACTTGAAGCCGAATCCCTTATATGAGGACAGTCATTTTGCATATTTTAAAACTCACTACTACGGCGGTATAAAAAAGTATCAGTGGACAACTATACCTCTTGCTCTGCATGGGGTTGCAACGCTGCAGGATGGAACACAGATACAAATTTCAATTGGTGAAGAGGATGACGACCCAACTTTTGTAATATCTGACTTGCTTCCGCATTTTGCTAAAGACCAAATGCAAAAGAAGTTGGCAGAAGCCATTCCAGGGGAAAGTCTGAATATTATATTGGGAAACATTGAAGGAAAAGACTGCGGAGAAGATGTGAAGGAAAAAGTTAAGTATAATATTTTGAATCTTCTCAATGAAAAGTATGATATATGTGAAGAAGACTTTATAAGTTCTGAAATCGAAGCTGTACCGGCCTATAAAGCTCGTGATTTAGGTTTTGACAGAAGCATGGTTGCAGGGTATGGTCAAGATGACAGGGTTTGTGCATATGCCGCGTTAAGATCTGTAGCGGATGTTAAGAAACCTAAATATACTGCTGTATGTTTGCTTGTCGATAAAGAAGAGATTGGCAGCGTAGGCAATACAGGTATGCGTTCCAGATACTTTGAGAACGTACTTGCAAAGATTGTTGATAAATCAGTTAAAGATTATAACGATATTAAGCTGCGTGACACAATATCAAACTCAATTTGTCTTTCTGCAGATGTATGTGCGGCTTTTGACCCGAACTTCCCTGAAGCGAGCGAAAAGAGAAATGCTTCTTTGGTTAACGGCGGTATTGGTGTTATGAAATACAGCGGTTCGGGCGGAAAGAGCGGTTCAAGTGACGCAAACGCTGAACTTATGGCTCAAATTAGAAAGATATTTAATGAAAATGATGTAAAATGGCAGTCAGGCGAGTTAGGCAAGATAGACGGCGGCGGCGGCGGAACTATCGCCGGTTTTGTTGCTAATTTAGATATGGATGTTGTAGATGTTGGGGTTCCGATTCTTTCGATGCACTCTCCTTACGAGATTGCCGGAAAGCTGGATATCTATATGGCTTATAAAGGTTACAAAGCATTTTATGAAAGATAAATTCAGAATCTGGCGGAATAATCGAAAATTATTCCGCCTTATTTTGTTTTTCTATGGGGGTATTATGAAAAAGTTTAAGAGTTGTTGCTTATCATGTATTTTAGTAGCAGTTTTAATTACCGTTTCTGTTACTGCTTATGGAGTTGAACTTCCGCCACCTTATGAAACTGAAGGACAGGCTGTGTTCAGTGTTTCTAATCCTGTAACAGTTTTAACTGTGGGAGATGCCGCTTATGTAAAAACTGATGTATCAGGTCAGCCTGAAAATCTATATGGATTTGAACTGGTGTTTTCCTATGATGAAAATTTTCTTACATATAAATCATATAGTTTAAAAGAAAAGGACAAGGTTGTTACTGCTGAAAAGGTTTCAGACGGGATTCTTAAAATAGCGGTCAGCTCTTCTGACAATTCAAATATCAAGAGCAGTGTACTGACTACGTTGAATTTTGTTGCAAAAAAGAGCGGAAATACTCAGGTTACTTTGTTGGAAGCTGTGCTCATTGACAGCGGTATGGGTTACACAAAATATAATGATTTGAATAAAAACGTGAGTTTATCAATAAAGGCTAAGAATTCCGGAGGAGGAAGTTCCGGGGGAGGCGGAGGATCCGGCGGTTCAATAACCGTTGGAGGCGGAACAAACTCTACTACCGGGGTTTCTCCTACAATGGAACCTTCAAATAATATACCAACTGTTATACCTGAGGAAACAAATAAACCAACAGATATATTTAATGATATAAATGATGAAAGCTGGTCAAAAAATGCTGTTATTGAACTTTATAACTTGGGTATAGTTAATGGATATGAGGATGGAAGCTTTAAACCTGAAAACAGTGTTACAAGAGCGGAATTTTTGAAATTTATAATTACGGCTTTGGAAGCAGGCGTATCTGAAAATAATATATCTTTGCCATTTTCTGACACATATAATTCAGAATGGTATGCGCCGTATGTTTCTGCCGCATTAAATTTGAAAATGGTCAATGGATATGATGATGAAACTTTCAGACCTGATTCTTATATCAGCCGTGAAGAAGCGGCGGCTATAGTGTGCCGCGGAATTGACGCAATGGGTATATCACTTGATTCATACAGACTTAAAATAACATTTGAAGATGAAAATATAATCTCTGACTATGCTGTTGATTATGTTTATAGACTTTATTCATCAGGTGTGATCAACGGTGATGAAAACCAATGTTTTAGACCTAAAGATGATATGAGCAGAGCTGAAACGGCACAGCTAATTTGGAATCTTATTAATACGCTGAATCCTGTTGAATCTGAGGAACAGATGAAGGTTTTAGGCAAGGATAAAGCATATCCTGTTTCAGAAAACGATTTGGATAGTAAACAAAATGATTCTGATACTGTTGAGAGTGAACCTAGTGCGACGCCAACAGAGGTACCGGATTTGATTCCGACTCCTACATCTATTCCTACTGAAGAACCGCTGCCGAGTGAAACTCCGGGTTCATCGTTTGACACTGATATTGATTATGAGTGCGAGAATTTGGCTGAATTATACTCATATAATAATGTTTACGCTTATTTGATTCCTGATGATGGGAGCCGGGACGCTTTTTACGATGACTTTACTACTTTTCAAAGAGCGGGTGACGGTGAAGCCGAGGTTATTTATTCAATACCATACTCTGATGAAGCTGAAATAATATCATATTTTTTTGCAGGAGAAGAACTTACTGATTTTAAATTTGAGATTTCATCAGACGGAAACACATGGAGCAAACCGGAAGTTAACTGTGATTATTTAGAATCTCCGGGAAAATGGACAAAGGCTTCGTATAGGCTTTCAGAACTAAATCAAACTAAGTATATAAAAGCGATTTTTCCTGAAACACAGAATTGGTGGACGCCTCTAATTGCAAAGGTATCTGCTGTAATTGGAGAAGCAAAGCCGGTGAAGATAAATATTGAAGGGAAAAACGAGCTTATAATTCCAAGATATGATTTTTCTGAGTATCAGTATATTGGGTTTATATCTGACCAAATAGGTGAGAAATTTGATGGCAGTGTTAAATTCTCTATAGCTGAAAGTGAAATTGGAAATTTAGAAATTTCAGAAGACGGAGTTATCAAAATATACAGCGATTTTAAAGATGGCAGTAAGTTTAAGATAAAGGCAGAGAATACTGATTATAATCTTTCAACTGAAATCGAAGTTGTATTGAAGGCTGCCGTTTTAGGAGATGTTGACGGTGACGGAACCGTAAATGAAAACGATGTTAAAATAATATTGACTTATTTTGATAAATCTGAACTTGAAGATAAGGACTGGAAAAGCGTCAGGGACGGGGATATAAACAAAGACGGCGTTATAGATATTGTTGATATTGCTTACGTTGCAAAAAGAGCCGCCATTAATGAAATGGGGAATGTTGAGTGAGCAAGTTAAAAATAGCGGGAGTTGTAAAAGAATCCATTACAGACGGTGACGGAATACGCTTTGTTTTGTTTGTTCAGGGGTGTCCGCATCACTGTTATGGCTGTCATAATCCTCAGACCCATGATTTTAACGGAGGAACAATTGTAGACAGCGGACAGGTTTTGGAAGAATTTAAAGCAAACCCTTTGCTGAGCGGAATAACTTTTTCCGGAGGCGAGCCGTTTTGTCAGGCCGGGGCGTTGGCTGACCTTGCAGAAGAGATTATAAGTTTAGGAAAAAACATAACTGTTTATTCCGGATATACATTTGAACAGTTATATGAAATGGCTAAAGAGGATAAGGACATTATGCGGCTTTTAAATTTAGCTGATGTTTTGATAGACGGAAAGTTCATAATGTCTGAAAAAACTTTATTGTTAAGGTTTAGGGGAAGCAAAAATCAAAGGATGATTGATCTTAAAAAGACCATGGAATCAGACGGAAAAACGGTCTATACTTTTGAGTAGAGAATCAAATTTAATTTGGAGTTTACATATGAAAAAATTATTATCAATTATATTATCTATTATTATTTGTGCCGTGAGTGTTCAGGGAGTTTTTGCAGAAAGTTCAGATGTTGATATAAATACTGAACGAAATGTATACGATGACTGTGCTGATTTTTCTAAAGTTGTTGCCTATAGTGAAGGTTTATCACTTGATGTGGTTACAGATGAAAACAAGTATGCTTTCAGCGGTGATGATACACATATCATAAGGGTGACTTCCGATGCCGAATGGCTGGAATACGCGGTGGAACCCAATGGTTATTTTGTTTTTAACACTGCATTTTCACCCAATGAGGAACTTTCACATTTCACGTTTGAAAGTTCTGCAGACGGAGAAAATTGGACATCGTTTAATCCAATCATCACTGTTGATGATACGGAGCCAAGTAAGTGGATAACCGTGCATTACAGTTTAAAGAAACTGCCTGCGGAAGCTAAATTTATAAAGATTATATTTGGAAATATCGGCGGTACGCCATGGTCGCCTTGTATAGAAAGTATTGAGTTAAAAGAACATAATACTGACGAAGTTGGTTTTGCAGACTGTGTGTCAACAAAATATTATAATTCAACAGCTAAACTAAAAAATCTTGGGTTGATAAACGGTTATAGTAATTCGGAGTTTAAACCGAGCGGTGATATAACAAGGGCTGAGTTTTCAGCGATGATGGCTAAGCTCCTGGATTTAAATTCTGTATATAATCCGGCGTCTCTAAAGCAGGTTTTTAATGATGTAACCGCTGATTACTGGGGAGCAGGCTCAATATATGCACTCTACAGTCTTGGTATAGTAAACGGGGATGAAAACGGTAATTTTAATCCTGAGCTTAATATATCGCTTCAGGAAGCGGTAAAAATTATGGTTTCTTCTTTGGGTTATACGGCTGTTGCAAATCAAAATGGTGGTTACCCGTCAGGATATATGCGCGAGGCGTCACGTTTAAAATTATTGAAGGAAATTGAAGACCTGAAAAATGAGGATAGTTTATCCCGAGGCGACGCTGCTATATTAATGGACAATGCTTTGGATGTTGAATTGATATATCAAACTTCTTTTGGAGATGGTCAAAACAGATATGAATATGACGGTTCAACTATATTAAACAGATATCACGGCATTTATGAGCGCCGAGGGGAAATAACCGATGTTGGGTACGCAAGTGTGTTTGCAGAGGGAGCCGCAAAAGATGGAAGGTTTGAGCTTAATAATCAGTCATACAAAACCGGGGATTATGATATGCTTCAATATTTGGGCATAATGGTTACGGCTTATGTGAAGTATGATAAAGATGAGAATGACTATACAGCCTTGTATGTTGAACAGGATAAAAACACTAAGATTACAGAAATTGATTACAATAGTTATGATCGTTTAGATGATGGATATTTATGTTATAATGGTGATGACGGCAGAGAAAAGCGGATAGCTGTCGGAACTAATACAAAAGTAATATATAATTATAAATATCAAACCAGGGTTGGACTTATTGACAATATAGATATTAAATGCGGATATCTAAAAGTTATTTCTAATAACGTCGGAAGCAGTTATGCGGATTATATAATGGTGTATGACTATGATACATATATAGCATCAGATTCTTCAAAGCTGGGCGGAGTGCTTACGGATAAGTATAAGGGTGCGGTTAATTTTAATCTTGATGAGGCAGATACGGTAATACTAAAATATGACAATGAAAAAGTTCTTTATACTCCTGAATACAAGATAAATAAAAATGAGGTTGTGTGTATAGCCAAAAGTGAAGACGGTAAAATTGCTGATATAAGAATATCAGTCGATACTGATACTGGAACAGTCACGAATATAAATAGTTCTGAGCAGGAATATACAATAGGAGATAAGACGTATAAGCTTTCAAATTACTTCCTTGATACTAATCGGACGATTGATATAAGTTCAGATACAGTAACTGTATATTTGGACATAAATGGAAACATCGTGGATTGCAGAGGAGCGGTGAGCGGCGAACGATATGGATATTTAAAGTCAGTCTCAGAGTTAAATGATGTTTTTGGTAATACGGCTACTCTTCAGATTATTACAGAAAGCGGCAAAGCCGAAGAAATAAAGGCAACGTCAAAGTCGTCGCTTAACGGCTCAGTTTCTTCTGTTAAAAGCTTTTTTAATCTGTCTCCACAACTAGTTAAATTTTCATTGAAGGGTGACGGCACTATAGCTGTTCTTGATACTGCTGTTGATTTGTTCGGTGAAGTTAATACTGAGCTGTTTACAAGGAACTATGTATCTGATTCAGCGAAATTTTATGATACTTTAAATATATTTGCGTCAAAGTACCAATTGAGTTCGGAAACGCAAGTGTTTGTTGTGCCAAATGATAAATCCGAGATAGCAAAATATGAAGTGTCTGATTTAAGCAGATTGCTCAGCGATACCGCGTATAATGTACAGCTGTTTGATTTAAATGATGAGTATAAGGTGGGGGCCGCAGTAATAACTTTGGGCACGGACGACGCTGATATATATAACTATAGTCCAGTTGGAGTTATTATAAATTCGGGAACATATGTAAATGATGAGGGTGATAAATGTTTAAGTCTGAAAATGTTTTCCGGAGGCGAAGAGAAAGAATTACTGTTTGATAATGACGGAGCCACAGACAGGACTAACGGATGGATTGACGGATACGTTAACCGGGATACAAAAAATGGTGTAAATCCATTTAGTACGGGTGAGGTTCTTCAATATTCCGAACGTGATGGAAAATGTGCTGCTTTCCGGATATTGCTTACAAAAGAACAGATTTACAATAATGATTATTATGAAAAAAATCTAGCAGACTATGGGGCTCTGAGTGAAGAATTGTTTTATAGTGAGCTATACACATCTTTAGGCATAGTTGATAAAAAGTTTTCCGATAAGATTTTGCTTATGGGGAATACAATTCAGGGTTATTTAAGAACTATTCCGCTCAACGGAAGTGTATATGTGTATGACCGCCGAACAAAAGTTCTTATAAAAGGTGATAATTCTGATATTGAACAAGGCGGCTCCGTATTTGTTCAGATGAGATATGGAATTGCTAATACAGTGTTGGTTATTAGGAATTAATTAAAGATTGGTATTGAAGAATTGAAATTTATATAGTATAATTAGATTATAAGTGAGGAGGAATATTATGTTGAATTCAGATGTATTAGATAAAAAAGTTATCAGAAAAAAGACAGCCGCAACAGTTTTGGCAGTAATTGCTGCCGTTGTTCTTCCGCAGGTATTTCATTCTGTAGGAATTGTTTCCGGAACAGGTCCAGCGCTTGGACAGTCATTTTTACCTATGCACTTGCCGATTTTGATAGCCGCGCTTATTGCGGGTCCGGTAGTTGGAATTATTGCCGGGTTGTTTAGTCCGCTTATAAGTTTTGCTCTAACGGGAATGCCGGCTTCAGCAATGCTTCCGTTTATGATGGTAGAACTTTTGGTATATGGTTTTGCGGCAGGCGCTTTAAAGGACGTAAAACTTCCGGTTATTTTGAAAGTAATTATCGCACAGTTTTTTGGCAGAGGAGTTAGAGCAGCTGCAATACTTGCCTCATTTTATATTTTTAATATACAGGCAGTGTCGTCGTCAGTTATTTTGTCAAGCATAGTTCAGGGATTACCGGGACTTATTTTACAGTGGTCAATTATACCGTTGTTTATATTCTGGTACAATAAGCGTGGTGAAAATGAATAAAGCTAAAGAAATATTGTTGAGCGATGAATCTTTAACATGTGTTTTATGTGATGGTAAAAATGTATTAAAGAGCAGTTATTCCGGGATTAGACCTATGCTGGAATTTATTAGTAAAGGCACTGATTTTTCCGAATATTCGGCAGCTGACAGAATAGTAGGAAGAGCCGCGGCTATGCTGTTTGTGCTCGCAGGTGTAAAAGAAGTGTATGCCTGCGTGTTAAGCAAAGGCGGAGAAGACGTATTAAAAAAACATGGTATATCATATCAGTTTGGTGAGAGTGCTGATACGATAATTAATAGGTCGGGTAATGATATATGTCCTATGGAAAAAGCTGTCATGGGAATGGATAATCCTGACAGCGCATATAAAGCAATTTTAAGAACAGTAGAGGAATTGCGGAAATAATTTATATTAATTTATATCAATATTTATAAAGTTACTAAAAAAGGCTTGCAATTATTTGTTTTTTTGATATAATATTTTTTATGGCAAGTTTTTATAAATATGAAACTTTTCCTAAAATTAGTCGTCATATATTATATAACAAATTATATAGATTAATTTAAGATATCAGTGTCTTCCTGAGATTTATATGTAAATGCCGGGATTTTATTAATTCCAAATAAGGAGAGTGTTTATTTTGAAGAAGTTAGCTGCATTATGTGTTGCTGTTACATTTATTTTAAGTGCGCTGGCAATGCCTGCATATGCGTATAGTTCTATACAAAAACCGGGAGAATATGTTGGTGAAGCCGATTATACTGATATTATTACGTATGTTAATCATTATGCTATTCCATCTTGGATAGTGAACGGTTATCCTATGGTTGCAGTTGAGGATTTGGACAAGTATGGTTTTGATGTTCTTTGGGATTCTGCTAACCGTACTTTGAGAATTTTCAGAAATTATGACAAAGTTTATCCTAATCCTATACCGGTTTATCTTCCGGCTACAAATCTTTTAGGAACAAAACAATGTGATGTCTATACTTCAGATGTTAAGGTTTACGCTAATGATTATGAGTATCAAATGCAGAGTTTCGCCGGTATATCCGGATATACATTCATATATGTTGGTGATTTAACTGCTTTGGGTGCTACAATGTATTTTGTCAGCGAAAACAAAGCGGTGAATATTTGGCTTGACGGAATGAGCATTGCTGAATATCAAAGACCTACCACAACTAAAGCTCCAACATATGATATACCAAAAGATACTGCGGTTTCAGGTGCAGAACAGGTTACATATTATGATTATATAGACGGCAATATGCCGGAGTGGGCAAGAGCAACTATTACTAAACTTGTCAACAAGGGGTATATAGTTGGTGACATATATGGAAGACTGAGGCTGACAGAAGAAGATTTAAGATACTATGTAGTAAATGACAGAGCTGGAATTTACGGTGATTAATAAGTAAGACAAATTAAAACTCTGAGAAGTATTACTTCTCAGAGTTTTTTAGCTTTTATTTTTGCCGCAGCTTACTAAAAATCCGACGCCGGCAGAGACAAAGTCTCTAAGTTGAGATACTTTTGATGCTACTCTCGGTGTAACCTCGCAGAAATCTCTGAAAGTAAGCAGTATAATTAAACAAGACACACAAATTAATGTTACTATTATAATTTGATGTTTGCTGCAATCTAAGTCGGAACTTTGCTCATCTTCATTTTCTATATCTATATTTCCCAATTTATAATCATTATTATTATCGGCCCCGGTTGTGAAACCTATAGAATTTTCAACTGTTTTTAAACTGTTTTTTGAATTTATATTTTCATTTTTAATTCTATTATTTTTTGTATTATTGTTATTTTTTTTAATGTTTCTGTTTGCAAAATTGGCGCTTAGAAAGTATCCGAAAATAGCTGCCTGCGAAGTTCTCACTATTACATCTATAGTATTTTCTTCTTGATAAGCCGGTTCATCGAGAAAAATATTGTAGGCCGATTGAAGAAGTAAAATCAGCATTATAAGCATAAGACATTTGTTAACAATACAAAAGTTATCAAGAAGTGATTTTATGGCTTTAAATATTTTTACTATGAGTATGCCCCTTTCAATCTTAATCCTAGATATAATTATTTTTTATTTATATTATGTTTCTTTCGACATTAATGTGAAATTTATAAATTTGTTGATTACATATAGGTTAAATAAATTATAAAAGATTATGAAATTGAAATATATTATCTGACAGAAATTTGATATAGCATATTTATTATTTAAGTAGTAAAGTTATAAATCAATATATAATTAACTCTTATTTCTTAAAGAAAAATAATAGTAATTAAATAAATTTGCTAAAAAGGATATAAAAGCAAAGTAACAATATAAAAGGAAACAGTGTTTTTAAATATTTTTTATTTATTAAACAATAGAATAACATGAGTTAAGAAAAATAGGAATCGGTTATAATACATAGTAATTTTAACAAAAAAATATCCTGAAAGTATATTTTCAGGATAACAAAACCGAATATTTAATATGTTTTATAATTGTAGTTGATTGTTTTTTTAATGAACAGATAAACACACATTTTATTTAAATAGATGATCACATTATGAAAGACAGCAAGTCCCAAAATGAATGAAATATAACGCCGGGCCAAATTGAGCGGTTTTTTCTGAAAGTCCATCCAAATAATAAACTCAGTCCGTATAAAATGATGCTGTTTGTAATAATTGCAATAATTCCATAACCATGTGATATCCAAGAAGGATAGTGTATGAACAGGAAAAGAAACGAAGCTAACAAATTTCCAATTCTGTTGCCGGTAAAGCGAGAGATTGCATTTTGAAACCACCCTCTGAATACAATTTCTTCAAAAAAGCCAACAGTTAATACAGTTACAATAAAGTCATATACTTTCATTTCTAATCTAAAACCATCACTGTCAAGAAAGTATACGCCAATATTATAAACGAGTGCAAAAGCCAAAAGGGGAATAAGCAGTTTAAGCTTGGGTTTTGTGAACAGCATTTCTTCTAGAGATACAGTTAAATTATCATTATAACGTTTTATTAAAACGATTGCAAATAAAGGCCACCAAATAATATGAACAAGAAGCCCGATGCCCCAGTCAATATATTCATTTATTGATATTAATTTATTTGTTTTGGACCATATTATCCATCCCGCTAAAAATATCAAATAAGAAAAAACTATTGTTTTAACATCAAGGCTTCTCTTTTTCATGATTTTACTCCTCTGATCTGTTATTATTAACATCAGAATCTATAGTGTCTTTAGCAACGATTTTTATATTTGACCTTAAAATCTGTAAAGCATTGTTGCTTGGTCTTTCGTAACCGCCTTCAAAAGACTGCCATGTATTTTTATCTAAATACCATTTTGAATCGTTTGAGTATTTTGTGTTGTCGCTAAGCTCCAAATTTCCGCTTTCTCTGTCCCATACAAGTTCAGGTACAGAGCCGTCTGACGTATCAAAGAACGAAACTTCAATCCTGCCGTCGCGGTATCCCTCGCGGTAGATGACATAATATTTTTGTGTTACATTAGGAAGAACCGGCATTTCAGATATAGTAACCGTTTGAGAAATCTCTTCCCAATCTACAATATAACCTAAATTTTCACTAAGAAACCTCAGTGGAATCAAAGTTCGGTCGCCAAGTATTTTTGGTCCAACGTCCATTGTTTGTACAGTTCCGTTTACAAAAGCAGTATCGCTTCCAATTGTAAATTTTATTTCAAATGAGTTGTTTTTGCCGTTTATTTTCTTTGCTGAGGCAGTCTGAGTTAAATCGTCCCATTCAACCGTCATACCGAGTTTTTCAAATATAAATCTCATCGGAACCAAAGTTCTGTCATTTTCAATAATAGGAAGTTGATCAAATTTTAAATATTCTCCATTTAGTTTAACTAAAATGACATCTTCGAAATTTGTATCTTCACTCCAATATACACTTGCCCAATTTACTCCGTCAGTAGTAAATTTTTTTGTTCCGTCAATGGTTTTTACTACCATTTTCCCGTTTCCGGCGCTGCATTCTGCAGGAAATGTGGAAAATTTTTGCGAGCCGGCCATATTAAAGTCTTTGTCAAGAAAATATATATAGCTCATCAAACTAAAGAATCTTGCTTGATACCCCGGTTGGTCATCCCAGGCGCACCAGCGCAGCATATAGCCATAATCAGTTTCGGTGACTTCAAAATTGTTAAGATTTCCGGCAAAGAATTCTTTTGTGTAATCGTTGGCATTATTATATTCGTCCATATAATCGCTGAGTATTGTAACATAATCCGGAGCAGGAGCTTTTTTCTCAGTTTTCAAATCGAACTCGCTTTTTGTATCGGTTATAGTAAATGAATTTTTTAGTCCGGCGAGATAGTTAACAGGCAGTATAACTTCTATTGAAAACTGAGTAGTTTGATTAGGAGGAAGTTCTACGCATGCCATTGTATCTGTGGTTTGCTCATCTGTTATACCTTTTGAGTGAACTTCATCTATAAGTTTTCCGTTTTTATCCCTTGCGTATGCAATAACATTACCGCTGGTAAGCAGGTTATAATTAAAATACCTTGTTCGATTTCCAGCATTTGTTACTTTTAAGTTATATTTTGTTGTAACTCCATAATTACCTATACTGCATCCAATACCGTAGTTATCTCTGCCGGGGTCTAAGATGAAATTGGGGCTGTAGTTGTCCCGAGATAATCCTGTTTCACTTAAATAGGAACTCGTATCGCTATGTTTTGTGTCAAAGACCCATACTGCGTCGCGTTTTGATGCAGGGACGCTTTTTCCATAGTAGCTAAGTTTTGAAGGATCGTAATATTTAAATGTTAAAATATCCGATTCTGCGGCAATGTACTTAGACCAAATATCATCCTGTGGATTGAGATTAGTACACCATATATCAACAGCTTCACCATCTACGTATTGATTATAAATTTTAACAGGCAGATTTGTTCCTGTTTCAACGGAATCATCTATTGTATATTTAAGCTCAGTGTTGACCTCGGGAAGTGTGTCGGCTATTCCTTTTTGGCAGCGGTCTCGCTGATATGAGCCAAAGGCGACGCCTTCGCCATTAAAGTAGCTTCGGTCACCGATTTTATCATTAGATTTTAGTTTTACAACGTTCATATCAAGTTTTCCGCTGACAAGCTGCATATCTGCAGCCATAAAAACCGGTTCCATAAAAGCAGTTGAAGCATAGTTATTTACATATTGGCTCAGCCAAACTGTTTCGCCTTTTTTTATATGTACCGTGACAGGTTTATAAGAACTGGGTTTAAATACTGAGCTTGAATGAAGCTGATATATTGGTTCTCCCAGCAATGAAGCACATGCATTCATTGCTCCCCAGTCAGAAAAAGCGACTTTTATATCACCGTTATTATCGTAATAGCGGCGTATTTTTGGCGTTTCAAATACAGCATTGTTAATCGTTAGTACAGAATCTTCTTTAGCTTTTATTTCCATATCCAATTCAATATTAAATCCCATGCCGTTTGGCTGGTAATATTCATCGATTGAATAGGTGTAATTTATATGCGTCAAATATACTAAATACCTGTCCGGTGTAAGATTCTCGTTGTTCATGGTATAGATCGGATTTGGATTTGAAGAATCTGCAAGTACGTGCCGGCCTATACCTTCTTCATTGTTGCAATATATAAATTTTCCGCCGCCTGCCGGAGTAAATCTTAGGTCAGGGGCTTCAATAATACTGCCGGATTCTGTATTGATGTTGTTATCTGCAAATGCGATAATACAACTTGATAAACAGAATGTTAAAACCATAAATGTTAATAATAATTTTTTCATTTACCTTCTCTCCCTATGCATTGTTTTTATATGCTTAGACGACAAAAGGTATAATTTGGTTCCATTTAAGAATTGTTAGTGTCTATAATCATATTATAGCAGCGTTTATTCCGGCAATTGCTCCATCTGAAACTGCTGTTGCAGCCTGTCTTACTTGTTTGACGCAAATATCCCCGGCAGCATAAACGCCGTTAATAGAAGTTTCCATCTTTTCATTCACCGGAATATAGCCGTCAGATAATGATAATTCTTTGTACAGTTCTGTGTTTGGTGTTGAGCCTGCGTATATAAATATTCCGCAACCCTCATCTTCAATAGTTGTTATTTTACTGTCATTTTCCGACAGTATATCTATTTTTTCAATTTGATTAGTTCCGTATACAGCTTTTAATCTTGAATTGGTTAGGACAGAAATATTGGGCAGCTGTTTGATTTTGTTTTTAAATTCGGCAATGCAGCCTAAAGTATTTTCAAAGTGTATGATAGTCAGTCTTTTAGCAAACTGTGCTAAATAAATTGCTTCCTTAACAGCGCCGTCAGCTCCGCCGATTACATAAATGTTTTTACCGCTGAAAGATGGACCGTCTATAGCGGCGTTTGTTCCTATACCTTTACCGGCTAATTCACTTTCTCCGGGTATACCTAACTTTCTTGGAGTTGTTCCATTTGCCAGTATAATTTTTGGCGCCTGATATTCTGCTGTATCAGTTGATACAATTTTTATATCTCCGGTGAGTTTAACGTTTTTAACTTCTTCATATTTTATTTCTACACCTGATTGAACAGCTTGTTTCTTGAGACGGTCTGCAAAGGTTTTGCCTGTCTCTTGTTCTATAATACCTGAATAATGTGTAACGGTTGATACTTTCCCGATAACGCCGCCGACTTCTTCTTTTTCAAGAATAAGTGTTTTTCGGCCTCTGCTGACAGCGTATATACCTGCGCTGATTCCCGCTGGTCCAGCTCCAATAATAATAACATCATACATAGATTTTTCCTCCTAAAATAAAAATTTTAATAGTCTTACATATATGTTAAAAATATATAAGTTCGTATAAAACTGAACGTATTAGATAAAATTTTCTGCTTAAATTGTGATATAGAAAGTATAACACAAGTAAAAGAAAAAATATATTTATTTATATCCAAAATCTGAAAATAATTTTAAAAAAATATAGATATTTATAATTCTTAAAAACCAATATAAATAATTATGTAGAGGAGGTGCATACTATAATCAAAATACGAATTATATCTGAATAATCAGAGCAGAAAGGATATTATGGATTTTGACGCAGTATACTATGAACCGGCAAGTCTATCGTTTGAGCTAGGAAAGCAATTAAAGGAACAGTTTTATGATTTACCATGGATTCCAATAGAAAACCACAATTCTATAGAGGAAATGCGAGAAAAAGAGAATTCCGAATTTAGTAAAATGAAACGCAACTTAATAGTTGGAACCAGGAAAACTCATAAGTATGTTGAAAATCATAAAGTGTCAGACTATCTAGTTCCATATACCTCATCAGGCTGCACTGCAATGTGCTTATATTGTTATCTTGTTTGTAATTATAATAAGTGCGCTTACCTCCGTCTGTTTGTTAATAGAGAACAAATGCTGGATAGGCTTATAAAAAAGAGTAAAAACAGTGAGATACCGCTTACCTTTGAAATAGGCAGCAACAGTGATTTAGTTCTTGAAAATACAATAACAAATAATCTTTTATATACTATTCCACGTTTTGCTGAAGAGGGGGCAGGAAGTCTTACGTTTCCTACCAAGTTTCATATGGTGGATAGTCTGCTTGACCTCCCTCATAAAGGAAAAGTTATTTTCCGTATGAGCGTTAATCCGCAAAGACTTATTAGCCGTATTGAGTTGGGAACTTCCAGTCTTGAAAAAAGAATAGAGGCAGTAAACCGTATGTGTGAAGCCGGTTATCCATGTGGACTGTTAATTGCTCCGGTAATGCTGGTAGACGGCTGGAAAGCGATGTATACAGAGCTTTTGGAACAGCTGCGCGATGATTTGACAGAGAAGGCGCAAAAACAAATGTTTTTAGAAATAATCATGATGACATATTCATATGTGCACCGCGCCATTAACAGTGAGGCTTTTCCGAATGCGTTGGATTTGTATGACAAGCAGTTAATGACAGGACGCGGCAGAGGAAGATATTGTTACAGACCGGAGGCAAGAGCAGAAGCGGAGGAGTTTTTGCGTTCCGAAATAAAAAGAATATTAGGAAATGTGAAAATACTTTATATAAGCTAATGAAAACAAATTTGTTATAAACAAGAACTGACGATAGTAAATCGTCAGTTCTCAGCTTACTAAATTGTATATTTATCGTCTCATTATAAACTATCAATTTAGTGTCAAACTGAAGGATTTTTGGATAAATGTTAACAGATTCAATATTTACTAAAAGAAACATTTTACTTATAGATATTTAAAGTATTTTATCTGTATTTATATAGGCGTTAAATATTTTAATTTAATATAACATTGAAATTTTAAAATTTTTATGCAGTTTCCTTATATAAGGTCAACTATGTAGATTTAGTTTTTTGTATATTATGTATTTCTATGGATAATTTAATTTACTGGTACAGATAACAGCAATATATGTTTTTTACTCATATCTGCTATAATTATTTAATTATTATTATAAATTTTATAGCCGTTTTTGTTTTTTTCTTTTACCTCATATAGCATTTTATCAGCCAGAACATATAATTCTTCGAAGTTTGTAAACCTTTTACTTAACACTATACCTGTGCTTACCGACAAATAAATATGATTTTCCATCAAAGTGATTTCTTTTCTGACTTTTTGATTTAGTCTTTCTGCAATTTCCTTTATTGTCTCAATATTGTCAATATCTTTTGCAAATACTAAAAATTCATCTCCGCCCAACCGTGCCATATAATCTGATTCTCGGAAATTTTCTCGAATAATTTGAGCAAATTCTATTAATATATGATCTCCTTGAAGGTGCCCAAATGTGTCATTGATTTTTTTAAAATGATCAATATCAATAATAAACAATGCACCGGAAGTTCTGTTTTCAGATTTATAATAACTTTCTATTTCTTTAATTATAGCATTTCTGCTCATAAGACCGGTTAGCTGGTCAGTTTGCAATTGCTCCATCATTTGATACTTTGATTTAACATCGTATAGCTTTAAACGTATAGTATACATTCCAATCATACAAGATATAAAGCAAAATGTTAGTGTATTAACACAGTCAATAATTGAAATAGAAAAACTCTTTGTGATGAATGAGAATATTATAAACAGTATACAAATAAAGAAATCAAATAAATAAAATCTCCATAATTCATCAAAAATAAGAATTGGCATACTAGCAATACATCCAATCATGATGGCAGAAGCGTTTTCTCTATAAAAATAAGTTCCTGAAATTATCATGGACATCATTATACCAGATAAAAAAATATATAAAATAGCAGTTGCATGATTTACAAACCATTGATTTAAAAGGATACAGCAAGCAAGACATAGGCAAGAAAAACTTATCCAGAAAATATAAATGTATTTTGTCCCATCATTAAAAACATGAAAAATCCAATTAACTAATAAAAAGAGAAATCCTAAAAGTAATAGACTTACGCTGACATATAATAACATTTTATAATTACGTTTATTTATCTCATTTTTATAAAGTCTATATATATTTTTGTTTTTAATAAAAGATTTATTTTTATAAATTGTTGAATCATTTATTGAGTCATTCATGGTCTTTTTGACTCTCCTTTTATATATTTTTTAATATTATCGTTTTTGTAGTGTAACTATAGCTATATTTATTTTTGTTTCATGTAATCGTATTAAAGCGTTATTTTTCTCTCAATTACACGAATAAATATGCTAATATTAATAGTGTTAAAGGTTTAAAGAGAGTTTTTGTTTTTTATATTATTAAAAAATTATTTACGGTTTAAGAGCACAACTGTCTCAATATGAGGTGTTCTAGGAAACATGTCAACAGGTGTAATCTTTTGTGGTGCAAAACCTTTATCGTTGAGATATTTTAAATCTCTTGCTAATGTTGAAGGTTTGCACGAAATATAAATTATCTTATTTAAGCTTTTTATATCGGATAAAACGTCAAGAAGCTTTTTGTCACAGCCTTTTCTGGGTGGGTCTAATATTGCTATATCCGGTTTTGCTCCTCTGTTTACAATTTGTTTTATTATGCTTTCAGCTTTTCCGCAGTAATACTCTGCGTTTTCTATTCCATTATGTTTTGCATTATCTTTGGCGTCTTCAATTGCCTGCGGAACGACTTCAACACCGATTATTTTTCCGGCACTACGCGCCATAAACTGACCTATTGTTCCGATTCCACAGTACATGTCAAGAACTGTTTCATGACCTTTTAAGTCTGCATATTCACGAGCTAAACTATATAATTTTTCGGTTTGCGGTTTATTAATTTGGTAAAATGACAATGGGGATATTGAAAACTCAATATCGGAAATATTATCAGTAAGCTCAGCGTTTCCATACAATGTTTTGGTTTCTTTGCCAAGCAGTACATTGGTTTTGCCAATATTTATATTTTGAACTATACCGCATATGGTTGTGCCGCAGTTTATAATCTCGTCTATAAGTTCTTTTTTTCTTGGCAGAGTTTGGCCGTTAGTTACAATACAAACAAGCGTTCCGCTTTTTCCGGTTCTTGTATAGATATTTCTTATTAATCCTGAATCTGATAACTCATCATAGGCTTCAATACCAAACTTTTTCATCCAATAATTTACCGATTCCAATATTGGTTTATTGACTTCTGATGAGATTAGACAATCATTCATTTCAATAAGACGATGACTGTGCACGGCATACATACCTATACCTTCAGGGGTTACCGGAAACTGAGATTTATTTCTGTATCTTGAAATTTTGCTGGAAGGAACAACGTCATCAATATTAATATTATCAAATCCGCCTATTCGTTTCAGACAGTCGGAAACTTTTTTCTTTTTGAACAAAAGTTCTTCTTCGTAACTCATGTGCCATAGTTTACATCCGCCGCATTTATAAAAGTCAGCACAGGCTGATTTAGTTCTGCTTTTTGAAGGGATAATAACTTCGATCAATTTTCCTACAGCATAGTTTTTAAGTACTTTTATTAGTATAATACGGACGGTTTCACCGATAATAGTGTATGGAACAAATACTGCAAATCCATTGATTCTGCCGACTCCGTCGCCCTCGTCTGTCATACCTGTTATTTCAATTTCATAGATATCATTTTTTTGCATATATATCCCCTTATTATTCGTCTTAATTATGTCTTTTTATTTTAACCGTACTTTGCGTTAAAGTCAATAGAACCATTGACATTTGCAATAAAATAAAATATAATCAATATTATGTTACATATAAAAGAAACTATAATTGTTGAAGGAAAATTTGATAAAGAGCGGATAAAGCGGATTTGTGACGCACCGATTATTTCTACTAACGGATTTGGTATATTTAAATCAAAGAAACTTTTAAATACAATAGTGAGTCTAGCTAAAACTACCGGTATAATAATTCTTACCGACAGTGACAGGGCAGGATTTGTTATAAGAAATTATATCAAGCAATGCGTTGGAAATGATGGTGTTGTTAAGCATGCATACATTCCTTCTGTTGCCGGTAAAGAGAAAAGAAAAGATAAGCCGGGAAAAGAAGGTCTTTTAGGTGTTGAAGGAATAAGTGAAGATGTGCTGGCGAAAATATTATCAGAAATGTCAGTCGATAAATATGAGACTGTCGATATGAATTCTAAACTGACTAAGTCAATATTATACAGTGACGGATTGTCGGGAAAGCCGGATAGTTTATTAAAACGGAGACAGGTTTTGGAATCGCTTAATTTGCCTGTTCGCATGTCTCCCAACGCTATGATTGACTTTATTAATAAGGCTGATTTATATGATAAGTATAAGGAAGCGGTAAATAAAATTAAATAATAATTAAGCCTGCCGGAGGTATGAAATGTACGAGTATATAAAATCTGAAGTAGAAAAGGCTGTTCCAGAAGCTATAAATAAGCGTCATATTATCCATAGAAATCCCGAGCTTTCTTTTCATGAATTTAATACGTCTTCTTTGGTTTGCGAGACATTAAGTGAACTTGGCATAGAGTTTCAGTCAGGTCTAGCCGGAACCGGAGTGCTTGGAATTATAAATGGATTAAAACATGAAGATAATTCAAAAACCGTTTTAATCAGAGCCGATATAGACGCTCTTCCGGTAAATGAAGATTCAGGTTTGCCTTTTAGTTCCGAAAAAGAAAATGTTATGCACGCTTGCGGGCATGATATTCATACTTCAATATTGCTTTGCTGTGCACAGGTTTTAAATAATTTAAAAGATAAATTCTCAGGCTGTGTAAAGTTGATGTTTCAGCCCGGAGAAGAAACCAGCGGCGGCGCTAAGCCTATGATAGACTCCGGAATACTGGAAAATCCAAAAGTCAATTCTTGTGTAGCGCTTCATATAGAACCAAGTCTTAATGTGGGGCAGGTAAGATTTAAACCTGGCGCCGCATATGCATGTCCTGATGAGTTTTCTATAAAAATATTAGGAAAAGGCGGACACGCTGCCGATCCTCATAAGTGTATTGACCCTATATTGATATCTTCAGAAATTGTATGTGCTCTTCAAACTATACCCAGCAGAATTATTAATCCTTTAAATCCGGTTGTCGTATCTGTATGTTCAATAAACGGAGGAAGTACTTATAATGTGATTCCGGACTCTGTTCATATAAAAGGCACGGCACGTTCATTTAGTGATTATGACAGAGATTTGCTTGAAGAAAAAATTGGTCTGACTGTAAAACAAATATGTGAATTATACGGCGCGGAATTTGAGTATAAATTCGACAGACTTTTCCCGCCTTTGATAAATGACAAAAATACTATAGAACAACTTAAAAAATCGGCGGAAAAGTATCTCGAGCCTGAGAATATATTCTTTGGCGGATACCCAACCATGGGAGGAGAGGATTTTTCATATTTGACGCGTGCTGTGAATGATTCCGCTCTGTTTTGGCTCGGCTGCACTGAGGAGAAAGCTGCACAATATCCTTTGCACAACTGCAGGCTTGCGGCTTCTGATAGCTGCATTAAATATGGAGCCGAGATTTTAGTTGATTATGTTACCCAATACTTAAATGAAAATTAAATTTGAGATTAAGGCTTATATCGAATCATTTGCCATAAAATAAGGGCAGTCTGAATTGATATCAGCCTTATTTTGCTCAGTTTTATTTTTACTTGCTCTTGCCTTTGGAACAGTGTTAAGACAACATTTGCCATCTGACATAAATTTGCAGTCCGGATTAGTACAATTTATATTTGACACAACAAAATCACCCCATAATATTTTTAGCTATATATTCTTTATTATTCAGAAATTCTTTTCAGGAGTTGATAATATGCCAATCATTGTTGATAATAATATGGATGAAGAAATAATCAATGCACTGAGGAGAAAATTTCCTCAAAAAAATTTGATTAAATCGTTTCCCCTGACTTCGATTTCTGCGCCGCTTAATACACACCCGGATATACAAATTCATTTTTTGAATTCAAACACTGCGGTTTGTGCTCCTGAATGCTATGACTATTATGCGCAGTTTAGCAAAAATATAGATAATCTGTTGTGCGGTACTTTGGTGCCTGAAAACACTTATCCGCTTGATGTGGCATACAATGTAGCAAGAGTGGGAAATTATGTTATTTCAAATATTCGGTATACAGAACCCAAAATTATCGAATACTATCAAAGCCATGGTTATACCATTCTTAATACAAAACAGGGATATGCAAAATGTAATCTGTGTATCGCAGATAGATATGCTGTAATCACAGAGGATGCAAATATATATTCAGTTTTATCTGATGTCTTAAATATAGAGTGTTTGGCAGTTGAAAAAGGAAATGTTTTGCTGCCTGGATATCCGTATGGTTTTATTGGAGGCGCCAGCGGTCTTGTGGAAGATACTTTGGTGTTTACTGGTAAAATTACAGACAACAGAATTATTAAGTTTTTAGAAGAATGTGAAATAGATTTTTTTGAGGCAGGTAATGGACAATTAAAGGATTTTGGAAGCATCATTTTTGGAGGTGACGACCATTGAATATTACAGAGATAACAGATCCGGAAACGGAACAAAGCGATGACTTCAGCTGTTTAAAAATTGACAGCTGTGAGTTGGACAGTGACACAGCTGAACTTATTGCAAATTGGCTTATAGCCAAATACCGTTCTAAGATTATATACAGTTGTATAGATGACGTTTTTGGAGATATGGATGGGGACGAGCGTGACGCGGTTTATGACAGCGTGTGTGATATAATAACCGGGCGGTACAGTTTGGAACATCTTAATTATATAAAAGGAAAAATTTCTGATTTTTTTGAGAGAAACAATGAAATGAACATAGATGGTTTCGTTAATTTTAGATTAAAGGCATATAGGGCTGAACTGAAAACACTTGTTGAAGAATGCGGTTATGATATGTTTGCCTACAAAGATTACAGGGACTTTATAGACGTGATGAATTTTTTGTTTGATATCACCGATTTTAAGGATTAACTTTTTTAGACGGAGATTAATTTCTCCGTCTTTTATATTACTGTTTAAAGTTATATTTTTCAACAAGAATATGCAATGTGTTTTATTTTGTAACACTATTGCATATTTTTTTATTTTTTTCTTGCATTATCCATAGCACGATGATATAATATTTACTAATATATTAATTTGAGGGGAGAAAAATATGACAAGTGATACAGTGATTAATATTCTAATACTCATACTGTATATTGGTATGATGGTTGGAATGGGAATATATAGTATCAGGCATACAAAGACTGTAGACGGCTTTCTACTTGGAGGAAGAGGTCTCGGGCCATGGCTTTCAGCTTTTGCCTATGGTACTTCTTTTTTTTCAGCTGTTATATTTATCGGATATGCAGGAAAGAATGGTTGGAATCTTGGAATTTCAGCAGTATGGATAGGTATAGGAAATGCGGTTATAGGATGTCTTTTATCTTGGCTTGTTCTTGCAAAGAGAACAAGAGCTATGACGCATAAACTCGGAAGCAGGACGATGCCTGAATTTTTTGGTTCCAGATATAATGACAACGGAATGAAAATATTCTGTGCACTTATAATATTTGTTTTCTTGACCCCGTATGCAGCTTCAGTATATATGGGACTCAGCTATTTGTTTTCAGCGGTTTTTCCTGCGGTTGACTATATTTGGTGGATGGTTATTATGGCTGTTTTGACAGCGCTTTATCTATCTCTTGGCGGATATGTGGCTACTGTGCTGACTGATTTTGTTCAAGGTATAATTATGATAATCGGTATTGTGTTTGTTGTTTATTTTGTTTTGTCAAGCGATGTGGTTGACGGCCTTAAAAATGGACTGCAAAGCTTATCTCAAATTCCAAAGGACGGTTCTAATCTCACTTCTCCGTTCGGTGGTCAGAACTGGTTTAATCTCTTGTCTCTGCTTGTTTTAACAAGTTTAGGTACATGGGGATTGCCGCAGATGGTACATAAGTTTTATACGATTAAGGATAATAAATCAATCAAACAGGCTGCTGTTATATCGACTTTGTTTGCTTTGTTAATAGGAGGCAGCGCATATTTTATTGGTGCGTTTGCTCGTTTATTCCTTGGAAACCAGGTGCCGGCAGAAGGTTTTGACGCTGTAATGCCATTGATGCTGAATAAAGCTCTGCCTGCTGTTATGATGGGAGTGCTTTTGGTTCTTATACTCTCAGCGTCTATGTCTACACTTTCGTCAGTGGTTATGACGTCCAGCAGTTCAATAGCTATAGATTTGGTTAAGGGAAAATATGCTCCGGATATGAGTGAGAAAGATACAGTTGGACTAATGCGTATTTTATGTGTGGTTTTTGTTGGTCTTTCATTTGCAATCGCTGCGTTTAAGCCAAAAGAGATTATCACGCTTATGTCTTTCTCATGGGGAACATTGGCAGGAACGTTTTTAGGCCCGTATTTGTGGGGATTGTATTCAAAGAAGATAACGCGTATCGGAGCCTGGTCGGGTATGGTTCTAGGATTCTTGACCTCTATTGTCCCGGCGGTTGTGTCCGGCTTTAATGCTCAGTATGCACCGACTTTTGGTATGGTTGCTATGATAGTTTCAATAATAATTACTCCGCTTGTGAGCAGATATACACCAAAATATAAGGATGATTTTATAAAGGGGATTTTTGACTGATGATAAAGATTTGGAATAAGGACATAGAGTGTTGTTCAGACAGGAAAAAAATTGAGGATATTCAGCTTGAGCGTTTACGGCATATGGCTTGCAAGGCGTATGAAAACGTTCCGTTTTATAAGAAAAGATTTGATGAAAGCGGAATTAAGCCTGAAATGATAAAGTCTCTTTCAGATCTGAAAAACTTGCCGTTTACTACTAAGGAGGATTTGAGGGATAATTATCCTTTTGGATTGTTTGCGGAGCCCATGAAGAATGTTGTAAGACTTCATGCGTCATCCGGGACAACCGGAAAACCTGTTGTTGCCGGATATACAAAAGGAGATATTGAAGTTTGGTCTGAGGCTATTGCCAGGATTGTAACGGCCGGCGGTATTGATGAAAACGACGTTGTACAGATTTCATTTGGATATGGATTGTTTACCGGCGGATTTGGACTTCATTACGGTATTGAAAAGGTTGGAGCAACCATCGTTCCTATGTCCAGCGGTAACACTCAGAAACAGTTGATGCTTATGCAGGATTTTGGAACAACTGCGCTTGTTGCAACACCATCGTATGCAATGTATCTGTCTGAGATGATAAAAGAAAAAGGAATACCAAGAGATAACTTTAAATTGAAATATGGATTTTTCGGCTCAGAAGCTATGAGCGAGAAGATGAGAGAGAAGCTGGAAGATTCAATGGGTATTTTGGTTACTTCAAATTATGGTTTAACAGAAGTTATGGGACCGGGCGTTTCGGGTGAATGTATATATAAGTGCGGTGAACATATTAATGAGGATATGTTTATCGTTGAAATAATTGACCCTAAAACCGGAGAAGTACTCCCTTACGGAGAATCCGGTGAGGTTGTTATAACAACTTTAACAAAAGAGGCTATGCCTGTTCTGAGGTATAGAACCAGAGATATTTCGTATATCATACCTGAACCATGCACTTGTGGCAGAACGTCTTACAGACTTGCTCCGATTCAGGGCAGAACTGATGATATGCTCAAAATAAAAGGCGTAAATCTGTTCCCGTCTGAAATTGAGAGCGTTGTTCTTGAGTTTCCTCAGGTGAGCCCGAATTACCAGCTGATTTTGAGAAGAGAAAATATGCTTGATACGCTTGAAATTGTTGTTGAATTGGTTGACGGTTCGCTCCTTGAAAGATTTTCCGAGATAGAAAAATTAGAAAATGAAATGAAAGAACGTCTTCACAGTGTACTGGGGCTTCGAGCAAAGCTTAGACTTGCTGAGCCTAAGTCGATTGAGAGGACGACAGGAAAAGCAAAGAGAATTATTGATTTGAGAGAGCAGGATTAGTTTGTTCTTACATATAGGGTTTAGATTCTAAAGGAGGATACATATTATGGAAAAAAAGCTTATGCTTGGTAATGAGGCTGTTGCACGCGGACTTTATGAGAATGGAGTACATGTTTCAACTGCTTATCCCGGAACGCCGAGTACTGAAATATCAGAATACGCGGCAAAGTATGATGAAATTTATGCTGAGTGGTCACCGAATGAAAAGGTGGCTTTGGAAGTTGCTATAGGTGCTTCAGTTGGCGGTGCAAGAGCGTTTTGTGCCATGAAGCATGTCGGCCTTAATGTAGCAGCTGACCCATTGTTTACAGTGGCATATACAGGTGTTAACGGTGGTTTGGTTATCGGCGTCGCTGACGACCCGAGTATGCACTCTTCTCAAAATGAGCAGGACAGCAGAAATTATGCTAAGGCCTCTAAAGTTCCGATGATAGAGCCGTCTGACAGCAGTGAGTGCAAAGAGTTTATAAAAGCCGCCTACGAGATGAGTGAGAACTTTGATACGCCTGTTATATATAGACTGTCTACAAGAGTTTCACATTCACAAAGTATTGTTGAGCTGTCTGAAAGACAGGAAGTTGAAGTTAAACCATACACTGCAGATATAGCAAAATATGTTATGATGCCCGGCAATGCGATAAAAAAACATCCCGAGGTTGAAGATAGAATAAATAGACTGCGTGAGTACGCAGAAACAACACCGCTTAATAGAATTGAGTACGGCGACAAAAAAATCGGTATTATTACCAGCGGTATGTGCTACAATTATGTGAAAGAAGCTTTTGGAGATTCCGTTTCCGTACTTAAATTGGGAATGGTTTATCCATTGCCTGTTAACATAATAAAAGAGTTTGCAAAGAATGTTGATACTTTATATGTTGTTGAGGAACTTGACCCATTTATAGAGGAACATTGTAACAATATCGGTGTAAAGGTAATAGGAAAAGAACTCTTTCCGATGTGCTATGAATTTTCTACACGTCAGATTAAAGAACTTATTTCAGGTCAAGCCTGTCCTGAATTTGATACGGTTGACGAAGAGGTTCCTATGCGCCCCCCTGTGCTTTGTCCCGGCTGTCCGCATAGAGGAATCTTTTATGTTCTTAAAAAAATGGGAGTTAATGTCTGCGGTGATATAGGATGTTACACTCTGGGAGCGGTTGCGCCGCTTCAGTCTATACATTCAGTGGTTTGTATGGGCGCAAGTATCGGCATGTCGTTTGGTATGTCTTTAGCACGAGGAGAAGAATTCGCAAAAAATACGGTTGCGGTTTTGGGTGATTCAACATTTATTCACAGCGGAATTACCGGTCTTGTTGAAATAGTGTATAATAAGGGAATAAACACAGTTTTAGTTTTGGATAATTCTATTACGGGTATGACTGGTCATCAGGATAATCCAACGACGGGAAAAACTCTAAAGGGTGAAAAGACGAAACAGGTTGATTTAGAACTGCTTGGAAAAGCTGTGGGGATTGACCGAGTTTCTATTATTGACCCATTTGATTTAAAACAGTGTGAAAAGGTTTTAAAAGAGGAACTTGCGTCTGACGAGCCGTCTCTTGTGATAGTGCAGAGACCGTGCGCGTTGTTAAAATCAGTAAAATTCCCCGGCCCGATAAAAATTAATAATGAGAAATGTAAGAAATGCAAGATGTGTATGAAACTTGGATGTCCTGCAATTGTGGATAGAGGCGATTACTTAGAGATTGATAAAACTCTTTGCGTTGGATGTGGATTATGTCAAAATGTGTGCAGTTTCGGCGCAATTGAATAGGAGGATTGAATTATGAAAAAAAGTGAAGGCTTATCAATTATGATAGTTGGAGTAGGCGGGCAGGGAACATTACTTGCAAGCCGAATACTGGGAAACATGTTAATGAGCGAGGGTTATGACGTCAAAGTGTCTGAAGTCCATGGTATGTCACAAAGGGGCGGAAGCGTTGTAACTTATGTAAAGTTTGGTGAAAAAGTTCAATCCCCTATTATCGACAAAGGCGGCGCAGATATAATCCTGGCATTTGAGGAATTGGAAGCATACCGCTATCTTCCATATTTGAAAAAAGGCGGTAAGATAATCTGTAATTCACAGAATATCGACCCAATGCCCGTTATTATAGGCGCTAAAGAGTATCCAAATGATATAGTGGAAAAAATTAAATCAAAAGAAGTTAATATTATATCAGTAGATGCTGATAAATTAGCGTTTGAAGCAGGCAATATAAAAACTGTTAATGTCGTTTTAATTGGTGTTTTGTCAAAGCAGACAGATATACCCGAAGACGTTTGGAAGTCTGCTCTTGAAAATACAGTTCCAGCGAAAGTTATAGATGTAAATTTAAAAGCTTTTGATTTGGGACGTAATATATAATATTATTATAACACTTTATAAAGGAGGAGATAGGAATGTATGTAAAACAGATTTCTGTATTTATGGAAAACCGTCCGGGAAGATTGGCTGAAATAACAAAGATATTGTCTGAAAATTCCGTTGATATAAGGGCGATTAATATTGCCGATACTACAGATTTTGGAATACTCAGAATGATTGTTGATGATGAGGAAAATGCAGAAAAAGTCTTAAGGGGCAATAATATGACTGCAAATATATCTGATGTAATCGCTATATCTATCTCAGACAGCGTTGGTGCTTTCAGCAATGTAATTGAGCTTTTAAAAGATAAGAATATTAGTATTGAATACATATATTCATTTATTGGTGAAAAGTCAAGCAAGGCGGTTATCGTTTTAAAAACAAGCGATTTGGATCTTTCTATTAATGTTTTAAGAGAGAATGGCGTTAATGTTCTCTCTAAAGAGGATGTGAACAATCTCGATTATGCAAAATAACTCATTTGAATATTTGAAAGAAGAATTTGGATTAAAAGACTCCACTATCGAACTCTATAAGAAAGTAAATGAGAAAGTTAAAGAGCGGTTTGCGGAGATTGAAGAGACCGCAGGATATAATCAGGCAAAAGTTCTTAAAGCTTTTCAGAATAACCGTATTTCATATGCTCACTTTGGGGAGACAACCGGATATGGATATGATGATATGGGCAGAGACGCTCTTGATAAAGTTTATGCCGAAATTCTAGGTGCTAAAGACGCAATGGTAAGACACAATATTGTTTCGGGAACGCAGGCTATTTCGGCATGTCTGTTTGGGGTTTTAAGACCGGAAGATGTTCTTGCTTCTGTGGTTGGCGCTCCTTATGACACAATGGAAGAGGTAATAGGAATCCGTGAAGGCGATTATGATGATATGGGATCTTTAAAAGATTATGGAGTCTCATATCGTCAGGTTGATTTAACTGATCAAAACAAAATTGATTATGATAGTATAATAGAACTATTAAAATCTGAAAAAATCAAAGCTGTCTTGATACAGCGTTCACGGGGATATGATTGGCGTGATTCGCTGACCGTTGAAGAAATCGGAAATATAATTAAAACTGTAAAGCATGTTAGCCCGGAAACAATTTGTATTGTTGATAATTGTTACGGTATATTTGTCGAAACTAAGGAACCGACTGAATTTGGTGCGGATTTGATTGTTGGCTCGCTGATAAAAAACGCAGGGGGAAGTTTGGCGTTAAGCGGCGGTTATATTGCCGGCACAGCTGAATGTGTAAGAAAAGTAGGTTACCGTTTGACAGCTCCCGGTCTTGGCAAACATGTTGGAGCCAGTCTTGGCATGAACAGAAACATGTTCCAGGGTCTATTTATGGCTCCTCATATTGTCTCTGAGAGCATAAAAACAGCAGTGCTTTGCGCTGCCATGTTTAAAGAGCTGGGATTTGAAGTATGTCCGGAGGTTAATTCTGCCAGAAGCGATATTATTCAGGCAGTTAAACTAAAAACGCCGGATAATGTTATTAAATTTTGTCAGGCAATTCAGAAAGGCTCGCCTATTGATAGTTTTGTTACACCTGAGCCGTGGGATATGCCGGGATATGAAAATCCTGTTATAATGGCTGCCGGAGCATTTGTTCAGGGCGCATCCATTGAATTGTCAGCTGACGCTCCGATTTGTGAACCTTATATTGCCTATATGCAGGGCGGAGTAATCTACGACAGCGCAAAAATCGGCGTATTAAAAGCAGCAGACGAGTTTGTTTGATTTAAAATCTATTTAATAGAGGATGTGAGCTGATGGGAAGACAATGCGTGCTGTATGACAGAATTTGTACCGGCTGCGGTGAATGTGATTACTGTGACCTTAATCCTATGAAGCTGTGTGATAACTGTGGAAAGTGTATAGAGAGCGGAAAGGATTATCAGGAGATAAAAATAGACAGTATTATTACACCTGATCATCAATATAAAAAACATGTTAAATCAGATAGCTGCGGCTGCGGACATAGTCATCACGATGAAAATTAGATAGCAAAAGAGGAAGCCGATTCGGCTTCCTCTTAAACTTTGACGCTTATTTTGAAAATTTATTATAAATCAGGAAAGCTAATAAACTGCGCCAACTAGTTATATTTTACGCTATCTTCTTCTGATGTTTGAATAAATTTCCAAAAGATAGGATTTACCGTTTTCTTAGCCCTGTTGGCTGTTCGCGATATCCTGCTCATACTTCTGAATCATCTTCTTAACCATCTGTCCACCGATACTTCCGGCCTGTCTAGATGTTAAATCTCCGTTGTAACCCTTGTTGAGTGTTACACCAACTTCTGATGCTGCTTCCATCTTGAACTGTTCCATAGCAGCTTTTGCCTGTGGAACTACCAAGTTATTTGAGCTATTTGAATCTGACATTTTGTTTTCACTCCTTATTTTTTTCTGTGTTGCAATAGTATTTTGTGATTATTTATTGTTTATTATACAAGTAAATTATGGTTAAAATAAATCATCTTTTACATGTTAATACTAATAATGAAATTAACTGATGAAAATTTATTATTATTTATTTTTAAATATATAAAAATCCATGTCGATTTCATTTGAATTAAATCACATTAAACATTATTCCCTAAAAAAACTTTTTTTATTTTCAATAATAGGTATTGCACAAAATTTACTAATATGGTAAAATATTTATTAGTAAATATAATTAAATTTTATACTAATATAAAGGAGCAAATAGATATGAAAAAAAATGTTGTATTTAATTATCGAAGAGCTCTCGGCTTCTTTTCTCAGGAAGAAGTTGATAATATGCAGTCGCAGATAGAGGCTGTAGATAAGGTTTTGATGAGTAAAACCGGAGCAGGCAATGATTATTTGGGCTGGATTGACCTGCCTGTAGATTATGATAAGGAAGAGTTCAGCAGAATAAAATCGGCAGCTCATAAAATTAGAAATGACAGCGATGTTTTGCTCGTAGTAGGAATTGGCGGTTCATATTTGGGTGCTAAAGCTGCCTGCGAGTTTTTAGGCGGTCCGTTTTATAATTTTAATCAAAAACCTCAGATTATTTTTTGCGGTAATAATATTAGTCCAAATTATTTAAATGGAATTTTAAAAACAATAGAAGATAAGGATGTGTCGGTAAATATTATTTCCAAATCCGGAACTACTACAGAACCCGCTATTGCTTTTAGAATTTTAAAAAACTATCTTGAAAATAAATATGGAAAAGAAGGCGCTAAAGAACGTATTTATGCAACCACAGACAAAGCTAGAGGAGCATTAAAAAATTTGGCTGACGAAGAAGGATACGAAACTTTTGTCGTGCCTGATGATGTTGGAGGAAGATATTCAGTTTTGACAGCTGTAGGTTTGCTTCCGATTGCTGTATCGGGCGCTGATATTGATGAAATGATGCAGGGAGCTGCTGACGCGCGTGAAATGTATTCAAAACCTTCTCTTAAAGAAAATGAATGTTATCAGTATGCAGCTATAAGGAATATTTTACACCAAAAAGGAAAAAATATAGAAATGCTGGTAAATTATGAGCCTGAGCTTCAATACTTTATTGAGTGGTGGAAACAGCTGTACGGCGAAAGCGAGGGAAAGGATCAAAAAGGTATTTTCCCGGCCGGAGCATGTTTTTCAACAGATTTGCATTCTATGGGGCAGTACATACAAGACGGTATGAGACAGATTTTTGAGACAGTGTTATATGTTAAAAATCCAAAAAGCGATATAGAAATAACTGAAGACAGTGATAATGTAGACGGTCTTAATTTCCTTGCAGGCAAAACTATGGATTATGTAAACAAAAAAGCTTTTGAAGGTACTCTTTTGGCGCATACCGACGGCGGGGTTCCAAACCTTGTTATTGAACTTGAATCGCTGGACGAATATACATTTGGTCAATTGGTATATTTCTTTGAAAAAGCCTGCGGCATAAGCGGATATTTGCTGGGAGTAAACCCATTTAACCAGCCGGGAGTTGAGAGCTACAAGAAAAATATGTTTGCTCTATTGGGCAAACCGGGATATGAAGCAGACAAAGAGAAGCTAGAATCAAGATTAAAGTAGCAAATTTATTAAATTTATAAATATTTTTAAAATAAGTCTTGTATATTTTGAATATATATGTTAAAATATCTTTAAGAATAAAATAATATTTATCCAAACTTTGATTGATTAGACGATTGGTCAGGTTTTGGATTTTAATTAAAATCCTAGAATGGAAAGGCGGTAATTATTATGATTAAGATACATATTGGATTAAAGGGCAGCGGAAAGACAAAAAAACTCATTGAAGCCGTTAATAATGCTGTTAATGTAGAAAATGGCAATGTTGTTTGTATCACAGACGGAAACCGTTTGATTCATGATATTGACAGAAAAGTTAGAATGATTAATACTGAGGATTTTAATATTAAAAACTTTGATATGTTTGAAGGTTTAATATGTGGTTTGATAGCTCAGGATTATGATATTACTCATATATTTATTGACAGTGTTTTCAAAAGTGTTCCAAACGGTGATATGAATTCTATTGAAGAATTTATCAGTGATTTAGAAAAGCTGGCCGGCGCATTTAACGTTTCGTTTACTATGATGGTAAGCGCTGAGGCTGATTCAGCCGGCGCAAACGTTAAGAAATATATTGTTTAATTGTAATATAATTATTTAAAATGAGTTGAGATTGTTAAGATATATTTTTAATCATATAATTAAAGTTAAAATATTGACTTAAGTTAATTTTTATGATATTGTATAGAGGCTGTGATATAAACACAGCCTCTATTTTATTGTTGAAATAAATCTTTTGAAAGGTTTGATGAAAATGAATTATATCAGTACGAGGAACAAAAACGTAAAACTTACTTCTGCCGAAGCTATAAAAAAGGGGCTTTCTGATGACGGCGGATTGTTTGTTCCAGACGAATTTCCAAAAATAAAAAAAGCGGATATTGAGAGTCTGCTTGGTAAAACATATATTGAAAGAGCTAATTTTATTTTATCTAAGTTTTTAACTGATTTTACTAAGTCGGAAATTGAGAAATGCACTGAGGGAGCTTATGGAGACGGAAAGTTCAGCAGTGAGAAGGTTGCTCCTGTTGTTAAAATAAATGACAGTGAGTATATTTTAGAGTTATGGCATGGACCCACATGCGCATTTAAAGATATGGCTCTGCAAATTCTGCCTCATTTTATGACTACTGCCATGAAAAAGACAGGCGAGGACAAAACAATAGTTATTTTGGTTGCTACATCGGGCGATACGGGAAAAGCTGCTTTAGAAGGCTTTAAGGACGTTGACGGAACTAAAATTATTGTTTTCTATCCAAGTGAAGGCGTAAGCGATATTCAAAAGCTGCAGATGATTACGCAGGATGGAAGAAATGTATGCGTTGAAGGTATAAGCGGTAATTTTGATGATGCGCAAACTGGAGTTAAAAAGATATTTACTAATTCTGAGATAAGCGACGAGTTAGAAAAGAATGGTTTTGCATTCTCATCTGCTAACTCTATCAATTGGGGAAGATTGGTTCCGCAGATTGTGTACTATTTTTCTGCTTACTGTGATATGGTTGAAGGCGGAGAGATACAGAATGGTGATAAAATAAATGTATGCGTTCCAACAGGCAACTTTGGTAATATACTTGCCGCATACTATGCAAGAAAAATGGGACTTCCGGTTAATAAACTGATTTGCGCATCAAATAAAAACGATGTTCTGACAGATTTTATTAAAACTGGTGTATACAACAAAAACAGGGAATTTTATCAAAGCGTTTCGCCTTCTATGGATATCCTTATTTCAAGCAATTTGGAAAGACTATTGTTTGATATTTCAGGAAATGACGATAAAAAGATAAATGACTTAATGAATAAGCTGTCAGCTGGCGGAGAGTATAGACTTACAAAAACTATGCATAACAAAATAACTAAGTTATTTTGGGGCGGCTGCTGTGATGATTATTTTACAAAAGTTCAAATCTGGAAAACATTTGCTGAGGATGGTTATACACTCGACACTCACACAGCTGTTGCTGTTGACGTGTATAAGCAATATGTTACAGAAACAGGTGATATGACAAAAACGATTATAGCGTCTACGGCAAGTCCATTTAAGTTCAATGCAGCAGTATTATCTGCTCTGGGGATTGAACCATATGATAAAAATGAGTTTGAGCTTTTGGATTTATTGAAAGAGAAGAGCGAAATGGAAATACCGGAGTCTTTGGCTGCACTTAACGGAAAAGAAATTCGGTTTGATGAAATAATAGACGCAGACGAAATGTATAAGTCAATTAAAAAAGCTTTAAATATTAAATAAAAGAAGGCTGTCTCAATTGAGACAGCCGTTGATTCGTTTTTATAGAATTTAGAAGTTTGGTTATGATAATAATATATTATTAATCAAAACCTTACCTAATGAATAGGAATTATTCGCAGGGTTTAAATGTTATACATTCTGTATCACATGAGCTGCAGCACTTTGTACCGCCACCCACCTCAATTTGGGAAGCTGTGCAAAGATCTCCGCTTGTATGATACTCACAGTTTTTTACCTTGCAAACGATTTTATTATTGTCCATGATAATTCCTCCTTTCGTTGTACAGTATTATTATTTCCGGGTTATAAAATTATATTCTTAAATTTAAAATATTCATGTGACAGAGGTGATAAAATGGCAATTTTTGCAATCTCAGACTTGCATCTGCCGCTTAGTGTGGATAAGCCAATGGATGTTTTTGGAGAACGCTGGCGTAATTACGTTGAAAGAATGCAGAGCAATTGGCAGAAGATTGTTGGGGCCGATGATATTGTCATTATGCCCGGTGATATTTCATGGGCTACATATTTAGACGATTCTGTCGCTGACTTTGAATATATTAATAACTTAAATGGAACAAAAGTGATTTTGAAAGGCAATCATGATTATTGGTGGACAACTATGAATAAACTAAATAATTTTTTAGAACGAAAAGATTTTAATACAATAAAGTTTATTCATAACAATGCTTTCATGTATGGGAGAACTGCTATATGCGGTACAAGGGGCTGGAATATAGCCGGAGAAAATTCAAGTGAAGAGGATAAAAGAATTTTTTTGAGAGAGAAACAAAGATTGATTCTCTCTTTGGAAGACGCAAAGAGGAATAATTCTGAAGAAATTATAGTTGCGATGCATTATCCTCCTGTCGAAATAGGAGGTCAAAATTTAGAGTTTATTGATATAATGAAAGAATATGGAGTAAAAAAATGTATATATGGACATCTGCATGCTGCTGCACAAAAATTTGCAAGACAAGGTGATGTGAATGGTGTCAATTTATCGTTAGTTTCGTGTGATTTCTTGAATTTTATTCCAAAACTTGTGTAAAATTTGTTAAAAGTAACATATAATTTTTTTTGAAAGTACTTGTCTATTCAATTCTTATATGTTATAATCATTAAATGCGTTAGACAGAAATTTAACATAGTGAGGTATTTTTTATGGGTAATGTAGAAAAAACGGATAAGAATATTGTTAGTTTTGAATTCTCAGTTTCACCTGAGGAATTTGAAAAAGCGGTTCAAAAGGCTTATAAGAAAAATGTTAAGAAGATTAACATGCCTGGATTCAGAAAAGGAAAAGCACCTAGGATTATCATCGAAAAAGCCTATGGAAAAGAAGTTTTTTATGAAGATGCTATTAACTTTGTTCTTCCAGACGCATATGATAAAGCGGTGGAAGAAAACGGAATTTCTCCGGTAGCTCAGCCTGAAGTTGATTTAAAGAGTGAAAAGATTGAGCCGGACAAAGAAATTATCTTTACAGCTAAGGTTGTAGTTAAACCTGAATTTGAGCTCGGCGAATATAAGGGTGTAAAAGCTGAGAAAGCTGTTTATGAAACAACTGATGAAAATGTTAATGAAGAAATAGAAAAGTTAAGAGAAAGAAATTCAAGACTGGTTCCTGTGGAAGACAGAGCTGTTCAGGCTGATGATATTGCTAACATTAATTTTGAGGGCTTTGTTGATGACGTTGCATTTGAGGGCGGTAAGGGTGAAAACTTTGATTTGACAATTGGATCTGGTCAGTTCATTCCCGGATTTGAGGATCAATTGCTAGGTAAGAATGTTGGAGATGATGTTGAAGTTAAAGTGACGTTCCCTGACGAGTATCATGCTGAGGATTTAGCTGGAAAAGACGCTGTGTTTAAAGTTAAAATCAACTCTTTAAAGGTTAAAGAACTTCCTGAAGCAGATGACGATTTTGCAATGGATGTCAGTGAATTTGATACTCTTGACGAATATAAGGCTGATATAAAGGCAAAGCTTGAAAAGGCTAATGAAGATAAAGCAAAGCATGAGACTGAACAGAATGTTATAGACGCTGTGTGTGCAAACACAGAAATTGATATTCCTGATGAGATGATTGACTCGCAAATTGACAGTATGATTCGCGATATGGATATGCAGATGCGTTATCAGGGAATCGACTTAAATACTTATATGCAGTATACAGGTCAGACTATGGATACAATCCGCGAGCAGTATAAGCCTGAGGCTGAAAAGCGTGTTAAGACTACGCTGGTTCTTGAAAAGGTTTCTGAAGTTGAAAAAATAGAACCTACAGATGAAGACGTTGAAAACGAATATCAAAAGATTAGTGAAGAAAACGGCATGAAGATTGACGACATTAAGAAATATATAAAAGAAGATGACGTTAAAGCTAGAATAAAGGCAGAAAAAGCAATTAATCTTTTGGTTGAGAGCGCTGATTTTGAGTAATACTCTATATTAAATAACATAGAATTAAGGTTGATTTGGATTATTTTCAAATCAGCCTTATTGTATCATTAATTATTAACATATTTTTTTTATTGGAGGTAATCATATGGATAGTAAAATTATTAGAAACAGCAGTTTAGTTCCATACGTAGTTGAACAAACAGGTCATGGTGAGCGGTCTTATGATATTTTTTCCAGATTGCTTAAAGATAGAATAATTTTTTTGTCAGATGAAGTTAATGACGCTACAGCAAGTTTAGTTGTTGCCCAGCTTCTGTTTTTAGATAGCGAAGATCCAGATAAGGATATTAATCTTTATATTAACAGCCCCGGTGGTTCTGTGACAGCAGGTATGGCAATTTATGATACTATGCAGTATACAAAAGCGGATGTTTCTACTATCTGTGTTGGAATGGCTGCATCAATGGGAGCATTCCTGCTTTCATCGGGTGCAAAAGGAAAAAGATTTGCACTTCCTAACAGTGAGATTATGATACATCAACCTCTCGGCGGTGTTCAGGGCCAAACGACAGACATGAAGATTCATGTTGAGAGAATGCTCAAAATAAAAGAAAACTTGAATAAGATTTTAAGTGAGAATACCGGTCAGCCGATTGATATTGTTAAGCAAGACACAGAAAGAGATAATTTTATGGATGCTGAAGAAGCATTAAAATACGGACTTATTGACAATATAGTTACTAAACGTTAAATTTTATTATTGGAGGATTGTGTATGTCTGAAAGCAGCACCGACAACCAGGAAAGGTGTTCATTTTGCGGCAAAAGCCGCAGTCAGGTTAAAAAATTGATTCAAGGGCCGGCTGCAAATATTTGCAACGAATGCGTTGACCTTTGCATTGATATAATGGAAATGGACGTTGAGACGGAAAATGAAAACAATAAAAAGATTGAAAGTTTGGAAGAATTACCAAAACCAAAAGAACTTCATGAATTTTTAAATGATTATATTATAGGTCAGGATGAAGCAAAAAAAGCTTTATCAGTTGCTATATATAACCATTATAAAAGAATTGGCACCGATTCAGACAGCGGAGATGTTGATCTTCAGAAAAGCAATATTTTAATGATAGGACCAACAGGCTCGGGAAAAACTTTCCTTGCTCAAACTATGGCAAAACGTTTAAATGTGCCATTTGTAATTGCTGACGCCACTTCACTTACAGAAGCTGGCTATGTTGGAGAAGATGTTGAAAACATTTTGCTTAAGCTGATTCAGGAAGCAGATTATGACATCGCTCTTGCTGAGAAAGGTATAGTATATATTGATGAAGTTGATAAGATTTCCAGAAAATCTGAAAATCCTTCTATAACCAGGGATGTTAGCGGCGAGGGCGTACAGCAGACCTTGCTTAAAATACTTGAGGGAACGGTAGCTAATGTTCCTCCTAATGGAGGAAGAAAGCATCCGCATCAGGACTTTATTCAGATAGATACTACAAATATATTGTTTATTTGCGGAGGAGCATTTGAAGGGCTGGAGAAAATAATCGAAGCTCGCGTATCTGATAAAACTCTTGGCTTTGGCGCCAAAGTTGAAAGCAAAAAAGAGCGTAACCGCGGAGATATTCTAAAGGAGATAGCCCCGGAGGATTTAGTTAAATATGGACTAATACCGGAGCTTATCGGCAGACTGCCGATAATTACAACTCTTGATACTTTAAATCTTGAAGCTTTGAAGCAGATTTTCAGTGAGCCGAAGAATGCGCTTTTGAAACAGTATAAGACTTTGATGAAAATGGACGGCGTTGAACTTGACTTTGAGGATGACGCAGTTGAGGAAATAGCTAAGAGAGCAGTTGAGCGTGAGACTGGAGCCAGAGGTCTAAGGACGATTGTTGAGGATATTATGCTGGATATAATGTATGAGATTCCTTCAATGCCTGACGCTAAAAAGGTTATTATAACACGTGACAGTGTTTTGAAAAAGGGTTCTCCTAAAATTATTACTGAACAAAAAAGTTCAAAAAAGAGACCTAAAACTGCATAGTAATATAAAATTTAGATTAGCGGACAAATATACTTCAGAACACAATCTGTTCAGCGTGTAAATTTGTTTCGCTAATCTTTAAATTTATTTAAGAGAAAAATGACTTAACAAAATTTGTATTGGGAGTTGATTTTGTGTCATTAATTAAGTGTAAAAATGTGAGTTTGAGTTATGATGGACTTATAGTAGCAAATAATATATCTTTTGAAATAAATAAAGGTGACTACTATAGTATAATAGGTCGTAACGGTAGCGGAAAAAGTACACTTTTGAAGGCCTTACTGCATCTAAAATCAACAGAAAGCGGCAGTGTAGAATACGGTGACGGGCTTGTGCAGTCTGATATTGGTTATTTGGCTCAGCAGACGCCGGTTCAGAAAGATTTTCCTGCTTCTGTTAATGAAGTGGTTTTGTCAGGATGTTTAAAAGGAGGAGTTTTTAAACCTTTTTATTCATTATCTGATAAAAAGCTTGCCTTGGAAAAAATGGAACTGTTGGGCATTGCCAATATAAAGTCTAAATGTTTTCGTGAACTAAGCGGTGGACAGCAGCAGAGAGTTTTGCTTGCACGCGCTATGTGTGCTACAAGAAAAATATTGTTTTTGGACGAGCCTGTAACCGGCTTGGATCCGGTTGTTACAACTGAGTTTTTTAATATAATAAACGAAATGCACAGAAATGGTATAACTATTGTAATGGTATCCCATGATATCCATTGTGCAGTTAAATATTCAAACCGAATTTTACATTTGGAAGACGGAAGTGTGATGTTTGACGGACCGTCCAAAGAATACTCACGGTCTAAAATAGGAATTGAGTTTGTTGGAGGTCATAAACATGATTGAAACATTACATATTATGTTTTCTTATTCATTTATATTAAGAGCTCTTATAGTAGGAGTTTTGGTGTCTTTATGCGCATCTCTTCTGGGAGTTAGTTTAGTTTTGAAAAGATATTCAATGATTGGTGATGGACTAAGCCATGTGGGATTCGGGGCTATTGCAGTAGCCACAGCATTTAATTGGGCGCCTATGGAATTTACTATTCCTGTAGTTATTATTGCCGCATTTTTGCTTCTTCGGTTAAGCGAAAACAGCAGTATTAAAGGTGACAGCGCAATAGCTATAATTTCTACGGGTGCACTTGCATTCGGAATACTTGTGGCATCTATGACAACGGGTATGAATACTGATATAAACAGCTATCTTTTCGGCAGTATATTGGCTATGACCTTAAATGACGTTCTGTTAAGTGTTGTTTTGTCAGCAGTTGTAATAGTACTGTTTGTTCTGTTTTATAATAAGATTTTTGCTGTTACCTTTGATGAAACATTTTCAAATGCAACAGGTATCAGGGCAAATGTATATAATATGCTGATTGCTATTTTGACGGCGATAACCATAGTTCTAGGAATGAGAATGATGGGAGCACTGCTTATTTCTAGTCTTATCATTTTCCCGGCTTTAACTTCTATGAGAGTATGTAAGCATTTTAAAACTGTTGTTATAGTTTCAGCAGTAATTTCAATTATTTGTTTTCTTTTAGGACTTATAATTTCTTATTTTTTCTCTACACCTACCGGTGCGACAGTAGTTGTTATAAATATTGGAATTTTCATATTATTTTCGATTTTAGGAAAGCTTAGGTTGAATTAAAAACAAAATATTGAACTATACATTTATCACAAAAAAGCTATTTACAGATGTAAATAGCTCAGGTAGTCAAAATGGATATCCGAGTGTTGAAACTCGGATATCCATTTTGTATTATTGTCTTTTAAGGTTAATAGAATAAGAATCTATTTTAACTTTCATGTTATTATTATCAATAGAATAAGATAATTCAATTGATTTTGAAACTTGCGGAACTGAAAGCGTAAGCTTATTGTCGTTTATTTCATAATTGCCGCTTAAAACTGAAAAAGATACTGTTTTATCAGCTTTAAAGTTTAAAGTAACTCCGGTTTTTAATACCATACCTATCACTCCGGACATTTCCTCCAAGGGGGTTCCGGTTAAATCAACGTCTGACAACGAAACGGTATTACCACTCTTATCAAGTATAGATTCAATTTTCCATTCGCCTACAATTTCTTCTTCAGGGGTCTTTGTTGCTTGTTCCGCAGTTGTTTGAGCAGAAGCAGGCGACGGAGTTGGTGAAGACTTAAACCCTGGAATTGAACATGCAGTTAATGAAACTGTGCCTATCACTGCTGCCATAGTTATAGATGCTAATTTTATACCAGTTTTAAAATTCATAAAAACACCTCATTTTTATATTTAAAAATATTTTAACATACATTTTTAAAGTTTACAATGAGAATTTATGAAATAACTGTAAATTTTATTCTTGTTAGTTATTATAATCACCATTCAATTGGTTCCTGATTTGTGGATATTAAAAAATCATTACATTTCCTGAAATGTCCGCAGCCGAAAAATCCATTGTAAGCTGAAAGTGGGCTTGGATGGGCTGCAGTGAGCACTAAATGGTTAGGATTTGTAATAAGACTTTGTTTTCTTTTTGCGTTTCCTCCCCATAAAATAAACACTATAGGTTTTTCGCGTTTATTTAAAAGCTGAATAATTTTATCAGTAAATATTTCCCAACCCATTCCGCGGTGGGAATTAGCCATACCAGCCCTTACTGTCAAAACTGTATTCAACAACAATACCCCTTGTTTAGCCCACCGAGTTAAATCACCGTTTTTAGGTGGTTCTGTTCCATATTCCGACTGAATTTCTTTATATATATTTACCAGTGATGGAGGAGGTGTTACACCCGGCAGAACTGAAAAACACAGACCGTGTGCCTGTCCTTGTCCGTGATAAGGGTCTTGACCTATAATAACAACTTTTACATCATTATACGGCGTTAATTTTAACGCATTAAAAATATCGTACATATCAGGATATATAGTAGCTGTTTTATACTCTTTTGCAAGAAAGGCCCTCAATTTTAAGTAGTATTCTTTTTGAATCTCTTCACTCAGAAGATCGTCCCAGTCGTTACCTATATGAACCATTTTTATTCTCCAATCTTATATATTTAATTTACCATTTTTGTTAGAAGCTGAACAGATGAACCGGTTGAAACTGTTACTGGATAGCTTATTATAACTAAGTCGTCAAACTTGACAAAATTATAGAAGTCACTTATTTTAAAATCATTTTTGCCGCTTCCATAGTCTCCGTAGGTTCCTCCATTAAACATTCTGTAATCAATAACATATACTTCTTCATAGTTATTTACAGCCCAGGTTGCGAATGCGTCTCCAAACGAATCTTTTATTATACAAATCTTTTTTCCGTTGTTTACGTTTGTTTTAAATACCTCAAGAGGATAATCGCCTTCGATAAAGCAGCTGTAGCTTTTGGCAGGAGGGTAAATCACTTTTATACTTTGTATATATGAACGCATAAACGGATCACGGTAAGCGGCGCCCTCACTGGACGATTTGGGAGAAAACAACTGAAGCATGTCAGGATTTTGAGCGAGCAGTTGATTTCCATATGTTCCTGAAGTGAAAGAACATAGTGAACCATAGTAACCGTATATGTTCTGAACTTCAAAAGTGTTTAAAGGATCAATTTCTGGAATTGACTTATTTTCTAGAGCATATTTTTGATAAGCATAATAGGCTCCTCTTTGCGTCCAGTGATGGTCTGTGCAGAAGTATATTTTTTCAGCAGCATGGTCGTATAATGTTTGGACAATGTTTATTGGTTTCAGATTCTTTTTGTTGTATTGTATTATGTGTTCATATACGTCTGATATTGCTGCTGTCTGATTGGTCTTCTTGCTGTTAGACGCGTAAAATTCCTGAGCAGTAGGAACAATTATATTATACACATTTGCATATGGAACACAATCAGCAATTTTTGCTATTGTTTCAGCATAGGAACTTCCCCAATAATCATTTATACCCAGCAATTCCATACCAAAGTTTTCATTTCCATTTGAAAATATACTTACGCCGCTGTATTCGCCGATATAATCATTATATCTAAATTCATTAGTTATTTTTATATTGTTCATGGGATTATTATTTATATTTACAACATCTCCCAGGAAAATCACTCTGTTACACTCGTCCCATGTAACCGGATAACCAAAAGCGTCGCCTATAGCTTTGACAGGAACCATAGCTGTATTGCCATAATAACATGTTTCGGATCCCATTTCTACCGGTTTGCCATATTTTATCATTACATTGCTTCCAAGTTTAAATTGAACTGTAACTTCATTTAAAGTTGAGGTTATGGTTTCAGATGAAGAATCCCAGCTAGTGGATGCGCCAAAGGTATCGGCTATTTCTCTGAAAGGTGCAAGAGCAGTTCCGTTTTCTACTATTATAGGACATGATGAATAAAATATGTTCCCATTTAGATAAAGAATAATATCGCTGGTTGTTGTTTCAGCAAACGCGGGGTTGACAAGTGATAAAAATATAGGTAAAATAAGAATACAAATCTTATATAATGTTGATTTAAGTAAGCGTTGTATATTAGACTCAATAATTTTTCTAAAGATAAATTTATTTTTTATAGAATTATAATATAAAATGGCGTTTTTCATACTGAACCCTCCAGCATATTAAATACGACATTATTATAGCATAATTGGTAAAATAATACAAGAATTTTTTAATAGGTTGATTGCTTTAGTATAAATATTAGTAAAAATAAATAAATATAATAATTTTTGAAAAAATGCTTGACATATTAAAAATAATGTGGTAGTATTTTTTAGTAAAGCAGAAGTGCCGCTTCTCCCCTTAGCGAAAAGCAAAAGGGTATCCGATTATTACAGATAAATATTTTATGGATATTGCGGTGTACTTTTGTACTTCGCATTTTTTATGCAAATTTTTAAATTATTTTGGAGGTGTTTTATATAGCTAGGCAAGATTTGATGATTAACGACGAAATCAGAGACAAAGAGGTTCGTCTTGTTGGACCTGAGGGTGAACAGCTTGGTATAGTATCATCTGCACGTGCTTTGGAACTTGCGGACGAGAAAAACCTTGATTTGGTTAAAATTGCTCCGCAGGCAAAACCGCCGGTATGTAAGATTATGGATTACGGCAAGCATAAGTTTGAGCTTGCAAAACGTGAAAAGGAAAACCGTAAAAATCAAAAAGTTGTGGCGGTTAAGGAAGTAAGACTAAGTTCAAATATCGATGAGCATGACTTTAACACTAAAGTCAAGGCGGGTATTAAGTTTCTGCAAAACGGTGACAAAGTTAAAGTTTCAGTTAGGTTCAGAGGTCGTGAAATCACACATTCATCTTTAGGCAGAGATATGCTTATGAAGTTTAAGGACGCTATTGAGGAATATGGAAGCGTTGATAAAGGAATAAAGATGGAAGGCAGAAACATGGCTATGTTTATTACACCGAAGAAGAATTAATTATAATGCATAATATGCTTTAGAACATATTTTCATACGAAAACGGAAGGAGAAAAAACAATGCCTAAAATTAAGACTCACAGAGGCGCAGCAAAGCGTTTCGGTATTACAAAAAACGGCAAGGTAAAAAGAGGAAAAGCTTACAGAAGTCACATTCTTAATAAGAAGACTACGAAGAGAAAAAGAAAGCTCAGAAAAATGGGTTACCTGTCAAAGGCTAATGCCGCTACAATAAAAGGCATGATACCTTACAAATAAATCTTAAAACGGTTTATTTATGATTTGATAATTACATTATTTTGAAAATTCGGAAAGGAAAATTACTATGGCTAGAATAAAAGGTGCAGTTAAGACTCGTGCAAGACGTAAGAAAATCCTGAAGCTTGCTAAAGGATACAGAGGTGCTAAGAGTAAGCTGTTTAAGACAGCTAATCAGGCGGTTATGAAGTCGCTTTCATACGCTTATAGAGACAGAAAAGCAAAGAAGAGGGAGTTCAGACAGTTATGGATTGCCCGTATAAATGCTGCTGCTAGAATGAATGGTATTAGTTACAGCAAGTTTATGAATGGTCTTAAAAAGAACAATATAAATATTAACAGAAAGATGTTGTCTGAAATAGCAATATCTGATCCGGCTGCTTTCACTAAGCTGGTAGAAAAGGTAAAATAGTTAAATTTAAAGTTATACTCATTTTTGAGTATAACTTTTGCTATATTCAGAAGTTTATAGATCTAAGGGAGTAGTTTATGATTGAAAGCATTACTGCCAAAGAAAATAAGAAATTAAAACTAATATCTTCACTTTCCGCTAAAAAAGGACGTATAAAAAATAACGCCTATCTTGTAGAGGGAAAACGTATGGTTTTAGAGGCGTTTGAATATGTCAGAGACGCTATTATGTTCATTATTATAAGTGAAAATTTTAGTTCTGAAAATAAAGATTTGGTTACAAGTCTTGACGAGAGCGCTATTTCTGTCTATACTGTCAGTGATAAGCTGTTTAAAGAAAGTGTAGACACAATGAATCCACAAGGAATTGCTGCCGCCGTGTCAATTAAAAACTTATCTGTTAAGAAATCTGAATTGAATGATATTAATAAAATATTAATTCTCGACGGTATTTCTGAACCCGGAAATTTGGGCACTATAATTAGAACAGCTGAGGCAGCCGGTATTGAATTAATATACTTATTAAAGGGATGCGCTGACATATATAATCCCAAGGTAGTTCGCTCGACTATGGGGTCAATATTCAGAACTGAATTTGTATTTGCGGACAACGCGGAAATATTAAATGATGTGAAGAAACACGGATTTAAAATTATTTGTTCCTGCTTAGAAAACAGTGTGGATATTTACCGGTATATTGCTGACAGAGGAGCAGACGAGTCTATTAAGACTGCTATTGTTGTTGGAAGCGAAGCTTTTGGTGTATCAGAGGAAGTTTTAAATATGTCTGATATAAGAGTAAGAATACCTATGAGGGGAAAAGTTGAATCTCTTAATGCTGCTATTGCCGCGGGTATACTGATGTATTTGCTATAATTTTTTATAATATAAATTTTTAGGAGTGTTTTTATGGATGAGTCAAAAATATTAAAGTGTATATGGCTAAATTGCGTCTGTGAACATTCTCCTAAGTTGATACATGATTGCGTATCTCATATCGGAACAGCGGAAGAAATTTATAATGGAAATTTTGATGAAAGAAAACTTAAAAATATTTTGGGTTATAGATTTTCAGAATGTAAAAAGAAGGATTTGAAATCTGCTGAAGAAATTTATGGTTATTGTAATAGAAATAATATTAGAATAATACATATATCCGAACCTGATTATCCAATACTGTTAAAGAATACTGATGTTCCTCCTCAGATTTTGTATATGAAGGGCGATAATCTCAATCTAAATGATTATTTAACGCTTTCAGTTGTCGGAACAAGGCGCTGTAATAAAGATAGCGTTAAATTTACTAAAAAGTTATGTTTTAATTTGGCAAGAGAAGGAATAATAGTTGTTAGCGGAATGGCAATTGGACTTGACGCGGCTGCTCATTCCGGAGCTCTTGAAGCCGGACAAAAAACAATTGCAGTATTAGCAGGAGGAGTAGATACAATTTATCCTCCGCAGAATGAAAATTTATATTATGAAATATTAAATAATGGAATTATTATTTCTGAACGTCCGCCTGAGGATTTGGGCGGAGCTGAATATTATCAGGAAAGAAATAGAATTATATCGGGATTGTCTTATGGAACTGTTATTGTTGAAGGGCATATAAGAAGCGGTACCTCAATAACTGCAAATTATGCACAGGAATATGACAGAGATGTATTTGCAGTTCCCGGACGTCCTACAGATTACAATTCTTATGTGCCCAATTCGCTTTTGAAAGTTGGAGCAATAGTCACTACTTCAGCTGAGGATATATTATCAGAATATAATGACAGATTTGCTGATTTAATGGATAATGGCTTAGATTGTATTGGCAGTGCTGTTCGGTTAAACAACCTGGATGGCACAGATGAATATGAATATGAGATAACCAAAATCGAGAAAGAGAAAACAAAAAAAGAGAATAGAAATCAAATTCAGATAGGTTCAGTTATAAAAGGAAAACAGCCCGCCGTTATTGAGCCGTATAAAAAACCGGACTTTAAAGACTTTGATAACTCAGAACAGCGGATTTTAGAATATTTATATAAGTGTATCGAACCGGCGCATATTGATGAGATTATGAGAAACACAGGTATGAGGTCATCTGAGGTAAGCAGTACAATACTTATACTTCAAATGAAAGGCGCCGTGTCACAGCACGCCGGAAATCTTTATTCACTTAGTATATAACGGAGGAAAATTATGGCGGAAAAGAGAAAAACTTCTACAAAAAAAACCAAGTCTTCTGAAAAAAAGAAGAAGCTGGTTATAGTTGAGTCTCCAACAAAAGTTGACAGTGTTAAAAAGTATTTGGGAAGTTCATATAATATAGAGGCAACAATGGGACATTTGCGCGACTTGCCAAAGAGCCAGCTCGGAGTTGATATAGATAATGACTTTGAACCTAGATATATAACTATAAGAGGCAAGGGAGATTTAATAGCAAAATTAAAGAAAAAGGCTAAATCAGCCGAAAAAGTTTATCTTGCAACTGACCCTGACCGAGAGGGAGAAGCCATTTCATGGCATTTGGCAAATATTTTGGATATTGACCCTAAGAGTCCGTGCAGAATAACTTTTAATGAAGTTACAAAGGATGCGGTTAAAGAAGCGGTTAAAGAAGCCAGAGGTATAGATATGGATTTGGTGGACGCTCAACAGACGCGCCGTGTACTTGACAGAATCGTAGGATATCAAATAAGTCCCCTGCTTTGGAAAAAAATAAAAAAAGGTTTAAGCGCCGGACGCGTGCAATCGGTTGTAACTAGAATGATTGTTGACCGCGAACGTGAGATTGACGCATTTGAACCAACAGAATATTGGTCAATAGACGCTAAACTTACAAATGTTAGTGGAAAACTGCCGTTTATTGCAAGGTTTTATGGCTCTAGGGATGGTAAAAAGATTCCGTTGGAAAATGGTGAGGACACTGATAAAATTGTAAAAGAACTCAAAACTTCCGACTATGCTGTGTCCAAAATAATAAAAAAGGAAACAAAGCGTCGTCCTTCGCCTCCTTTTACCACCAGTACTATGCAGCAGGAAGCTTCAAGAAAGCTGAATTTTACGGCCAGAAGAACTATGATGGCGGCACAGCAGCTTTACGAGATGGGCTTTATAACTTATATGAGAACTGACTCTTTAAGAATCGCCACAGTGGCTCAAAATGAGGCGCGTTCTTATATTTCACAAAAGTTTGGTGATAAATTTATTCCGTCTGCGCCAAGACAGTATAAGGCTAAAAAATCTGCACAGGACGCACATGAAGCAATACGTCCTACTTATGCGGCTAATTCTCCTGAAAAATATAAAGATACATTTAAACCTGACCAGTTTAAACTTTATAGATTGATTTGGCAGCGTTTTATGGCAAGTCAGATGTCTGACGCAATAATGGATACAGTCAGCGCTGAAATAACCACTGATAAGTATATGTTAAAAGCCAGCGGAAGCACTGTTAAATTTGCCGGTTTTACTACTCTGTATGTTGAAGGCAAGGATACTGAAGAGGAAAAAGCAAAAAAACTGCCGGTATTGACAGAAGGGCAGGAATTAAAACTTTCTGAACTTAAGCCGGAACAACATTTCACCCAGCCGCCGCCTCGATATACGGAGGCGTCTATTGTAAAAGCAATGGAGGAAGAAGGCATTGGTCGTCCGAGTACTTATGCTCCAACAATTGCTACGATTACTGCTAGAGGTTATGTTGCTAGGGAAAAAAAGACGCTGTTTCCGACAGAACTTGGATATATAGTGACTGATTTGATGAAAGAAAATTTTAAGGATATAGTTAATACTAAATTTACGGCTAATATGGAAGACAAAATAGAGGATGTCGCCGACGGCTCTACCAACTGGAAAGAAGTTATAAGAGATTTTTATGATCCGTTTGAAAAGACTCTTAAAGAAGCAGAAGAAAAAATAGGCGATATTGAGTTAAAAGATGAGGAATCTGACGTAGTATGCGAGAAGTGCGGCAGAAAAATGGTGTATAAGCAAGGTAAGTTTGGGAAATTTTTAGCATGTCCCGGTTTTCCTGAATGTAGAAATACTAAGGCGATAACTGTTGAACTTGGAGTTCCGTGTCCCAAATGCGGCGGTAAGGTTTTGATACGCAAGTCTAAAAAGGGGGCGACATTTTATGCTTGTGAGCATTCGCCCGAGTGTGATTTTATTTCCTGGGATGAACCTAGTGATGAAAAATGTCCCAAATGCGGAAGCATACTTATGAAAAAACATGCATTCAGAAAAAACGGACCTTTGAGCTTTGTATGTTATAATGAGGACTGTGACTATGTCAGAAAGCCGGAGTCTAAAAAAAAGAAATCTGAGAAATAAAAAATATGTCAGTTTGAGGTTTGATATGAAATTAAAAGTAATCGGAGCCGGGTTAGCCGGTTGTGAAGCCGCATGGCAGGCAGCTAATTTAGGAATAGACGTTGAGCTTTATGAGATGAAGCCTAAAAAATATTCTCCTGCTCATAAAAATAGTAATTTTGCTGAGTTGGTGTGCAGTAACTCTTTGCGTGCTGATGGAATATATAATGCTGTTGGTCTTTTAAAAGAAGAAATGCGTAAATTAAATTCACTTATTATGGTGTGTGCGGATGAAACTAAAGTTCCTGCAGGAGGTGCGTTGGCTGTGGACAGGGAGGGATTCTCTGCCGCAGTTACAAAGAAGATTAAGGAAAATCCAAAGATAACAATTATTGAAAAAGAAGTTGATAAACTGAACCCGGATGAATATACGATTGTAGCGGCAGGTCCTTTAGTGTCAGAGGTTTTGGCTGAAGAAATTCACAGATTTATTGGTCAGGAGTATCTGCATTTTTATGACGCTGCCGCGCCAATAGTCAGCTATGAAAGTATAGATATGTCTAAAGCCTTTAAAGCTGCAAGATATGATAAGGGCGGCGCTGATTATATTAATTGTCCTATGACTAAAGAAGAATATATAAAATTTTATAATGCTTTGATTTCCGCTGAGACTGCAGAGGTTCATGAGAACGTAGAAAATCCAAAGGTTTTTGAGGGGTGTATGCCTATCGAGGTTATGGCAAAACGCGGAGAGGATACAATGCGTTTCGGACCGCTAAAGCCTGTGGGACTGAAAAATCCGCATTGTGAGGATAAGCCTTATGCCGTTGTGCAGCTTAGACAGGATAATGCGGCGCATAGTATGTTTAATATAGTTGGATTTCAAACTCATTTAAAGTTTGGTGAACAAAAACGCGTCTTTAGTATGATTCCGGGACTTGAAAATGCTGAATTTGTCCGGTACGGAGTTATGCATAGAAATACTTATATAAACTCGCCTTGTGCGCTTGATAAGTTTTATTCAATGAGAGAGAATGAAAAAATGTTTTTTGCGGGTCAGATAACAGGTGTAGAAGGATATGTTGAATCAGCTGCAAGCGGATTGCTTGCAGGTATTTATGCCGCAAAGAGAATAATGGGCAAAGATTTAAAACCATTTTCAGCTGATACTGCGATTGGTGCATTGTCAAACTATGTGTCTAACAGCAGTATAACAAATTTTCAGCCTATGAATATTAATTATGGAATAATATCAGATTTGGGAGTAAGGGTGAAAGATAAAAAGAAAAAAGCTGAAATGGTAGCTGAAAGGTCTTTTAATGAAATTGATTCTATGATAAATAATGAAGATTTGTAAAATCAATTAAAAATAGGTTATTTGTAAAGTGAACGCTTTCTTAAAAACAAGAAAGCGTTTTTTGTTTGGCTCATATAATATCCGTTTAAAAGACAGCCATGCGCGTGGACCGCTGTCTGAGAAAGTAACGGGGTCAAACTTCATGACTAATTTGAGCAAGTATGTCTTTTATTTTTATATAGGTTGTGCAATATTGCAGTCTACCGGTTATCTATAATAATCTTTGTTGGTTTGAAGCTTTTTAGAAAAGCCGATTTATTTAGTATAGTATAAAAAGCTTTCTTAACAAATGAAGATTCACTTTACAATAATTATTATAGTGATATGTAGTGAGGGATTATATCTTCATAGGTGCCATTTGGCAGAAGAAAACCATTAGGTATAATTCCAAGCTGAATAAATCCTAATTTTTTATATAATTTCAGAGCGGCAGTATTTGATTTTACCACCGCGTTAAATTGTAATATTTTAAAGCCTAATTTTCTTGCTTGCTCTATGCAGTGTTTTACTAATATTTCACCAACACCATATCCTCTGACAGATGAACTTACTGCAAAGCTGGCATTACTTATATGACCGCATCTTCCAACATTATTTGGGTGAAGTATATATAACCCTACTATTATATTTGATTCAGAATCTTTTGCAACACCGCAAAAGCTCTGTTCATCAAAAAAATTGGCAGCGGATACTTCTGTTAATTCTTCAATTTGCGGAAATGCGTTACCATCTCTAACGACCTCATTCCATATATTTTTCATTTCATTAATATCTTTTTTTTCATATTTGTTTACTATTATTTTCATTTACTTGTTTTCTCCTTTTATCTAGTAATTATTTCGTATTAAGTTTGCGGCTTGTTCAGGTGAAACGTCGGTTACATCAAGCAAATCTGTATTTAATTTATAAAAAAGAGGAAGATACTCAATGCTTCTAAAAATCACATCCGTGTTTCTTATTCCGGCGGCAACATCAGACATTAATCTATCATATAACGTTTGACGTTCACAGACTAAAGAAATTAAATGCAGCTTGACTTCAGATAAATCAAGAGTTTCTAAGATACTATTTATAATTTCTTGCTTGTGCATAACCCAGCAGAAAATAATATTATCATAGCACGAACATTTTAAAAAGTTGTTAAGCATATAACATATATTTTTCATTACCATACTTTTTGTCTCATTATTTATCTGAAATGGGTTCATATCCCAACACCAGTCTCCATCTAAAAATACTGAGTTTGGGAGCTTGTTTTTTAAAAATTTACAAGTTGAAGTTTTACCAATTCCCATAGTTCCGCCAATCATATAAAAATTTTTCATATTATATCCTCCAATGACTTATTGGATAATAAATCGATATCACTTAATTGGTATGCGGTATAAAAAATATTATACAACAAATTTTTTTCTATTTCAATATTAACGTTTGCTGATATATAAAATTTATATAAATTGTGTTTATTATATGTTGACTTTACTATGTTAATGAAGTACAATAAGTAAAATTATCGACATAATTGTTTTTATGTCTTGTTTTATAAACAAGTATATTTTTTATAAGCAAATAGCTTTTTATATTCTGAATAAAATGAGATGTTATAAAACGAATTTTAGAATTTGTGAGGTTAAATCTATGCCGACTTACAACGCTGCGTTTGATGCGTTTGAATATAATGATAAAGTAGAAAAAACAGTACCATACTATAATGAGTTTTTTAAACAGATTATTGATATTGTTGATGTATTAGAATTTAAAGATATAGATTGGCTTGATATTGGATGCGGCACCGGGAAAATGGCTGAAGCAGCTTATAATTATTTTAATATTAATGAATTCGCATTTTGTGATGTTTCTGAAGAAATGTTAAATATAACAAGAGAAAGATTTAAAAATAAAAATAATAGGTTTTTTCTGATGTCTGCTGAAGAAATTGAATTTTGTGATAAATATGATATTGTTACTTCAATTATGGTTAATCATTATTTTAACAAAACTGTCAGGGAACGTGTAATCCTAAACTGTTATAAAGCATTAAAAAAAGGAGGAGTATTATTTTCTTTTGAAAATTTTGCTCCGAATACCGGTTTTGGTAAATCAATGCAGCTTAAAAGGTGGAAAAAATATCAAATTAATAATGGAAAGAGCGAGAATGAGGCTGAAAGTCACATTAACCGTTATGGAGTAAATTATTATCCGATAACTATTTCAAGTCAGCTTGACATATTAAAGAAGTGCGGTTTCAATAAATATGAAACTATATGGATATCAGGTATGCAAGCAGGATTTATGGGTATAAAGTGAATTTATAAAGGGAGTGGATAATGTGTTGGAATTACCGGAAGTTTTGTCAAGAGTACGTGAGTTAAATGAAAACATAGTTGGTAAAATGGTTAAATCAGTTATACCTCCGTCTTCACCTCACAAATTTTGCTGGTTTAATGGCGAAGTTGAATCATATAATGATATTTTAACAGGAAAAAAAGTAATTGCTGTAAATAATGTTGGAATATTTGTTGAAATAGTTTTTTCTGATGAAAAAAGATTATGTTATAACGATGGTGTAAATCTGCGTTTGCTTACTCCAGGTGAAAAGCGTCCATCAAAATATCAATTGATTATTGATTTTGAAGACGGATGTGCTTTGATTTTTACAGTAGCAATGTATGGTGGAATCATATGTCATAACGGAGATTATGATAATGATTATTATATAAGCGGCAAGAAGAGTATTTCAATTATTGGTGATGAATTTAGTTATCAGTATTTTAAAAATATACTTAGTTCGGTGAAACCGTCGCTGAGTTTAAAAGCCTTTTTGGCGACAGAACAAAGATTTGTTGGTCTAGGTAATGGAGTACTGCAGGACATATTATTTGAAGCTCGTTTAAGACCAAGACACAAAATCTCTGAATTGAGTGAAGAAGATATAAAAAACATTTTTAACTCAATAAAATCTGTTTTGCTGGATATGACTGAACATGGCGGTCGTGATACGGAAAAAGATATTTTTGGAAGTCCTGGAAGATATAAAACAAAGCTTTCAAAAAACACCTATAAAAATGGCTGCTCTATATGCGGAAGTGAGATAACTAAAGAATCATATTTAGGCGGGACAGTTTATTACTGTCCTAAATGTCAAATATAGTGTGAATCAAAAAATTATAATGTTTTTAATAAGGAGAAATTTATGTATAAATATGGTAAATTGGAGATTGCAGCAAGCCGGGAGGTTTGCATAAAATAAATCTCTGCATAACCTCCCGAAGTTATTGAAGTAACTTTTAGGAGGAATTAATTTGAATAGAAAAAATAATAAAAGAAGTTTTACTTGTAAGAACTGTGATAAGTTAGTACCGATTGACGGATGCGGAACAAGAAACCGTAATCACTGTCCTAAATGTTTGATGAGTATACATTTAGATAACATTCCCGGAGATAGAAAAGCTAACTGTGGGGGAATAATGGAACCTATCAGTGTATGGGCACGAGAAAATGGAGAATGGGCAATTATACATAGATGTCGAATTTGTGGAAAAATAAGTTCAAATAGAATTGCAGCTGATGATAATATAGTGAAATTGTTGTCTATTGCTGTTAAACCTTTGTCATTGCCGCCGTTTCCGCTGGAATATTTTGAAGAACTGGTTATGTCTGAAAATATAAATATAGAAATAGACAGTAAGTTGGATTAGGTCAACTTTAAATAAGGAGAAAAGTCATGTTAAGAATTAACAATTTAAGCAAAACTTATAAAGGCGGAAAAAAGGCGGTGTCTAATTTAAATATAGAAATCAGTTCCGGCGATATTTATGGATTTATAGGACATAACGGAGCAGGTAAGACCACTACAATAAAGTGTGTGGTTGGTATACATGATTTTGATGAAGGTGAGATATTAATTGACGGAGTTTCAGTAAAAGAAAATCCTATACGGTGTAAAGCTGAGATCGCGTATATACCTGATAATCCTGATATATATGAATATTTAACCGGGATTCAGTATCTTAATTTTATTGCTGATGTTTTTAAAGTTCCGGCAGAAGTTCGGGAAGAAAGAATACGCGAATATTCTGAGATTTTTGAGATAACCGGGTCGCTGGGCGATTTGGTTTCATCATATTCTCATGGTATGAAACAAAAGTTAGCTATTATATCTGCATTAGTTCACCAGCCAAAACTATTGATATTGGATGAACCTTTTGTGGGACTTGATCCAAAAGCCAGTATTGCTTTAAAAGAAATTATGCATAATATTTGTAATGAAGGAGGATCAATCTTCTTTTCAACTCACGTATTGGATGTTGCTGAAAAGTTATGTAATAAGATAGCAATAATAAAAAATGGTGAACTTGTAGTATCAGGTAATATGAATGAGTTTGTTAAAGACGGCGAGACACTTGAGTCAGTATTTATGGAGGTAGTCAGTGATGGTTCGTCAAATTAAAAAACTGGTTCAAATTCAGTTGACAAATTTTTGGAAGATAAATGAAATTCGCTTTGGCAAAGACAAGCAAAAGAAAAAACGTATAATATATTTAATGCTTCTTCGTATATTCCTTGGCATTATGTTTATCTTCTATGTCAGTTTATTTTCATATACGTATATACAGATGGGGATGGCTGATGTCGTTCCCGTAATACTAACGGCGACAACAAGTTTGTTAATATTATTTTTCGGTATAGTATCATCAGGCAATGTTATATTCCAAAAAAACAGCTATGAGGTTTTATGTTCATTGCCGATTTCTAAAATTGATGTAGTTATAAGCCGATTTTTTAATATGTATTTTGATAACCTGTTGATATCTTTTGTAGTAATGGGAACAGGGACTGTTGTCTATGGAATAAGCTTAGGTCTTGGGTTTGGATTTTATTTGACCAGTTTGGTTGGAATAATTTTTCTGCCGTTTCTCCCAATGGCTGTTGCTACATTATTGGGAGCGGCAGTAACGGCGATCGCTTCTAAGATGAAATATAAAGGACCAGTTACCGCTGTTTTATCTATATTGTTTGCTTCTGTGATAATTATATTCAGCATGCAGTCTAATAATATGGAGAATGTTTCATCTGAGACGCTTCAAAATTTGTCACAGGTCATTATTGAACAGATTAATAATATTTATCCGCCGGCAATTTGGCTTGGGGAAGCGATGACATCGGGAAGTATATTATTTTTACTGACTTTTATTATCGTTTCGGTTGCGGTATTTTTAGTTATGGCTGTTATTGTGTCTTTGAATTTTCAAAAGATATGCAGTACACTATACTCAACAACGGCAAAGCATAATTATAAAATTCATAAATTAAAAACTAATTCAACATTAAAAGCTCTTTATTTCAGAGAATTAAGGCGCTACTTTTCATCAGGCGTCTATATATCCAATACTGTAATGGGAGCTGTAATGATGACTTTGGCCTCAGTTGCAATTTTGGTTATGGGAATAGACAAAGTTGAAGCGTTGATTCCTATACCTGGAATGGTAAGAAAAGCTCTTCCGTTTGTAATAGGATATATGCCCGCTTTGATGCCGACCACTTCAGTATCAATTTCTTTAGAGGGTAAGGAATGGTGGATTATAAAATGTCTGCCCGTAAAAGCAAAGACTGTTTTTGATAGTAAAATAATGGTTAACTTTTCAGTTATAGCGCCATTTTATATACTTTCAGAAATATTTTTAATGATTGCTGTAAAACCGTCAATACTTGAAGCTGTTTGGCTTATACTAGTACCAGCGGCATTGATTATATTTACAACAGTATTTGGTATTTTTTCAAATCTGATGTTTCCGGTATTTGATTGGGAAAATGAGGCTGCAGTTGTAAAGCAGAGTACTACGTCTATGATCTCAGTATTTATGAGTATGGTTATAGTACTTATTTTTGCATTACCGGTATTTCTGATTTCCAGCGTACCGTCAGATGTGATTTTAGCTCTTGTGTGCTTGATCCTGTTATTTATATCGTTTGTATTGTATAGAAAAAATAATAGAACTGATTTAAAGTTAATAGTATAATTATGAAGATATAAAGTTAATATACATACTATATCTGAATTGTTGCAAGCTTTATATAAATGGATCTTTTAAATGATAATTTTTAACCTAGTATGTATTTTAAGAAATGAAGCTGCAGACATTTTGTTACTTGTATGGTTAAATAAAATAATTTATGGCAATAACGTACGGAATATGTTAAAATATTTTATTCGGTAGAAATGTCAGTTTATTTTTAAAACATATAAGATAAAAGCAGCTAACTCTATAGAACTTTAATTTTGGAAAATGATGATTTTTGCAAATCTTCAACTTGAAGCAGGATTTTAGCTGGCTTGTGACGCATCTGTTAGAGATGCTGAATACAGTGATATTGGTTCTTCAGACAGCGATTGATAACATATCATGATGTAAACTAAACAAGAGGCACAAAAGCATTTTGCACGGTTATACAAATGATTGGTATTAACAGATTTAAAGCAAGCTGATATACTTGGAAATACAAACAAAATAAATGTCAGTGAAGTTAATTTTGATATTATAAAAGCATGTTTATGGGATTCGTTTAAAAAGTTACGCTGATTTTTGGAGTCAAATAGTTCTAATATTTTAATACTAACTGAAATGAAAAGTATAAGTTTTAAAATATATTTTTCTATAATTAAATATTATAAGAATTCAGGTGTGCATAAAACAGCACACCTGAATTTGTCGTATAGTTAAAATCATCAGTTATTATTTTTCAGTTTTCGAGGCGCATTTATTTTGATTGCAGTTTATATTTTAGTTATGATATATAATTATTATAATATCTGTTATGAGAAAAACATTTATTAAAATGATTATATGCAGATGAAAATTATTGAAATAAACAATATTGATTTATATTATATTTTTCATAGTAATCTAATATTTTATTAGACAAATTTTTGTATATACTGAATTGTGTATTAAATTTTATTCGGCATTTTTCTTTTTTATCCACTCGGTCGAGAGATCCATAGCTGCGCGGCATGCTTTAGTTTGGTCTAAAGCATTAAGCATAACAAAATCATGAATAATTGCCTGAAATCTTACTGCAGTTACATCTACACCGGCTTTTCTAAGACGTCGCGCATAAGATTCTCCATCATCTCGCAGAACGTCTGCCTCACCGTTTAAAATCATCGCTGGCGGTAAATTCTTTAATTCATTAAGCGAACTCTTAAGAGGAGAGGCAGTAATTTGTGTTCTTTCTAAAAGATTGCTTGTATATTGGTTCCAAAACCACATCATTCCTGCTCGATATAGATAATAATTTACAGCAAAGGCGCAGTAAGAGTCTGTTGAAAAGCATGCGTTGGTAACAGGATAGTATAAAAGCTGTTTATTTATATATGGTCCGTTTCGATATTTTGCCATTATAGTCATTACCGTTGCCATATTACCGCCGACGCTGTCGCCCGCCACAGTGAGTTTACTTAAATCAGCTGAAATACTTTCTTGTTTCAGCAGTTCGGGAATACAGCATAAGGCTTCATAACATTGTTCGATAGCAGTAGGATACTTAACTTCAGGGGAAAGACTATATTCAGGAAAGACTAGAATTGAATTGGTTCTTGCTGCAAGTTCCCGAACCAGCTTTTCATGTGTATGAAAACTACCAAATACCCATCCAGCCCCATGTATATAGTAGATAACGCTTGGGATTCCCTGTAAGTTGCTTGGAATAACAAAATATATTTTAAAAGTTCCCCAGTTATCAGATTCAAATTGTAGTCTTTTAATTTCCGCCGGATATTTGTATACTGGGCTGTCTTGCATTTTTTCCAGCACTTCACGGCCTTTTTCAGGCGGAAGCTGAAATATAAGAGGCGGCTTTGAGGCTTCGTTGCATACTTTTTCAGCTTGTGGTTCAAGTGGTACTAAACGTTTCATATATCATTCTCCTTTATGCAGTTTAATATAAGCATTAAATCTTCATTGAATAATATATGATTTTATTTCTAATAAGTTTACAAAAGTTATATTATTGAAGTTGTAATGATGATTAAATTATATTATTAAGATTTACATTATCCAAAAATGATTCTATAAATTCTCTTTTAGGATATATAATATCAGTATTAATATCGGGGAATTCTTTAGAATATTTCTCAAATATAACTTTGATATTATCTAAAGATTTCATATAATCATCTATGATACTGTTTCGGCTTTCTTTGTATATCAGCATTAATATAGCTGAAACAACGCCTGTTCGGTCTTTGCCTGCGCTGCAAAAATATAAAACATTTGTTTTAGCATTTAAAATTGTATTGATTATATTTTTCATATTTTTGTCAGCCATCAAAATATACGATTTTGATACATCAGCAACAGTTTTAGGAACTATACCATTAATATTATCTATATCAACTAAACCGTCTATTGTAACGGGTTTGTGAAGGTATATAAATCTGTTGTCAATTTCAAGAGGGACAGATTCATGCTCGTGTTCCCAATCAGAGCGCAAATCAATGATTGTTGTAAAATTATTTTTATATAACCAATCTATTTCGTCTTTGCTGATATTATTAGGGACATCACTGCGAATATATCTGTGGTAAGGAATATTATCTCCGTTGAGAAACCTGCTGTTAAAAGTTGACTTAAATAAACTTGACATTTTATCACTCCTCTGAATTTAGTATATATGAGTTTATTTAAAATGTCAATTTTATAGTTTTGTTTTAAAATATAATGTTTTGTATAAAACAAACATTATATTATAATCAATATTTAATCTTAAAAAGCCAATTATAAGTTAACAGAGTAATGACAGTCAAACAGTCAAAGTCTGGCGCACTAGTCAAGCTGCCGTTATATATATTAAAGACAAAATATTATGCTCTAACAACACTTATGCGCTCATTTATGTGATTACCATTTATTATTTCATCAACAAGTGCGGCAGCATAATCGGCGTAACTTATTATACTTTCACCGTTTGAATTTAATGTTAGCTCTTCACCGCCTAATATGTATTTTCCGCATTTCTCACCATCTGCCCTGAAATCACCGGCTGGACTAATATATGTCCAGCGCACGTCATCTCGCGAACGAAGTTCTTCTAACGCTTTTCCCATATTAGATGCAAGAGGTTTAAACATATCAGGAAAATCCGGAGTATCCATCAGCTGCAATGTGTGTTCAGGATTAACATATAAACTTCCGGCGCCGCCGACTACTATTAATCTCTTGTTAGTCCCTGATAAAAGATCGCATAGCTTTTTTAATGATGTACTATGTTGCGTCAGGCTTTCTGGATTCCATGTTCCAAAAGCGTCTACTACTGTATCAAAACTATCTAAATCCGATTTCTTAAGATCAAAAAGATCTTTAATGATTGTGTGCTCAGCCAGTGATTTATTTTCTCCTCTAACTATGGCTGTTACGTCAAGTCCTCTTTTCATTGCTTCCTTTACAACTAATTTTCCAACTTTTCCATTTGCGCATACTACTGCGATTTTCATAAATTACAATCCTTTCTATTTTAATATTTAGTTTTAAAACCGGTTTCATTATATTGCCATAAATGTATTTTGTAAAGTAAACACTTTTTTGTGCTGTAGTTACCTAATAGTAACTATTACTGGTATAACGTAAATGTTGTATTTCTAACAGTGTTTTAAGTCTAAAATTACTTTGCGTATATCTGAATTTATACAAATGGACTGTTTTTTTATTTCGTTAGGATATATGTAATTTTTTAAATTTACGCATGCGTATACAGCATTTGGGTTTTCATATGTCATATTCCAAAATGTATATTTGATAATAACAGGAGTATTTTCACCTATGCCAAGCTCAAAGAATAATACTTTCATATTTTTATGACGGCGAATGAAATTTGAATATCTTTCTGCTGCAATATGCCATCCATCATCTTCAACAAATCTATTATCAGACCTCAAATTCATCGTCATTGGCTTCCCGCATTTTGGGCAATAAGGGATTAAATCTGTTGGTATGCGCATATTTTTCTGTTCTTTCATCATTTGTTTTATTATATCTTCATTATTATAAGTTTTATTATGACAAGGCACCGAGCATTGAAATAATCCATAATCACCTTGCGTATAAAACAATCTGTGTTTATCAAATCCTGATTTTTGAAATTGATGGTCAACATTAGTAGTGATGACGAAATAGTCTTTTTCTTTAATAAGCTCAAGCAAATCGGTATACACGGTTGATTTTGCAGGCTCATAACGGTTGATGTAAACATATCTGCTCCAATATGCCCAATATTCTTCGGGTGATTTATAAGGATAAAATCCACCGTAATACATGTCTGTAAAACCATATTTATTCTTAAAGTCTGAAAAATATTTATCAAACCGCTCGCCGGAATAAGTAAAACCGGCAGATGTTGAAAGCCCAGCGCCGGCGCCAATAATAACAGCGTCAGAAATGTCTAAAACATTTTTTAAACGTTCAATTTGTTTGAAGTAATTTTCGGTAGATTTCATAGTCTTTGTCCTTAAAAACATTAAAAATCACCCTTTCTATGTTTGAATATTGAATGAATTCGGATACGGTTTTTACTGCAATTTCAGCAGCCCTTTGATTTGGAAAGTGATATTCACCTGTGGAAATGCAACAAAAAGCTATTGATTTGAGATTGTTTTTCTCTGCAGCATTGAGACAGGATTGATAGCATAATTTAAGGAGTAAACAGTCATTCTGTGTCAACTTTGAATTAATAATAGGGCCTACAGTGTGTATGATATAATCAGACGGCAGGTTATATGCCTGAGTTATTTCCGCACTGCCGGTTCCGGCAAAAGAATTTTTAGACTTCATAATTTTATCGCATGCTAATCTGAGCTGTATTCCAGCATATGTATGTATAGCGTTATCAATACATTCATGACATGGAACAAAACAACCAAGCAATCTGTTATTTGCCGCGCTTACTATTGCATCGCATCTTAATGTTGTAATATCTCCTTGCCACAAATAAATCTTTTCTTTTATCGGAGTCAGGTCATTCACATTAGTAATTCCTTTTTTAATAATTTCCTGTGATAAATATTGATTTTGAACCAATAAAAATTCCTGACTAATATCAGAAGGTGGTCTGACGTTCATAAGTGAACGCAAAAGCTGTTTTTTGTCTTCTAAGCTTTCAGGTATATTTATATTTGAATATTCAGGTTGTTCGTTTAATAAATAATTTATCAAGTATTTTAAACGTTCTTCTTGAGCCATTTTATCATCTTCTTTCTATAGCGCTAGCTGGACAGATATCAAAGCAATTTCCACAGTGAAGACAATTTTCTTGTCTTATATAAGCTGACTTTTCATTTATATTAATGCAGCTTTGCGGGCATACACTGAGACATTGAAAGCAGTGTATACATTTATCGTTAATAAAATAACCATTCCAAGTAAGTTCAGCGTCTCCAAAAGAAAAGGTGTATCGTTCTATAGGACGTTTGGATAAATTAAAATACTCACCAGTACCTTTATAAATTTGAAATACGGTTAGTGCTGCTCTGCTTTCAATAGTAGGATATATGGTGTTCATGTAAGGATTTTTTTCAAATACTTCATTCAATAGTTCAGCTCCAATATCTTTGACATTACCTCGGACAGAGACTGCGATAGAGGAAATCGTACTGTTTCCTTTGAAACCTGTCAGAGAGACATATTTATTATCAATCAATTGTTCATAAAAATTTTTTCCTCTTGCAGTAATAAAATATATACTATTTTCGTCGCAAAGCATTATATCTGTCACTCGTGTTTCGGGACGCCCGAATTCGTTTATTGTAGCAAAAACAACAGAATGTATATCGTCTTGTAAAAGTTTAAATACAGAGGTTATATCCATATGATTGCCTCCTTTATAACTTAATCATAATACTTACACTAATATTTGTAAAGTAAGCACTTTTTTGTTTTATAGTTTCTTTATGGTAACTATAGAACAATTAAATAGTGAAGTTGACAAACTGAAAATTTGTGTTTATAATGTATTATAGATTACTTATTGATGTATAGTTTCAAATATATACTATTATGCTGAGAGGAATGAAATAATATGAAAAGAGAACTGCCGGCATGTCCGGTTGAAACGACTTTGATGTTAATATCAGACCGATGGAAGGTGCTTATAATCAGAGATTTGATGGATGGAACCAAACGGTTTGGTGAGTTAAAAAAGTCTATTGGGAGTATTTCTCAGAAGGTGCTGACTTCTAATTTGCGTTCAATGGAAGAGTCGGGGCTATTAACTAGAAAAGTGTATGCTGAAGTTCCTCCCAGGGTTGAATATACTTTGACTGAGACAGGCTATAGCTTGAAGCCAATATTAGATTCTATGGTTGAATGGGGGAAAGCCTACCAAAAGGCAAATCAATAGTTCACATAATAAAATATTTTGGGTCTTTTTATATTTTGGAGGAATTAAAAAATGAAAAATTATGACGTAGTGTTGTTTGATTTAGACGGCACTTTAACCGATCCCGGCGAAGGTATAACAAATTCTGTGATTTATTCGCTTAAAAAATATAATATTCAAATAAAGGATAGATCAGAATTATATAAGTTTATTGGTCCGCCGCTTCATGAATCTTATGAAAAATATTTTGGATTTTCTAAAGAAGAAGCTAAAAAAGCTGTAGAGTATTATAGGGAATATTATAAGGATACGGGTATTTTTGAAAACAAATTATATGATGGTATAAAAGAGTTATTGTGTGATTTACAGAACAGTGGTATTTGTCTTGGAGTTGCAACTTCAAAACCAAAAGTATTTGCGGAAAGAATATTAAAATATTTTGACATTGCTCAATATTTTTCATTTATAGCCGGAGCCAATTTGGACGGCAGCAAAACTAAAAAAGAAGAAGTTATATCAGACGCATTAGATTTGTGTGGTGTTGAAAACAGGTCTTTAATTGTTATGGTCGGAGACAGAAAATATGATATATTAGGAGCAAAAAAATTTGATATTGATTCAATTGGAGTATTGTTTGGATATGGGTCAAAAGAAGAACTGGAAAATTCCGGAGCAACTTATATTGCAGAAAAAGTAAGAGATATTTTTTCAATTGTAACACGTGACCCAATAATAGTAGATAAATAAGAAAATTATTATATAAATTTATATTTAGTAAGATATAATTTGGCTAGATATTTAATAAAAATAAATCTAAAAATTGCAATACCTTATATCCATTTTTATACTATTTAAATTCTTTATTAAACAAAGACCTTACATTTAGTATTATTAAATAAACTTTATCGATAATTGTTTTCGATACTCTCTAATCAGAGTGACAACTATTTTAGTTTTTATTAATTTGCATTTTATACTTTGAAAATTTAAAATATAAATTTTTTAAAAAAACTCTTGACAAATAAAAATCTTTGAGTTATTATATGTTTGTAAACAGTAATAGTTACTATTTCTGATTTGGAGGTACAAATTATGAAACGAAGCAGACAAAGAGAAGCTATACTGGAAATACTATGTGCCACAACGTCTCATCCAACAGCAGATTGGATATACGATAAGGTTCGTGAAAGAATCCCGAATATAAGTCTTGGAACTGTTTACAGAAACTTAAATATTTTATCCGAAAATGGAGAGATTTTGAAACTAGATGTTGGCTATGACCAAAGTCATTATGACGGCAACACAAATCCGCATAATCATTTTGTATGTCGGCGCTGCCATAGAATTTCTGATATAGAAACAGAATATGATTTTAATATAGACAGAATTGCTGAAAATCATTTTAATGGTGATATAGAATATCATACTCTTCTTTTTTATGGTACTTGTAATGAATGTTTGAGTGAAAATAATTAAGATAAAAATAAAAATTTATATATCAATTTTTTGGAGGTAATTATTATGAAAAAATGGGTTTGTGGAGTATGCGGATACATATATGAAGGAGAACAGCCGCCTGAAAAATGTCCGCAATGTAGTGCTCCGGCTGAGAAGTTTACAGAGCAGGTTTCGAATGGAGAAATGAGCTGGGCATGTGAGCATGTTGTAGGTATTGCTAAGGACGTTGATTCTAGAGTTATAGAAGGTTTACAGGCTAACTTTACAGGTGAATGTACAGAAGTTGGAATGTATCTTGCAATGTCAAGACAAGCAATCCGTGAAGGATATCCTGAAATTGGAGCTTTTTATCAGCAAGCTGCTTTTGAGGAAGCAGAACATGCAGCAAAGTTTGCTGAATTATTAGGTGAAGTAGTATATCCTGATACAAAGAAAAATCTTGAACTTCGTAAGGATGCTGAGTGCGGTGCAACCGCAGGTAAGTTAGAACTTGCTAAGTTAGCCAAGGAGTTAGGATATGACGCTATACATGACACTGTACATGAAATGGCAAAAGACGAGGCAAGACACGGCTGCGGCTTTGAAGGACTTTTAAAGAGATATTTTGGTTAATATTTAAAATTTTAAAAAAACACAGCTGACTCATATAGTCAGCCGTGTTTTTTTATACTAGGAATAAAATAAATCTATCTGTTTTCAATATCAATATAATCTTTTCTTTCGCATACGTTTTTATAAGATGGTCTGATTATTTTTCCTGCATTTATTAATTCTTCCAATCTGTGAGCGCTCCAGCCGGCAATTCTGGCAATAGCAAATATAGGAGTAAATAATTCAGTTGGAAGACCAAGCATTTTATATACAAAACCGCTGTAGAAATCAACGTTAGCACTAACGCCCTTATAAATTTTACGTTTTTCTGATATAACTTCGGGCGCAAGCCTTTCAATCATGCTGTAAAGCGTATACTCTTCATCACAGCCTTTTTCAAGAGATAGTTTTTTAACAAATGACCTAAAAATATTAGCGCGAGGATCAGAAATAGAATATACTGCATGGCCCATTCCGTAAATAAGACCGGATTTATCAAAAACTTCTCCGTCCAGCATTTTACTCAAATAATCTCTGACTTCTCCCTCATCATTCCAATTTTTAATATTTTCTTTAATATTCTCAAACATCTCCACAACTTTAATGTTTGCGCCGCCATGTTTAGGACCTTTTAAGGAACCTAATGAGGCAGCAACGACAGAATATGTGTCGGTTCCAGAACTAGATACAACATGTGTTGTAAAAGTTGAATTGTTTCCGCCGCCATGCTCGGCATGAAGTATTAATGCAATATCCAAAATTTTTGATTCTGTGGCGGTAAACTTTCCGTCAGGTCTCAGGCAATGCAGAATGTTTTCAGCTGTAGAATAATTTGCAACCGGCTGATGAATAAATAAACTGTTGCCGGAATAATAGTGATTATATGCCTGATATCCATAAACAGAAAAAAGCGGAAACAACGCTATGAGCTGCAGACATTGCCGCAATACGTTTGGAATAGATGTATCATTTGCTTTTTTATCATAAGCATATAAAGTAAGCACACTTCTTTGTAATGTGTTCATCATATCACTGCTTGGAGCTTTAAGAATTATGTCCCTAACAAAACTTGTAGGAAGTTTACGGTACTCTGAGAGCAGTGAAAGAAAGCTGTGCAGATTTTCGCTGCTTGGAAGCTCACCGAATAATAATAGGTAAGCAGTTTCTTCAAATCCGTACCTGCGCCCATTTAATCCGGATACTATATCATTAATATTATACCCTCTGTAGTAAAGTTCACCATCGCATGAAACTTCTTTTCCGTCAACAATCTTACTTGAACATATTTCGGATATTTCTGTAAGACCGGTTAAAACACCATTTCCATTGATGTCTCTGAGACCACGTTTAACGTCATATTTTTTATATAGAGCAGGGTCTATATTATTATTTTTAATACATTTTTCTGACAGCTCTATAACCTCAGGTGCAATTTGTGAAATCCTTTTCATTCGTTTTCCTCCGTTTCTTAATTTTATATAGATAATAATATTTAAATTATATCTCTAATATTGAGAACAGTCAATTAAAATTAAAAAATATTAATAAAAAGTTAATATAATATTACAATTATTGTCGTCAATATAATCGGTTAGACGACAATCTGCACAAATTGTTTGAAATATATCGAAAATTTTGCTTTAAATAATTATATAAATCTATATATAAAAAACCGCCGAAAAGGCGGTCTTAATCATCCTGTTTCTTTTATATGTCTGTATTTTTCTCTGGTTGCATTACCGCCTCTGATATGGCGTTCCATTTTGTTTTCAAGAAGAACGGAACCGACTTGGTTTGCGAGCATCAAGTTTATTTTTCTGAGTCTTTGGGTAACGTCTTTATGTACAGTAGATTTTGAAATACCAAACTTTTTTGCTGCTTCTCTGACTGTACATTTTTTTTCGACTATGTATTTCCCAAGCTCAACAGTTCTTTCTTCTATATGTTGTCTCACATTTTTCGCCTCCCGAAAACTTGTTTGTTTATGTTTATGAATGATTTTTGGAAATTAGTACAAAGTTTAATATATATGTTTATGTGCAAAATAATAATTTGTAAATAAACTAATTTTGTCAGCTAGATATATAAAAAAGAAAATTTGGCAAAATACAATTACAATGTTAAAAATCTGTATAATTTTACAAAAACTATTTACAAATTAAAAATGGTTTAGTATAATATGGACAATAAGGAAAGTATTGTATGATATTTTTAAATAAAAATGTTTCTCGACAGTTTTTATCTTGATTTTGTGGTAAACTAAGAAAGATTTACAGTTATTTTGAAAGAAGGTTTAAAATATGCCGAAAGATACAATAAATAAATTAACTGAAGCAGAGGCAAGGGCTGAAAAAATTGAAAAAGAAGCTAAAGAGCAAGCCAAAAGAATAATTGAAGACGCAAAAAAGGAAGCAGATAAAATTATGAAAAATGCTGATGACAGTATTTCAGAAATTTTATCTGATGCTTCTAAAGCGGCAAAGCTGAAAGTTGAAGAGTTAAAAAAGAATACTGATTCTAAACTTAAACAAGAGATAGAATCTATTAGAAAAAAGTCTTCAGCCGGTACTGAAGCTATATTAGAAATAGTTAAAAGAGAATTGTTATAAATTCTGCTTTATGAAGAAAGGAGGATGTGTATGGCTAAGCTGCCAATGAAAAGGGTGGAGATTTATGGATTAAAAACACACCGTAAGAGTATTTTGGAAGCTCTCCAAAGATATGGAGTTTTAGAACCGATAAGCGTAGATTTGTCAGAAGATGGTTTTGAAAAAATGGATACTTCATCGTCAGCGGCTACATTTGCAAAAGCTAGGTCAAATTTAGAACAGTCGCTTGAAGTTTTAAAGAAATATTCGCCGGAAGACGTTCCGCTGTTGGCTATGTTCAGCGGCAAAAAGATGCTGTCGGTTGAACAGTATTATGAAATGGTTGATAATTCCGACAGAGTTATGAATATTGCTCATGAGCTAAATGATTTGTCAAAACAAAATTCTGAGCTTGAAGCTGATATAGCTAAGAAAGAGAATTCGATTTTAGCTTTAAATCCTTGGCTAAATTTAGATATTCCAATGAATTTTATGGGCACTAAAAAAACTTCTGTATTAATTGGAGTTTTTCCTGAGGAGTATGAGCTTAAAGATATATTAGAACAATATAATGAAATTTTGTCGGATGAAGGGAATAGTCAAGATGAAATGTATTCAGTTGATGTTGAAATTATTTCTTCCGCACCTCAGCAGACATGTGCCGTTATAATCTGCCGTAAGGAAAAAAGAGCTGAGATAGAATCATATTTAAGAAATATTGGCTTTTCACGTCCGCAGTATGTTTCAACAGAAATTCCGGCAAATGAAATTGAAAATTTAAAAAATCTTATTCAACTTGATAAATCTATGATAGAGAAAAATACGAAAAGGATAGAGACGCAGTCAAAGCACAGAGACCTTTTGAAATTTATGGTAGACTATTATACCATGCGTATTGAAAAATATCATACCCTAGCTGATACAAATCAGAGAAAAAAGTTCTTTGTCATATATGGTTATGTTCCTGAAAAATATACAGGCAGACTGGAAGATGAATTAGTAAGAAAGTATAATGCGGCAGTAGAAATAAGTGATGTTTCAGAGGAAGACAATCCGCCTGTGCTTTTAAAAAATAATTCTATTTCAGAACCTGTGGAGACAGTGCTGGAAACATATAGTATGCCGAATAAACATGAAATAGATCCTACGTTTATAATGTCTTTATTTTATTATTTTTTATTTGGTATGATGCTGTCAGACGCCGGATATGGACTTTTAATGATTATAGGCTGCGCATTCGTAATATTACGCTATCCGGATATGAACATTGGTATAAAGAAAACATTAAAAATGTTTTTCTACTGCGGTATATCAACCTTTATTTGGGGAGTTCTGTTCGGAGGATTTTTTGGAGACGCTGTCAAGGTAATCTCAACGACGTTTTTTGGAACTTCAGTTACTATACCTCCATTATGGTTTGAACCTATAAAAGACCCAATGAGAATGCTGGTATTTTCATTTGCTGTTGGTATAGTTCATTTATTTGTTGGATTAGGAATAAAATTTTATCAGATGGCGAAAGATGGAGATATAAAAGGTGCAATTTACGATGTCGTTTTTTGGTATCTTTTGGTAGGGGGAGGAGTGGTTTATCTTCTTACTATGGATATGTTTATAAACATGGCGGAGCTTACTTTTAGATTACCTCCTGAAGTTGGAACCGCAGCCGCGGTATGCGCCGGTGTAGGAGCCCTTGGCATTATATTGTTTGCCGGGCGTTCTTCCAAAAATCCGGCAAAGCGTGTAGCAAAAGGATTATATGAGCTTTACGGTGTAACAGGATATTTAAGTGATATATTGTCATATTCGAGGCTTTTGGCTTTGGGATTGGCTACAGGGGTAATAGCTCAGGTATTTAATCAGATGGGTAGTATGTTTGGCGGAGGTTTCCTGGGAGCCATATGTTTTACTTTAGTGTTTGTTATAGGACATACTTTAAATATGGCAATAAATTTGCTGGGCGCGTATGTTCATACAAACAGACTACAGTTTGTTGAATTTTTTGGAAAATTTTATGAAGGCGGCGGAGAAAAATTTAAACCGTTTTCTGTTCACACAAATTATTTTAAGTTTAAGGAGGAAAAGTAAAAATGGGAAATTTAGGTATTGTGTTTGCATTAACCGGAGCTGCTTTAGCAGCTTTAATGGCAGGTATCGGTTCGGCAATTGGTGTTGGTATGGCAGGTGAGGCTGCTGCGGGGGTTGTTACAGAGGACCCAAACAAGTTTGGTAAAGTTTTGATTCTGCAATTGCTTCCGGGAACTCAGGGAATATACGGGCTGCTTATTGCATTTATAACTTTATCACAGATTGGTATTTTAGGCGGCAGCGGTGATATTTCTATTGCAAAAGGTCTATTATATTTGGCGGCATGTCTTCCTATGGCTTTTGTTGGACTTTGGTCAGCAAAGAGACAGGCGAGAGCAGCGGTAGCAGGTATACAGCTGGTGGCAAAACGTCCTGACCAAATGGGTAAATCAATGATATTTGCCGCAATGGTTGAAACTTATGCTATTTTGGCGCTCTTGGTATCGATTCTTTCAATAAATGGTATTGGTGGATTAAATATCTAAGCTATACTATAAATCGAAAGGAGTGATTATGGTGGCGGAAGATATTGCAGGATTAAGTTCAATTATCGGACAAATTAACAGAGAAGCGGTCGAAGCGGCTGAAAAAATAACTGCAAAAGCAAAGGAAGATGCTAAGCAGATTATAAAAAAAGCAACTGAAAGTGCTAATGATAAAATTGAAGCGGCAAAACAAAAGGCGGATATAGTGTTTAAAACTGAGTTTGAACGCGAGGAAACGTCTGCAGAACATGGTATGAGCCAAACAATACTTGAAGAAAAGCAAAAACTGCTTGACAAGTCTGTTGCAAACGCTGCTGAAAAGCTAAAGTCTCTTGACGTTAAAGAGTACTTTAATTTCTTGCAAACACTTATTTCAAAATACGCTCAAAATAAAAATGGCGAGCTTATGTTGTCAGAAAATGATATAAAAAGAATGCCGGATACGTTTAATAGTTTTGTTTCTGAAAATTATCCTGAGCTTAAAATTGTTAAGAGTAAGAAGATAGATGCCGGGTTTGTTATAAAATACGGCGATATAGAAGAAAATTGCACTATTGACGCATTAATAGAAGAAAATATCGACAGTATAAAAGAGAAAGCTTATATGAAATTATTTAGCTGACTGACTTCGGAGGTATTTATATGGTTGAGCAATACACATATGCAGTATCCAGGATACACGCCAGAGAACTTGATTTACTGAGTTCATCTGATTTGGAGCAGCTTCTTATATGTCCTGATTTTGAGACTGCTTTAAAGTATTTGACTGAAAAAGGGTATGGAATTAAAGACAATTACAGAAGCTTTGAAGAATTAGAGAAAGACGAAACAGAAAAAATGTGGGAACTCATAAATGAATTGATCCCTGATAAAACACCGTTTGAAACTCTTTTAAGACAAATCGATTTTCATAATTTAAAAGCTGCAATCAAATCTGTATTCACAGCTGAAGAAGCGGAAGGATACTTTTTGCGAGGCGGAATTGTTGAACCTCAAGTAATATTAAATGCTGTTAAGATAAAAAACTATTCTGAACTTCCTGAATTTCTTTCAGAAACTGCAGTTGAAGCGACTGAGAAGTTTGCTGAGACGGGAGACGGACAGGAGTGCGATATTTATATTGACAGACGTTGTCTTGAGACTATATTAAGCGAGGGAACAGCTTCCGACATATCTATTATAAAAGATTATGCTGAACTTTTTGTGGCGCTCAGTGATATTAAAATTGCCGCCAGAGGTGCATTGACAAAAAAATCTAAAGGGTTTATGCAGCGGGCTTTAGCCGAATGTGAAACTTTAGATGTTGATACTTTAGCTGCGGCAGCCGGAAAAAGCATAAATGATGTATATAAATATCTCGAACATACAAGTTATAAAGAAGCGGCAGAGAAACTCAGTGTGTCAATGTCAGAATTTGAAAAATGGACTGATAATAAGATTATGGATTTAATCAAAAGTCAAAAATCAAATCCTTTTACTGTCGCACCTATATTTTCATATATATTGGCAAAACAAAATGAGCTTAAAGCAGTTCAAATTATTTTGTCCGGTAAAAAGAATAATCTTCCGGATGAATTGATTAGAGAAAGGATACGTGATCTCTATGTATAATGTTGCTGTTATCGGAGATAAGGACAGCGTTGCCGGGTTCGGAACTTTGGGGCTTGACACTTATTTTACAGATACGCGTGATGAATGCAGAAAAATATTTAAACAGCTTGCATCCAGCGGAAAGTTTGCTGTAATTTATATTACTGAAAAAGCTTCGGAATATGTAGCTGATGAGATAGAAAAATATACGGAGTCTATCCTTCCTGCTGTTATAATGATACCCGGAGTATCCGGAAATACGGGTAGCGGCATACTAGGGGTAAGGAAGTCAGTAGAGAAAGCTGTCGGTTCAGATATTATATTTAATGACTAAAATGATAAATAGGAAGTGTTGAATATGGCGAAAGGAATAATTAAAAAAGTTGCCGGACCTTTGGTAATAGCAGAGGGAATGAAAGAATGTAATATGTATGATGTTGTCAGAGTTGGAGAACAGCATCTAATCGGCGAAATAATTGAGATGCACGGTGATAAAGCCTCGGTTCAGGTATATGAAGAAACTTCGGGTCTTGGTCCGGGAACGCCTGTTGTGACTACAGGTATGCCTCTCAGTGTGGAACTAGGACCCGGGCTGATTGGTAGCATTTTTGACGGTATACAAAGACCTCTTGATGATATTATGAAAGCTGCTGGAAATAACTTGCGCCGCGGAGTTGAGGTTCCTTCTTTAAAGCGGGATAAAAAGTGGGAGTTTAAGGCTTCGGCAAAAAATGGGGACAAAGTTACGGGCGGAGACGTTTTGGGGACAGTTAAGGAAACTGACGTTGTTACTCAAAAAATAATGGTGCCTCCAAATATAAGCGGTAAAATCAAGTCGATATCTGACGGAAGTTTCAAGGTTGATGAAGTTATTGCAATAATTGATACCGGCAGCGGTGAAAAAGAAATAACCTTAATGCAAAAATGGCCTGTTCGTATCGGACGTCCTTATAAAGAAAAATTGTCTCCTGACATGCCTCTTGTTACGGGTCAGCGTGTTATTGATACACTGTTCCCGATTGCGAAGGGCGGCGTGGCTTCTGTTCCGGGGCCATTCGGAAGCGGAAAGACAGTTGTTCAGCATCAGCTTGCTAAGTGGGCGGACGCTGATATAGTAGTTTATATTGGATGCGGCGAACGCGGTAATGAAATGACTGACGTATTGAACGAATTTCCTGAACTGATTGACCCTAAGACCGGGAAGTCGCTTATGGAGAGAACCGTTCTTATTGCTAACACATCTGATATGCCGGTTGCGGCTCGTGAAGCATCAATTTATACTGGTATTACAATAGCTGAATATTTTAGGGATATGGGATTCTCGGTTGCTTTAATGGCTGATTCAACTTCACGTTGGGCAGAGGCGCTGAGAGAAATGTCAGGAAGACTTGAAGAAATGCCTGGAGAAGAGGGATATCCTGCATATTTGGGAAGCCGGCTTGCACAGTTTTATGAACGTGCCGGACGTGTTGTAACGTTGGGAAGCGATGATAAAGAGGGCGCGCTTTCGGTAATAGGAGCCGTGTCTCCTCCGGGAGGAGATATTTCAGAACCGGTATCTCAGGCAACGCTTAGAATCGTTAAAGTCTTTTGGGGTCTTGACGCAAATTTGGCGTATAAAAGACACTTCCCGGCTATAAATTGGCTTACAAGTTATTCTTTATATATTGACACAATGGAAAAATGGTTTAATGAGCATGTAAACGGCAACTGGATGAATTTAAGAAATGATATAATGCATCTGCTTCAGGAAGAGTCTGAATTGGATGAAATAGTTAAAATGGTTGGAATGGACGCATTGTCTCCAACTGACAGGATAAAGCTTGAAGCCGCGCGAAGTATACGTGAGGACTTTTTGCATCAAAACGCTTTTCATGACGTAGATACCTATACGCCTTTAAAGAAACAATATTATATGATGAAGCTTATTATAGATTTTTATGAGAATAGCATAGAAGCTTTAAATAGGGGCGGAGATGTTGAAAGTTTGGTGAATCTTCCGGTACGTGAACAGATAGGAAGATTTAAATATTATAATGAAGATGATATAGACGGAGAATATAAAAAAATCCTTGAAAACTTAAATAGCGAAATATCTGGTATGCTCACAAGGGAGGCTGATTAATATGCCAAAGGAATATAGAACCATTGAAGAAGTTGCCGGCCCTCTTATGCTGGTGCGCGGTGTGGAAAATGTTAACTATAATGACTTGGGTGAAATCATATTATCCAGCGGCGAGAAACGCCGCTGTAAAGTTTTGGAAATTGACGGCAGTGACGCTATGGTACAATTGTTTGAGCCTTCAACGGGAATAAATTTATCAACAAGTAAGGTAAGATTTTTGGGAAGAAGCATGGAGCTTGGTGTCTCTGAAGATATGCTGGGCAGAGTTTTTGACGGGCTTGGCCGTCCCATTGATAATGGTCCTGAAATATTGCCTGACAAAAGAATGGACATAAATGGTCTTCCTATGAATCCGGCTGCCAGAAATTATCCTGAGGAGTTTATTCAAACTGGTATTTCTGCTATAGATGGACTTAACACTCTTGTAAGAGGACAAAAACTTCCAATATTTTCTGCAAGCGGACTTCCGCATGCGCAGCTGGCGGCACAGATTGCCAGACAGGCGACTGTAAAAGGAAAGAATGAGCAGTTCGCGGTTGTTTTTGCAGCTATGGGTATAACTTTTGAGGAATCTAACTTTTTTGTTGAAAGTTTTAAAGAAACCGGAGCAATTGACAGAACCGTTATGTTTGTAAATTTGGCTAACGACCCTGCTGTTGAACGTATTGCAACTCCGCGTATGGCGCTGACAGCGGCAGAATATTTGGCTTTTGAAAAGGATATGCACGTTTTGGTTATCCTGACTGACATTACAAATTATGCTGACGCCTTAAGAGAGGTCAGTGCAGCAAGAAAAGAAGTGCCTGGACGACGCGGATATCCAGGATATATGTATACTGACCTTGCTACAATATATGAAAGAGCCGGACGGCAGAGAGGTAAAAAGGGGTCAATAACGATGATACCTATTCTTACAATGCCGGAGGATGACAAGACTCATCCTATTCCTGATCTTACAGGGTATATTACTGAAGGTCAGATAATATTATCCCGTGAATTATACAGAAAAAATATTATGCCGCCTATAGACGTGCTTCCATCGCTTTCACGTTTGAAAGATAAGGGTATAGGAGAAGGCAAGACAAGACGTGATCACGCAGATACTATGAATCAGTTGTTTGCAGCGTATGCAAGAGGAAAAGACGCTAAAGAACTTATGGTTATTTTAGGCGAGGCCGCGTTAACTGATATAGATAAAAAGTATGCAAAGTTTGCTGATGAATTTGAGAAAAAATATGTTTCGCAGGGATATCAAACAAACCGTGATATTGAGGAGACATTAAGTATTGGATGGTCGCTTTTGTCAATTTTGCCGAGAAGCGAGTTAAAGAGAATTAAAGATGAATTTCTTGACAAATATTATGAGGAAGAAAAGAGTTAGGAGGAATTCATATGGCAATGACACAAGTAAATCCAACCAGAATGGAGCTTACACGGCTAAAGAAAAAGCTGGTAACAGCTCTTAGAGGTCACAAACTGTTAAAGGATAAACGTGATGAACTTATGCGGCGTTTTCTTGACTTGGTACGGTTTAATAAGGAGCTGCGTGAGAAGGTTGAAAAAGGAATAGAGGAAGCAAATAAGAAATTTGTGCTTGCGGCTGCCGTTATGAATGATCCCGCTTTAAAGACCGCTTTATTGGCGCCTAAGCAGTCGGTTTCAGTTAATGTGTCTAAGCAGAATGTTATGAGTGTTGAAATACCTGTCTTTGATTATCAGACAAGAACCCCGGCTGAGAATGATATTTATTCATATGGTTTTGCATTTACTTCGGGAGATTTAGATGATGCGGTAGCATCTCTGAACTCTGTTTTTCCGGATATGCTGAAGCTTGCTGAATGTGAAAAATCGTGTCAGCTAATGGCGGATGAAATTGAAAAGACAAGAAGGCGTGTAAATGCTCTTGAACACGTTATGATACCAGAATATCAGCGTCAAATAAAATATATCACTATGAAACTTGATGAGAATGAGCGTTCAACCCAAATCAGACTTATGAAAGTTAAAGATATGATGCTGAAAGAAGCAATAGAGGCAAGACGCGCCGCAGAGGAAAAAGGAATAGAGGTGCTTACTTAATAAGCACCTTTTGCCGCATATTGGACATTTAATTATTACGAAAGGAAAAGCGGATAATTCCGTATGGTTTTTGTTTTATGAAAAGTGATAAAACTGATAACAATAGAGAAAAACGTGATTATAGATATTTAAAGCTTCTTCATATGCGTTATGGGACTATCAGAAAAGCGTCTGAGGAAATTATAAATTTAAACGCAATTCTAAATCTGCCAAAAGGGACAGAACATTTTTTAAGTGATATACATGGAGAGTATGAATCATTTATTCATATTTTAAAAAATGCGTCCGGTGTAATAAAATCAAAAATAGATATGGTTTTTGAGCACACTTTGCCTGAGTCTGAAAGAAAGTCTTTGGCGACTTTGATTTATTATCCTGAAGAAAAACTGGAAATTATAAAAGAAGATATTGAGGACCTTGACGAGTGGTACACCCTTACACTGCATCGTCTTATTGAAGTGTGTAAAGTAAGCGCTTCAAAGTATACACGTTCAGTTGTTAGAAAGGCGCTTCCGGAAGGTTTTGGATATATTATTGACGAGCTGCTGCATTCTCAGGATTATGAAATGGATAAGAATGAGTATTATAAACAAATAGTAGAAACAATAATCAAAATAGGCCGTGCTGACGCTTTTATTATTGCTATGTCAAATCTAATTCAAAGACTGGCTATAGCCCGTCTTCATATAATAGGCGATATATATGACCGCGGCCCCGGTGCGCCTATAATAATGGATACTTTAATGAATCATCATAGCGTGGATATACAATGGGGCAATCATGATATAGAATGGATGGGAGCTTCATTTGGAAGCATGGCGTGTATAGCGAATGTGATACGACTCAGTTCTAAATTTGATAATATGAACACTATTGAAGGAGAATATGGAATAAGTGTGCGTCCTTTGGCGATTTTTGCAATGGAAGCCTATGCGGAAGACGATTGTGAACAATTTATTCCAAGACATATTGATGTGACTGAGTATAGCAAACATGATGAGAAACTTATTTCTAAAATACATAAGGCCATAACAATTATACAATTTAAACTTGAAGGACAAGTTATAAAGCGTCATCCCGAGTATAAAATGGAAGGTCGACTTTTATTAGATAAAATAGATTATGATAAGGGAACAATAATTATTGACGGAAAGGAATATGAGCTTGTTGACAAAAACTTTCCTACAATTGACCCGGAAAATCCGTATGAACTTACTGATGACGAATTAGAGGTAATGGAAAGACTTAGAACTGCGTTTATGACAAGTGAAAGGCTAAAAAAACACATGTATTTTATGTGTGAGAGAGGTTCTATTTATAACAGCTATAATTCTAACTTGATGTTTCACGGCTGTATTCCTATGACGCCTTCCGGAAATTTTGCCACAGTTGATATTTTTGGTAAAAAGCTTAGAGGTAAAAAACTATTTGATGAAATAGACAGAAAAGTCAGACAAGGCATGAAAGTTAAGAATGGAACTAGTGAGCATTCCGATGTTGAGGATTTGCTGTGGTATCTATGGTGCGGTCCGAAATCTCCGCTGTTTGGTAAGGACAAAATAACTACTTTTGAACAATATTTTATTGACGAGCCTAAACTGCATATAGAAAAAAAGAATCCGTATTATGCAAACGTTGAAAAACGTGATATATGTATAAAAATACTTAAGGAATTTGGGCTTTCTCCTGCAATGTCACATATTATTAACGGACATGTTCCTGTTGAAATTAAAAAAGGTCAGAGCCCGATAAAAGCCGGAGGTAAGTTATTTGTTATAGACGGTGGCCTTTCAAAAGGATATCATCCAAAGACCGGTATAGCAGGTTACACCTTATTATATAATTCCCACGGGCTTATTTTAACATCGCATGAACCTTTTGAATCAAAGCAAAAAGCTATTATGGAAGAACTTGATATACACTCTAAAACAGTAGTTTTGGAAAAAGCGGGAAAGAGGAAAATGGTGGCGGATATTGATGAGGGTGAGGTAATAAAAGAACAAATTAAAGATTTGGAAGATTTGCTTGAAGCTTATAGAGACGGAACAATAAAGCAGGCTCAGTAAATTTTATAAAAATTTTATGAAATGTTGTTGGTGGTGATTATTTTGCCTATAGATTTATCTAATATGCCGCTTGAGAAATTGTGGCAATTGTTTCCTATTTATTTAACTGGGCATAAATTATATTGGAAAAATTGGTACGAGGATGAAAAACAGAATATCTTAAAAATATTACCGTATGGCTATATTAAAAGAATAAGTCATATCGGCAGTACATCTATTGAAACAATTCAAGCTAAGCCAATTATTGATATATTATTAGAAACAACAAATGAATGCAAATTTAATTATATTAAGAAAATATTAGTTGAAAATGATTATATATGTATGTCAGAAAGTATTGCTCGCATGTCATTTAACAAGGGCTATACTGCGTGCGGATTTGCAGATAAAGTGTTTCATTTACATTTAAGGCGTTTTGGAGATAATGACGAGTTGTATTTTAGAGATTATTTAATAGAAAATGAGGATATTGCAAAATTATATGAAAAGCTAAAACTAAATTTATGGAAACGTTATGAAAATAATAGAGACGCATACACAGAAAGCAAAACTGAGTTTGTAAATTACTATACTGATAAAGCGAAGAATGTGTATGGGAATAAATATGGAGTAAAAAATTAAGAGAAATAAGTTATGAACCATACAAAATATGTACGTGCAGTATAAAAAAGAGCTCCTATGGTTTTATTTTACCATAAGAACTCTTTTTTTAGTTTATGTTTTTTCTGATTCTAATAAGTTTAGCTATATATTATTTTTTATTTGTAGTTATTTCATTATGCAAGTTTCAAAATTATTTGACCATAAAAATGCTTTAACAGTTCCATTATCAGGTGAAAGTGTTATATTTATTTCTGTCGGGGATTCTTGCCCTTTTACTTCTCTGAGTTCGGCATCTAAAACATTACCGTTTTTATCATATGACGCGGCAATAAAAAATGCAGTCTCTCCCTTATTTATGATACTGGCTTTAACATTATTACCATTTATAACAGGATTGTTTAAATAATAAAGTTCATTCAATGCGTCCGTATTTCCATTTAAAATTATATTGCTGTACTTAGCCTGTGAAAAATAGTCTTTTACAGGAACGCCTTGGATTGAATCAGTAGCAATACCAACATATATAGTATCAGATAATCCTGGAATTTCTATCGACTGTGGCTGTCTTGGATTATTCGTCCAATCTTTTCCGTCATCTGAAACGGATAATGTTATCGTGTTTCCAGTTCTCTGCATTCTCATATATTGTGGAACTCTGCATTCTTCTTTAGATGTATCATAAGAACCTGCATTATCAAGAACCGAACCGTCAGCCTTTTTAAAAAACGAAGTTTCAGCGTTTTGATTTTCACCAGCACGATAAACTGCTCTTACGTTTTCGCCATATTTTAACCATCCGTCTGCCAGCATTGCCATTTTTGAACCGTTGTCTAAGCTTTCACGTAACATTAAACCGCTTATTTGACCATTCTCATATTTTGGTATGTCAACAATTTTAGCCGTTATATCAAAGTCACCTGTAACCTGTTTATACATAAAATCACATGAATCTTCTGTACCGCCAATAAGTCCGCTTCCGCTTATTGTATAGGTTCCATCAATATCCATTGAAGAGCCGCCCTTTCCGTCAAAAGAAGGCTTTCCAATTTGCGTATGTTCAAAGGTTCCGAAATCAGAGGAAGATTTAACGTATACAATTGACGTAGGACTTTGTGTTGATTCATTTTTATTATTATATGCTTTAGAACTCAAATAATGTATTCCTGGAGCAAGAGAGATTGAATCGTTTATTTCTGCAGAATTGTCATATGTCTTAATTAATTCTGCACCGTCATAGAGTTCCATTTTTACAACACTGGTATCAGAGTTTTTGGGAGGGAGACCTATAGCTTTATAACTTAATTGTTCGTTGTCAAATAAAACAGCCCAGTTTCCATTTTCTATTTTATGCCCGTTAATCTCATCACTTAGAGATTGTATAGCGGGTTCAGTAACTATAATGTCAGGATTTTCAGGATTTGGCTGTTTTTCAGTCCAATCATTTACATATGCCTCAATCCAGGTATAACCGGTCCATTTTCCACTTTTAATAATATCGGTTTCTTTGGCTGTTCCCATATTGTTTGAAGTTTTCCAATCACTTGGTATCTCAAACACACGGCTAATATTTTCAGTTTTAATAATACCGCCAACTTCGTTTGCATTATTTATTATTCGTCCCGTTCCATTTTTTACATCAGCAACCACTCTTGCATCTATACTATCACGTTTCGGCAGCGTTGCGCCTGATTCAGCGAGAACTTGCTCATATGCTTCTTGTGCAGTTTGAGTTTTTATATCATAAATATCCATATTAACAGGAGATGATAATTTTTCAGCTTTTTCTGGGAAATTTATCCCTTTCCAGTTATCAGATGTAACTTCGTCATTGCCGGTTACATAATTTCCATTAATAAAGAAATTTGCTTTTGTTATTTCAGGAATATCATTTGATATATCATAAATTCGGCTTCTTAAATTTTCTTTTGTGCCGGGGCCAAATTTATAATAGTTATTAACCCAATTTACGTTTGATGGATTCTTAGAAACAATAGGATATTTTTCAGGATTATCCAAAGATTTAATATAATTATAAGAATATGGTTCGGCACCGTAGGCTGAATTTGTAGTGCCCCAGTCATAAATTATATTATTCCTAACATCTGTAGATACAAGCTCTCTATCCATTCTTGGACTTCGGCTGTCATGATGAGCAAGCAAATTGTGATGATAGCTTGCAAGACCGCCGCCCCAAATTGCTCCGTATCCATGAGCGCCCTTAAAATGGTCAGACATTCTTAAACTTTCGGCACCAATTGTATTTTGCATAGTTATGTTGGTTGACGGGGTATACTCAGTTTTTTCACTGGAGCCGGCATATAAAGTCAGCATTTCGTCCACGCTCCAGCTAACACTGCAGTGGTCTATAATTATATCATGGTTCCATCTTCCGCCCAAGCCGTCGGGTTCACCCTCATTGTCATCAGTAGGACGAATTTTAAGATATCTCAAAATAACGTTTGAAACACCGTGGGATAAGAGGAGATCAGAACCTGCAAAAGTTATTCCGTCGCCCGGGGCGGTTTGACCAAGTATAGTTAAGTTGTTGCTAGGTATATTTAATGTGTTGCTTAAATTTATAGTGCCGCTTACATCAAAAACAATAATTCTTCCAGGCTGAGAGACTGCGTCAGCAAAAGAACCGGCACCATTTTCATTTAAGTTGGTGACATGGTAAATTTCAGGGTTTTCGACTCCTCTAGCACCGGTTGTGTATTTTCCGCCGCCCTCAGCGCCTGGAAAGGCAAGAAGTCCGTTTTTTGTTGCTGCCTCAACAGAAACTTGTCCGTCATAGAGAGTTAAATCATTTTTCGCGAAGACCGGAGTTATTGCAGTAATCATACACGCTGCAGTGAGTCCGGCAAGCAATCTTTTAATCTTCATATTGTCCACTCCTAAAAATTGAAATTATTATACTTCATTTTATCATAATACTTAAGGTAAAACAATAGTTATTTTGTTATGTTTTACAGTCAAACAGATATTAGATATTTAAATATAATAAAATAATTGAATTGTTTGGTATGAGATTTAGGATATATAAAGTTGATTATATAAAACTAATATTATTGAACCAATAAAGTTGAATATTAATCCTGTTAAATAATAAAAAGTGGCTTTAAAGAAACAAAGCCATTATAGCAAATCACACAAAAAACTCTATAATTGTGAGAAAACAGCGCTGTCCTCAGGCTTTTAACCATGAAAAGAGCACCGTTTTTCGTAATATTTTTGAAATAGATAGTTTATTACAGTCAATTTTATAAACAAAAACATTATGTATTTACTATCAATATATCAAATACATAATGTGTATTAATATTATAAGTTTAATTTAACTCACCCTATAATTGCCGGCTTATAAAATGTACAACATTGTTAGAGTTTTCTATTATATACGGAACCAATTCTACTGGATAAACTTTTACAGCATTTAAAGTGTTTAAATCAAGCCAGCAAAAATCCAAGTCATACCGTTTTCCGTTAAGCTCATCATATCCGGGAAAAGTTCCATTAAGCTGAATGTCAGATAAATTCTTTAGCTCAACCTTATAATATAAACTAATTTGGTGGCAAGATTTTGATTTCCACGGAAAAAAGACTTCACCAATAGCGAATAAATTATTAATATTTATATCAGCATGCAGTTCCTCCATATATTCTCTTTTCAACGCTTCCTCAGAAGTTTCGCATGATGAGACATGCCCGCCGATAAATGAGTATCCGTCATCATTTTTAGATTTCTGCATTAAAATTTTATTATTGTGAACAAGTATCCCTGCTGCACGGTAGGAAAATATAAAATCATCCTGTTTGAATAAAATATCTTTTTTCTTCATATTTTCCTCCGATTATATTTCAGGCATTGGGGCTTCATAAAACCCGTATTTGTGAAAATTATACCATTCGAGTATTTTCTGTTCAGGAGCCACTTTCAAGGCTTTTAAAACTTCCAAAGCAAATTCCAGCGGCGCAGTTCCGTTGGCAGTAATTATATTTTTATCACAGATAGCAGGTTCTAAAATATATTTTTCTTCTCCTGAATATGAATCTCCTGCCCATTGTTTGATATCATTTAAATCATTTCCTGTATGTCTTATATTATTCAACACTCCAGTTGTAGCTAAAAATCCTGCGGCGTCACATATTCCTCCCAGAATTTTTTTGTTTTCAAAAGCTATTTTTACAAAAGGTTTTACTTTTTTTGCAGATTCCGTTCTCCAAGACATTCCGCCAATTAATATTAATCCTTCAAAGTCTTTAGGTGCGGTTGCTAAGTCATAATCAGGAATTAATGTAAAACCGCCTAATGATTTTACGGGTTCTTTAGATAACGAAAAAGTTTTGATTGCATATTCACTTTCACCTAATGCATTTATTAAACATGAAACATATGCTGATTCCCAATCCGAGTACTTATCCAAAACAAAAAATAGTATAGTTTTTTTCATATTATCCTCTTTATACTTTATATTTAATATAAAAACTTTTTACTTATTACTTTTTATATATTCTGCTTTTACTTTGTCTATTGTTTTTCCGGCAATACCAATGTTATTATCCGGCAGTTCTTTTATTGTGACCATAAAAAAATCTGAAGGTATTTTCATTATTTTCGAAGAGACTTCAGTAATTTGTTTAATTAAGTCTTCCTTTTGTGATGGAGATAATTCTCCGCCTTCTATTGTGATGTATGGCATTATAAACTCCTTTTACATTTAATAGTTTTATAATATATGCAGCATATTTAAACTGCAAATAATCTTTGTTAACGATACAAATATTGACAGTGAATTTTTATAATATTCTTTTTGAATTAATAAATTATTTGCTTATATTTAGTTTTTCGCTTGTTTCAATGTTTGTTTGATATAGGATGTCTCCTTGATTTGACTTTTCGTAAAAATAAATCTTATTGTCAAACTTTTTAAATCCATAAGCGCTGTCACTTTTCTCATCAATATCAGCAATTTTTATTTCATTATCTCCGTTGATTTCAGATGAATACACTGCAGAATTTGCTTGATAATATAATCTTTCGTCTATTACATCAAAAACGTTAGAGAAACATTCGAAGCTATAAGCGTCAATATTTCCTTTTCCTGATTTAGGAGACCTGTATATTTTGTAGCAGTGGCTAATATCATCATATGCTGAGAAAAATATATACTTATCATAAACAACAATACTGTCAGTCCTTACATTGAAATTAAGAACTTCAGTTTTATCCGTTCCGTCAAAATTCATTCGGTGAAGTATTGTCCCTGAACCGCGGTTTTCTGAATTTGAAGTATAATAAATTTTATCATTATCATATCCATAAATAAAGTATTCGCCTTCAATTGCTTTTTCGGTTTCTCCGCTGTTTATGTTAATTTTATATATTCCGTTATTCAAACCTTCGTCAGCTTCTGTGTAGTAAGCAGAATAAATATAGTCTCCAATAACTACAGGTGAGCCAAGCGGAGAGACAAATTCGCTTATTGATATATCATTGTTACCGTCTAAACCGCACCGTCTAAGTTCCGGTGCAAATTCATCGCTCCCATTTGTTATATAATATACGTCATCGCCAACTATTGTAAAAAAGTCAGACTCAATAGGAATAACATTTGCATTTTCTAAATTGGCAGAAGAGGAAAGTGATTTTGTAATATATAAGCTGCCATTTGATTCCGTCATTGAAGTGAACGGAACTATTGAGTTTTTCTCAGACTTAAATTCTGATGTTATAACGTTATCTTGTGTATTCTCGGCTTCTTCTTGATTTTGACTTGTCTGATTTTGATTAATATAGTATTCATATGTAAAAAGTCCTGATAAGCCCAATATTAATATAACAGTTAAAGAAATAATAATTTTGTAAGACATTTTCATAACTAATACATCCTTTATTGGAATTTAAATTGAAATATATCCTTACTCCACAAATATTACTATTTAGTTTTTTCTGCAGAGTCTTCCTTTTTGAATATCCAAAGTTTGCTGAAAACATAGTTAAGAACTACTATAACAAACTGTGCAATTATGTTCATTAATAATGGTTGAAGAGCAAATACATTTACTGTTACAAACATAAAAATAACCTCAAATACCATAGTTGCCAACCTTGCTGCAAAAAAACTGAGCATTTCTAAAGTTATAGCTTTAAACCCGGAGATTTTACTTTTAAAAACAAATATTCTGTTTGTTATATATGCAAACAAAATTGCTATAATATTTTTAAATACAACGCATGAAGAGTTGATAAAACCGTTATTTTGAAGAGTTAATCCGCTGTTGCCTGATGTTGCGGCAATATAGTCAAACATTACCCCAAGAAGCCAGTAGAGACCAACTGAAATAATAGTTGTTAAAACTCCGAAAAATAAATATAGAATAACTTCCTCATATTTTTTATAGAGTTCTTTAAGTTTATTAATCATTTTCCCTCTCCTTTTATATAGTTAACACGCAAAATTACTATTACTTATCATAATATACCAAACTATTTTTGTCAATCGGTTTACTGATTTTTAAAGTTTTTTTAATGTTGGATGATATATTCATATTTCATAAAAAAATTTATCAATTAAATATTGAACGGTATTTTTGATAAATCTTGACAATCTTTTGGCACTATGATAAAATTATATAGAAAATATATGTAAATTAAGTGAGGTGGTACGGATGAAAATAATGGAGTCGGCTGAAAATTATCTTGAAACTATATTGGTGTTATCAAATAAAGGAGATAAAGTTCGGTCTATTGACATAGTTACTGAGACCGGATATACTAAGCCAAGTATAAGCCGTGCTGTCAAATCACTTAAAGAAAGCGGTTATATATCTGTGGACGTTCATGGATATATTGATTTGCTCCCATCAGGCAGGGCAATTGCAGAGAAAATCTATGAACGCCATAGATTTTTGAGCAAGTATTTGATGAAGATTGGAGTATCTGAAGAAACCGCTCTTACTGATGCATGCAGGATTGAACATGTCATCAGTGAAGAAAGTTTTGATAAGCTGAAAGAGTTTGTCAGAACTTTAGAACAAAATTCTTAGAAGTTAATTTACAAATGAATAGAGATAGAGGTGCGCTGATTTCAGCGATAATAGGGAATATGAGTGAAATTCTCAAACAGACCTTGCTGCCGTGACGCCGAGTGTTTGGCTTATACCACTGAGTTTTCTTGGGAAGGTGCCAAATATGCTGAAGCTAAGTCGGAAGACCTGCCTTTATCTGTGTTTTGTGGTCCACAGGGGTATTGGATTTGGCAAAGGCACATTGCATAGCGCACTGTGTTTTTTGTGTCTATACATTTACCTTGTACAGGCATTTTTATTTTATGGAGGGATTTTATGAAAAATCTAGACTATCAACAACAAAATTTTGTACGCCGGCTTATTTCAGTTTTTCTTGCTGTTATAATCTGTGTATCTGTTATGAGCGGTGCAGTTTTTGCATCGGGAAATCAGGAAAAGACGGTTACTATTTCACTTTCCGGTGATGAATTTTATTTTGCTCCGGAAACTCTCACAGTTTCATCTGATTTAGCGTATCAATACGGTTATGAAAATGAAGACGACGGTCAAGTAAGCATTTTGGATGCTTTGATCGCTGTTCACAAAATATTGCTGTCTGATGGGTTTACTGTAAATACCGCAAAAGATTATTTAGATATTAACAGCGGGTTTATTACCAAAATCTTAGGCGTGGATGCTTCGGCGTCATCTTTTTTTGTGAATGGCGTCCAGCCGAATGATGGTGTTATAAATCCTTTGTATGGTTCATATACTGGCTATACTGCTGATAAGTCATATTTGAAAGACAATGATGATGTCAGAATATTTTTGTATCAGGACAAGTCATTTTGGAGTGACGTATTCTCATGGTTTGATAAAACTAATGTAACTGCTGCTCCTAATCAGGAAGTTAATTTGAATCTCAGTGGGTATGTTTCATTCTTTGGTTGTTATCCGCAGGAAACTATTGAAGCAAATACAGAGGCGATATCGGATATAAAAATATTATCAGGTACTGATAAATATGACTTAAAGGACACCGGAATAGTAACAGATAATAATGGAAACTTTACATTATCTTTTGAAACTCCGGGAAAATATTTTATTTCTGCAGAGAGTTATTCTGATGATTTTACATATATTGTTTTGCCGTGGTGTGAGGTAACCGTAGAGGAAGAAAATGCCGAAACGGCTTCGCCGTCTCCAACTGAAGCACCAGTTGTTGTAAGCGCATCTCCGTTACCGACGGATGTACCTTATGAAGAAACTTTTACCCCTGCCCCAACAGAAACTTCAAATATTGAAAGCGCGTCACCACTTCCGACTTCATCGTCAGTTCCTGATACTGTTATAAATAAAGAAATAAAGCTTTTGATGAGTAACATATCATCTTTATATACTGAAACAACAGAAGCTTGGTCTATATTTGATATGGTTTGCGGAGGTTATTCTTCGAAACTTAAAAACAAGTCTGAAGCTAAGCAATTGATTATAGATGACGCTTTTACTTCTCAATCCATTGGAACATTAGCAAAGGATGGCTTTGCATTAAAGTCTATAGGCACAGATATAAAAAAACTTAAGAGTTCAGATGGTGAAGTATTTGATTTAATAGATAAAATATCAAGCTATAATATTTCTGATATTACATATATAACTGATGCGGTTTTTGCAATGCTTCTATATGATTCAGGAGACTACACTGTTAACGGAAATCTAACCCGTGAGGCTTTAATAGAATATATACTTACGAGCAGAAATTCTGATGGTGTGTGGGGATATACCTGGGAAGGCATGAATTATCCGGATTATGATTCTTCAGCTATGGTATTAAATGCACTTTCTAAGTATTATTTAGCAAATTCAGCAGAAAGTGTAGGAATAGATACAAAGACACATAGTCAAATAAAGACGGCTGTAGACAAAATAGTAAATATATTATCTGAAAAACAATTATCAAGCGGAAGTTTAGGTTCATCAAATACTGATGCTATGGTAATAACTGGATTATCTTCTTTGGGAATTAATTCATTAAATGATTCTAGATTTATAAAAAATGGTAACAGCTTGATTTCGGGATTGCTTTCATATACTCTGGAGGATAACAGCGGATTTGGATATATAGATAATTCAGAATTAAATAAGTTAGCAACTGAACAGGGATTTAGAGCACTGATATCATATGTTGGCTTAGATAGTTATGGAGCATATAATATCTATGATATAAAACCGATTAAAAACTCGTCAAGTTCCGGCAGTAGTTCCGGGAACAGCGGAGGCAGTACAGGGGGCGGAACGACATCTATTACGGTAACAGTATCAGTTATTGGTGATACTGCTCATGGAGATGGAAAGCATACCGGTTCATATCCTACATGGATATTTCCTGTCAAAAAGACTGTTTCTTCAAACGATACAGCTTTAAGCGTCATTATGACAGTTCTAAGTGAGAATGGTTATACTGCAAAGGGATTGGACTCTGGGTATATTTCTTCAATAACTTCGCCAAGCGGCATAACAATCGGAGAATATACTAATGGTAAAAACAGTGGTTGGTTATATACTGTAAATGAGAAAAGCCCAAGTGTTGGAATGGATTCTTATAAACTTAAAAATGGTGATGCTGTAAAGTTATATTATACTGATGACTATACTTTGGAAAATGAGAGCAGCGCAGGTTCAAATGGTTCAGGGATAAGTTCTGAGCCTGGGATTATCAGTTCACCGGATATAACAGCTAGTCCTGAAGCAACACCGGATAAGCCGACAGAAGAGAGTTTTATTTATTCTGACGTTTCAAAAGATTATTGGGCATATAGGTATATAAAAGTTTTATCAGAGAAAAAAATATTGCTTGGTGATAACGATGGCGCTTTTAGGCCAGAAGCTCCAATGACAAGAGCAGAATTTGTGTCTGTGCTTTCAAGAATTTGGAATGCAGAAAACAATATTCAATCGGATGAGGGCGACTCATTGATATTCAATGATGTCAATAAAAGTGACTGGTATTTTGATAATGTTAATTGGGCTTCGGCAAATGGTCTAATAAATGGTTTTGAAAATGGAGAATTTAGACCGAATAATTTTATAACTCGTGAAGATATCTGTGTAATCCTAGACAGATTTTATGAAATGTTATATGGTAAATCTTTAGGAACAGAATCTGAAATGAATTTGGCAGATGAATTTAGTGATTATATTGAGATAGACGGATATGCGAAAAATAGCGTTAAACATCTTAAAGAGGCTGGGATTATAAATGGTATGGAAGGTAGACGGTTTGCCCCAAAAGAAAATGCAGCCAGATCAGAAGTTTCCAAAATGACTGCATTATGTTTCTTTAAAGATGAGTTTAATAATTAGTTATATGAATTTCTGCCTTTGAGGAGAAGACCGTATTTTTTCTTAACTCTATCAAGTTTGGTAAGCATAGGTTTTGCTAAAACTATTAAAAATATAACAGTTGAAGCCGCATGTATAATGTCATATGGGATTCCTGATATATAATAAGCGGCAAGAGTGGACATAGATATTGTATCATTGGCCATTATTAAAGCCGCGGGATTCATAATCCCGCCATATATTAACAGAGTTATTAAAAATCCAAATATACATATTGGCACTGTCGTTTTTGGCAGTGCCTCTTTTTTATACATAAATCCGGATATGAAACCAATAAGACCGCAGGCAAACATTTGCCATGGCGTCCAGGGGCCCTGTCCTAAAAATATGTTTGATACGAAGGCGGTTATTACTCCAATCAGAAAGCCTCGCTGAGAACCAAGAGCCATTGCGGAAATAATTATAATAGCAACTGTTGGCTTAAACTGAGGAATCATATAGAATGCAATTTTTCCAATAACACCTATAGTACAAAGTACTGCTATAGTAACAAGTTCACGCGCCTGTGGTTTTCGGCCTTCAAACATAACAATAAATGGGATTATCGAAAGCAGTATAATTGCAATGCTTATATAATAATATGGTCTTTCATGTATAAATTTCATTCCTAAAAATATACATAACGGTATTAATAATAAGGATAATACTGAGAAAAATACCGAACCTTTTGATCCTTTGTCAGTTATTATATTTGTTTTCACCGGTGTAAGAAGAGGGGGCAGGGCGGAATCACGACTATTATGTTTGGGTGAACTTTTGGTTATGACAGGCGAACCTCCTATAGCATATATAACATCATCGGTGGTTATAGCATTGGGAATTATATGTCTGGCAATTCTGTTAGCAGATGTTGTGTAAAAATTGTTTCCTGAAAAAAATGCACGAGGTTCATCTTTAGAAATAATTTCTCCGTCAAACAGAAATGCACAGTTATCAGAATATTGGGCGCAAAATTCAATATCATGAGATACCATAATGATAGAAATTCCTCGTATCTTTAAGTTCAGGAGTATTCCTGCCAACTTTTTCTTAAATAAAGCGTCAAGTCCTTTTGTCGGCTCATCAAGAAGCAGTATGCGAGGACGTTTCAGTAATACTTTGGCTAAAGCTGCGCGCTGTTGTTCACCTCCTGATAAATCATATGGGTGCATGTATAGTAATTCAGAAAGGTCGCAAAGATTAATAATATTTTGAAGATATGATTCGTCTTTTTGACTTATATCTTGCACCAAATCAGCCATAACAGTATCTTTTTCGAATATAGTTGTGGGATCTTGAGGCAGAAGGCAGACCCTGTTGCCCATTGTATCAACATTTCCTCTATATGGGGATTTTGTTCCTGACAAGATAGACAAAAACGTTGTCTTTCCAACCCCGGTGCTTCCAACAAGCGATTGCCATTCACCGCTGTGCAGTGAAAGAGAAATATTTTTTAAAATATCATTATCACGTTTTTCATATCTAAACCATATATTTTTGGCCTTCAAAACCGTTTCAGATTCTTTGTAACCAATTTTTTTAACTGGTACAGGTTTTATTTCCTTTCCCTGTACATATGTGCTTATCCAATCTCTGCCTTCTCTTACTGTAAGAGGGCAGTTACAGCCTCTGTCAACACTGGCGTAAATTTGAGCCGGTGACGGCATAGCGGAGAACATTTCATTTTGCGTGTTTCTTAAATTAAGTATGACGGATCGGGGTTCGTTATCGGCTATTATCCTGCCGTTTTCCATGACAATTATTCTGTCAGAAATAGGTACGACTTCCTCAAGATTATGCGCTGAAACAAGTATAGCTGTTCCGAACTCACAGTTGATTTTAAGCAGCATCTGCATAAAATCACCCGCAGATATTGGGTCAAGCTGGGCTGTTGGTTCGTCTAAGATAAGTATTTTTGGTTCTAATACCATTACTGACGCAAGACTAAGCAGTTGTTTTTGACCACCGGAAAGGGTGTTTGTGTCTTTATAAAACCATGATTGCAGACCAAAGAAACTTGCCATTTCTGAGACTCTTAACCTTATCTCGTCTGTGTCATACCCCAAACTTTCAAGTCCGAAAGCCATTTCGTGCCATACTTTGTCGGTAACTATTTGGCTTTCTGCTTTTTGCATTACAAAGCCAATTTCCGATGCTTGAACCCAACTGTCTGTTTTTTCAAGTTCATTACCGCAGTATTTTATACTGCCTGATCTAAATCCGCTTGGAGACAAGGTTGTTTTTAACTGTCTTAAAAGACTTGTTTTTCCACAGCCTGATTTACCGCACAGAGTTATAAATTCACCGCTGTTAATTTTGAAACTTACGTCTTTCAGGGCGAAATTATTTCTGTTATTTGTATATGAAAAGTTTAAATCTTTGACCGAAAATAATTCCATTTCATGTCCTCCGTTATGTTAATAATCATTGGTAAAATACATAAAACTGCATAAATAATATAACCCACTATTCCAATTCCGGTAATATTTAATTCATAGAAAGGGTAGAATGTAATATTAGCATATCCTCCATGTGTTAGAAAAATTAATGTTATAATAAGCGCTGCCAATATTATCAGCGCTATACCGTCTCTAAAATAAAATTTATAGTTTGAAAATGCCGTTCTGCCCTTCAAACCATATCCTCTAGAATTCATTGAATCGGCTGTAATAATAGAATTTTCTAATGACCATGTCAGCATTATTGAAAATATATTGAGAGAATGTTTTATTTTTGATGTAATTTTATTGTTTTTATTGTTGTATGTCAATGTTTTTTGAGCCGTTGACACTGCTTGATACTGGTGTTTAAAAAGAGGGATAAACCTTATAATCATAGATAATACCAGAGAAAGTGAGGGGATTATTTTTCCAAAAAGATAGATAAATTTATCTGATGTTATAATCCGGCTAAAACAAAAAAACCAAATAATTATATTTGATAAAAGTACAGCAGCGCATATTCCATAAATTATAGATTCCAACGTTACAGGATTTCCTGTTGGAAGATAGCATAATATTGTCATTCCATTATGATTGAATGCAATATTTACTAAGGCGGCAAATATAGAAATTGGTAAAATAGTAAGCAAATTAAAACGAAATGATTTGCGTCCGTCTAAATAGATTGAGTATATAAGTCCTGAAATGAATGATATTGAAAGTAGTATTGGATTCATATAGATAGTTGAAAATGTTATTACTGCTGCAAAGTATATAAAATTTATTGTTGGGTGAAAACGTGAGAATTCATCTTTCATATATATCCTCCATTAATTATAACTAAACTAGAATGCCGCAAATTATTAAACGGTTGATTACTCTTCTTTTATCTGCAAAAAGTGAATAATAAAACTTCGAATAGTTTTATCAAATATCATTGCCGAGATTGCATGTATAATACCAGCGTATGTCATCACCGGGTCTTATTATATATTTATCACATCCATAACTTGGGCGGCTGCCGTTTACAAAATATGTCCATCCTGATAATTCGCCGCAGTCAAATTCGTGTAATGAGTTTATTCCTTCTATATATTTGGAACCATAAGCAGGAGATGAGGAAAACTCTAAAGGTATACCATTTTCTTTCATGAGACGTTTTAACAGGTCAAAAACACTTTCACCCTGATTAAATTTCGGATTTCCTGAATATATTATTCCGTCCTTAGGAAGCACATCTCTTAAGCTTTGTGATAATTCTGTGGATTCAAAAGCTTTATTGCAGTCGACAATAAATGAACAATAGTTAGAGCTATCAGAACCTTCATTTTCAGTTGATGACGGATTATTTTGTGTATCAGGTATCTGTTGTGTTGTTTGGCTTTCATTATTTATGGTGTTCTGACTTGATGTATCGAGGTTTTCATGATTGTCATTTGCAGGTGAGTTTGAAGTATTAGATGTACCGTTTTGTTCGGGCATAACATTCTGTTCAGAATTGGAACTCATATCTTCGGAGGGAATTTTGGTATTGCTTTGTTGATTATTTGTATCAGAATTACTATTTTCTTCTGACAAATCTGTATTTTTACTGCTGTTGAAACTGTGACTGCTTACAGCACCCCCCTCATCTTTATTGTAACTTTTATTTTCTGAAGATATTGAATAAGAATCATTATTTATATTATCATATAAATTTGACTTAGAGATGTCTTTAGTTGAGCAGCCTGAGAACAGAATTATACACAATATAATTAAAATACTAATATTTAAAATTTTAGCTGATTTTTTAACTTTCATTTAAATGTCCTTTTTTATAGTTATTTTGTAATACTCTCTAAATATTTTACATTAGCGTCAAACCATATTCGGTCATAGATTAACATATTAGCTGGCTTTTGCACCTCAGTCAATGCGAGAAGTGCCTGTTCGCTGGCAATTTGATTTGCGTCGGCATCACTTTTTAAATGAAGATATCCGCCTCCGCTTATTCTATAACTATCAAGTGCGTCATATGGTGTATATCCATTTTTTGTAAAAAAACTGTCATGAGGCGAAAGTCCATATCTTTTCATAGCTATTATAACTTGAGAGATACTTTCGCTGTTTCCTTCTGACTCATTAGGATTTGCAGTAAAACTGCCGTCATTTTTCTGTATTGAAGACAAATACAAGAAAGCTTTGTTGATAGCATTGTCTATTTCTTGACTATCGTTACACAGAGACAATGCACTGATTGCCATTGCCGTAATATCAGTGTCAGGCATATTTTGAGAAAGACCGAAAGAACCGTCAGAATTTTGATGATTTAAAATAAATTCTTTGTATTTTTGAGCTGTTTCTATATCGCTGTCGCCGCATAATACCTTAGCGGTGAGAGCAAATATAGGTCCGTTTATACCTTGTAGAATTACTTTATCATAATCATTAATATATGAAAATAAATTAAATCGTTTTTCACCAATATTGCTGGTTGGAGCTCCAATTGAATTTAACGCAATGGCTATTCTGGAATATTCGGTATATTTTCGTCCTAAATTTCCGTTTTTTTCATCCAAAATATTTGAGACTCTGGCATTATAACTGTCAAAGTATGAATCGGGGACATTCAGACCTGAATGTGATATTCCAATAACAGCCCATTCACCAGATGTAGATGATATTGTTGGTATAGTCGCTTGAGAAAGAACATATCTTGCTGTCTCCTCAATTTTTTGACTATCATCTGAAGCATAAACGGATGAGTGTGCAAATATAAATAGTATGATAAACATAAACAGAGGTTTCATCAGTGTTTGTATCAAATTTATTGTATTAAAATCATTTTTTTTATTAACCATAAAAATACCTCAAAGTTATAGATAATACGATAGTTTAATAATGTTTATATTATCATTTTTAGCGATTAATGTCAACAATAGCATTACAATATTTAATTATCTGTTGACAAGCAATTTTATTTGTTATAAACTATAGCCATATTTGTAAATAGGTTTATATGTAAGTTAGAATATATACTAATAATGGAGGAGATATTATGTCAGTTTTAGTATGCGGAGGAGCAGGATATATTGGCAGCCATACTGTTTCAGAACTTCTTGATAGAGGCGAGGACGTTGTTGTTGCTGACAATCTTCAAAAAGGTCATAAAAAAGCTGTTTTAGGCGGCAAATTAATGATAGGTGATTTGCGTGACAGCGATTTTTTAGATAAGGTTTTTTCGGAAAATACAATTGATTCAGTCATTCAGTTTGCGGCCGATTCTTTGGTAGGCGAAAGCGTTGAGGACCCGCTTAAATATTATAATAATAATGTTGTGTCAACTTTGAGTCTGCTTAGTAAAATGAAACAGTATGGTGTGGATAAAATTGTATTCTCATCTACTGCTGCAACTTATGGTGAGCCGCAGAATATACCAATTATGGAAACTGACCCAACTATTCCTACTAATCCTTACGGACAAACTAAATTGGCCGTCGAGAAGGCTCTTAAGTGGTGTTATGAAGCATATGATATAAAATACACTGCACTGCGCTATTTTAATGCTGCCGGCGCACATATAAGCGGAAAAATAGGTGAAGACCATAATCCTGAGACGCACTTGATTCCTATTATTCTTCAGGCTGCACTTGGACAAAGAGATAGTATTACAATATTCGGCGATGATTATAATACCGAAGATGGAACCTGTGTACGCGATTATATTCACGTTACTGATTTGGCAGACGCTCATATTCTTGCTCTTGATAAGATGAGAGCCGATGGAAAATCTAATATTTATAATCTTGGAAACGGAAACGGATTTTCTGTAAAAGAAGTTGTAGATATAACTAGAAAGGTTACCGGTGTGGATATAAAGGCTGAACTTGGAGAACGGAGACCGGGTGACCCGGCTATACTGGTTGCTAGTTCTGAAAAAGCAAAAAAAGAACTGAATTGGAAACCGAAGTATAATGATTTAGGTACAATAATCGAAACTGCATGGAAATGGCATAAAGAAAATCCTAACGGTTTCTCTGAATAATGGAGGATATATGGAGCAAAAGAAAATAAAAAGAATAAATGAGCTGGCAAAAAAAGCAAAAAGTGAAAATGGTCTTACTCAAGCAGAAGAGCAGGAACGTGCTCAGCTAAGAAAAGAATATATAATGGATGTTAAATATAATCTCAGAGCCCAGCTGGAAAATATTGAAGTTGAATATCCGGATGGAGAAGTGATTCCAATAAGGAGAAAGAAAAAGTAATGAAGACGGTTTTTGTTGCCGTTAATGCCAGATATTCTCATTCATCTTTGGCAATAAGGTATATAGAAAAATATAATATAAAATTTAATCCTGAACTAATGGAATTTTCAATTAATGACAGTATTGGTTCTATATATTCAGCATTAGTGGAAAGCGGTGCAGATGTGTACTGCTTTTCTTGCTATATTTGGAATATTGAGATAATTCTGAAAGCTGCGGAATTAATAAAAAAAGCTATGCCAAATATTGTAATTATATTCGGTGGCCCTGAAAGCGGTTATAATTCTGATGAACTTCTAAAGAAATACAATTTTATTGATACAATAATCAGAGGAGAAGGAGAAATAATAATTGGCAAAGTGCTGGAACTGATTCAGCAAGGAAAACGACCGAATAGGTTTTATCAAGGAGAATGTGTGGATTTAAACAGTCTGAAGTTTCCGTATACAACTTTGGATATAGAAAATCTTAAAAATAAAATATTGTATTTCGAGACCTCTAGAGGGTGTCCATTCAGATGTGCATATTGTCTGTCGTCGGCAGATAGTAATGGGATAAGATACTTTCCAATGGAATATGTTAAAAAAGGATTTAAATTTTTCTTTGATAAAAAGGTTCCTTTAGTTAAATTGATAGACAGAACTTTTAATTGTGATTCAAAACGGGCAGTAGAAATAGTGAATTATATAATTGAAAATTCAACTGCTACCAAAGTTCACTTTGAAATAGAAGCAAGTATTTTAACTGATGAACTGATTTCGGTTTTGAATTCAGCTCCAAAAGATATGTTTCAAATTGAGGTTGGCGTACAGACTATAAATCACGAGGCTCTTACAGCAGTTAACAGAAATTATGATTTAGAAAAAATAAGATATAATATAAGACGTTTGACAGAGCCAAAAAATATACATATTCATTTGGATTTGATAGCTGGATTGCCATTTGAAGATTATAATTCTTTTATTAAATCTTTTAATTTTGTGTATTCGATGAGTCCTGACATGTTGCAGTTAGGATTTTTAAAAGTCTTAAAAGGCACACAGGTATCTGAACGATTTACTTCGGATATAAAATATGCAGAGTTCCCTCCATATGAAGTGATTTCAACAAAATGGATATCAGCGTCAGAACTTCTGAAATTAAAAAAAGTTGAAAATGCTGTGGATATGTTTTATAACAGCGGAAAATTCTTTAATAGTATAAGAAGTATTTCAGAAAAACCGCCTTATGATAATAATCCTTATTCTTTATTTGAGCAGCTGGGCGAAAAAACCAAACGCAGTGAAAAAGCAGGAAAGTTGGCAAATACAGCATTTTATGAGATTTTGTATGAAATTTTTGGAGATTGCATTATTGAGGAATTGGCAGTGGATTTTATTAAAAATAACAAGACCGCAAGACTTCCAAAGTTTCTTCATAGGGAAATGAGCAAGTCTTTTAAAACTCATTGTATTGAATTAATTAATAATCCAAACTTTGTTGAAAGTTATAAAATATCCGGAAATTTAAAGGATTTACGATTTGAGCACATTTTAAATAAGGTTTTTGTTATGGATTATAGCAATAACTTGTTCTTTGATATAACAGAATGGTTTTAAATAATATAAAAGATTTATGAAATTCTTAATTATTTAGATTAAAAAGTTTATTTTAGAACTTCGGGGGACGATATATATGATGTGTAAGGTACAAATAATAAAATAAAGTTTGTCAAATTGTCTTGTAAATAATTTCAGAAGATTTTTTTATGATTTATTTCTTATTGATTTTTGGGCCGCAGAGCTTTTGTTCTGCGGCCCATTATTTTTATGCCTTACCTTTTAATATTGGTTTAAGACGTTTGTATAATAAAAATGTTAATATTGATATAATAACGCCTTTGAAAATATTATATGGAGTTATACATAAAGCTATAAGTTTTAGTTCACTGTCAAGAATAGGTGAGATTTTAGTTCCCATTTCTATAATTGCATCCATAGGAAAACCCATTGCATTTATGTAAAACGGGAAAACTATAAAGTAGTTAGAGAAAAATCCCATTGCCGCAAAACAAAGTGTTCCGACAAGCATGCCTATTAAAGCTCCTTTTCGAGTTCTGTTTTTTTTGTAAATAATGCCGGCGGGTATAACTAGACAGCAGCCTAGAATAAAATTTGATAATTCTCCAACACCCATTGTATGGGTTGTTAATAAATGCAGAAGATTTTTAATCAATTCAACAAATACTCCGGCAAGCGGACCGAAAGTGAAGGCACAAATGAGAGCCGGAAGGTCTGAAAAATCAAACTTTACAAAACTTGGTACAATAGGTATTGCGATTTCAATTAGCATTAGCACATATGCTATCGCACTGCATAAAGCAATTGAAACAAGCATTCTTGTCGTTATAACTGGTTTTGACAAAACACTTTTGGGTTTAAATGAATTTTTCTTTTTTACGGCTTCGTTAGTCATAATAATTCCCCTTTATAATATAAATTTTTAATTATTTGCAAAATAAAAACACCCTAAAATTTCAGGGTGTTATAGTACCAAAATAAATTATAATACTTAAAATAAGTATTCAAGTATTTAAATAATCGATACAATATAGACTTCTTTCATCCGGACTTTACCGTCGGCTTTGGATTTTCACCAAATCAACTTATAAAAATAAGCTCGTGGGCTATAACCACCGGTAGGGAATTGCACCCAACCCTGAAGTATTTTAATTGATTTAGAAATTATAACATATACTATGATTTATTTCAATAGTTTTTTTATATTTTTCCAAATTTATTGCTGAGGTTCTGCAGAGGCAGTAGTTTGGCTTGAAGGTTCTTTTGTTGGAGGAGTTTTACTGCTGATAGTTTCTTGAGTTGTGCTGCCGTCTGAACTGGTAGTCGTTTTAATAACTGTTATAGAATTTCCATCATTTTGAACGTCTAAGTTAATCTTAGGTTTAGAGACATTTGAACCTACAACTCTAACAGACAGAACTCCGCCGCTGGCATCAATAAGGATTCTAACGGGATAATTTGTACTGTTTTTAAATATAAACTCCGGACCTCCCCAAGACACGGTGGCATCCATTCCTTTAGGAACGTATGCTACGTCTTTTGAGTGTGAGGTTCTGGCTATAACGTCAAGACCCGCTCTGTTGATTGCGCAAAAAAGTGTTGATGATACTTGGCATATTCCGCCGCCATAATCAACTTCACTCACAGTTTTACCTTCTTTGACTACGTAAACCGGTGCCTGCTGATAACCTCTGTCCGGTGAACGTTTGCCAACGACATCATTAAAATCAAATTTTTCTCCCGGAAGTAATTCCAAACCATTGATTGTGTTTGAAGCCAGTCTTATATTTCCGGCTCTGGCAGCGCTGCTTCCGCTATAGTCGGTAGTGTAAGTTCCTAAAGTGTCTTCATAGAGGATACTTTGCAGAAATTCAGTGTCTACAGCAGGATTAACCAATTGAACCGGTATGCTGTAATCATCTTCGGGCTGTTCAATTGCGGCTTTAATTTCCGACTTATTAACGACGATTTGCGGTTTTCCCGGAACAACATAGACTTTATTATTATCGTCCTTGGCGTATGACGCGTCTTCAGCCGGTTTGGTTATATAATTATAAAAATCGTCCAAATCAAGTTCAGGAGCTTTTGTCTTAATCGGAATAAATTCAATATCACCAAAGTTAAAAGAACAAATTTGGTCAATAACCAATTGTATAGCAGATTCCATATCGACCTTAATACCGTCCTGAGGTTTAGCGATTACTATATCGTTGTTATCACCGATTCTGAAGGTGTAACCTAACGGTTCAATCTCATGCGGGGCGCATAAATCATTAATTGCACCGGTAAGCGCCTGTTCATCATAGGATACAGCTGGCCTTACTTTACTGCCTGAGAATATGCTTGAAGTATAAGATTTAAGTTTATTAAAAAAGCCGGCTTCTGTTCGTCCAACTTGAAAAGCGTCACTAGCCATTTTTTCCGGTTCAAACTGCATAGATAAGTTTTTAATATCTATAGTGGATTGGTCACCCATGCAAATAAATTTCAAAGTTTTGCCCTGAATTCTATTTTGATCATATTCTTGACTTAATTTTTCTGCAGCTTCTTCTTGGGTTAACCCTCCAAGATTTATATTTTCAATATAAGTATTAGGCATTATATTACTGTAGCTATTGACATATATTCCATATCCGGCAGTTGCTAAAACTATTAAAGAAATAGCAGAGGCAGCAACAATTTTTATTGTTTTATAATTTTTCTTTTTTGTTTTTATAGTACTGTTCTTAACCGGACTTCTTTTAATTTCATCATCATTATTTTTAGAATCTGCCGTTGATTTTAAATTATTATTTTCATCTGTAGATGAGGTTTGTTCATCATTAAAGTTATCTTTAACAAATTCAGAACTTTTATTTTCTTCTTTACTATTTAATTTATTTTTTGAATTGTCTTTTAAATTTTCTTCTTTATCGTTATCTCTAATAATTTTAGAATTTTTATTTTCAAGTTCTTTAGACGCGTTTTTTAATATATCATTATCTATATTATCTTGTGAAAAGTCATCGTTGACATTGTATTTTGACATATAATCTTTCACCCACTATTTTAAAATTTCATAATTGTCCATATACTTATTGTCTCACAATTTTCTACAAAAATCAACAAAATTTTCACCTAAAACGTATTTGTTATAAAAAATTAATAATTTATAATTAATATATTATTGTTCACTTAGGAAATTTGAAACAAACTGAGCGGCGGTTCTGCCTGAAAAGCCATTATATTGTATTTGCCAAGTTAATGCTTTAGAACGAATATTCTCATCCATTTGAATATCTTCTCTTCTTAACATGTCTGAAACTATATTGAGATATTCCTTTTGTGTAGGAGTTAGAAAACTTAAATTTATTCCAAATCGTGCTGCTAAAGATTTTCTTTCTGAGAGAGCTTCGCTCCTGTGAATTTCATCATTCATACCGCCTTCGCGGTCAGCCCACGTTTCTTTAATCAAGTTTCTTCTATTGGAAGTAGCGTAGATTAGAACGTTTCCTCCCCTGGTTTCTGCTTGACCGTCAAGGGCAACTTTTAATAATTTATAACTCATATCATCAGGTTCAAAAGATAAATCATCTATAAAAATAATATATTTTAAAATTTGATTATTTATGCTTCTGAAAACCAGCGGCAAATCATCTAAATCAGACTTTTTTAATTCAATAAGTCTTAAACCTCTGTCTTTAAACATGTTAAGACTAGCTTTAACGCATGAAGATTTACCTGTGCCGCTGCTTCCGGTCAGCAGAACATCATTGGCAGGTTTTCCGCACATAAAGCTTTCTGTATTTGCTATTAGTATTCTTTTCTGATATTCAAGACCGCAAAGGTCATCAAATGTGATAGGATCTGTATTATAAATTCCTTTTAATGATTTTCCTTCCCATTTTAATGCAGCAAATGCTGATGAACTCCCGGTACCGAAAACTTCAGCATGTGCAAGTATTGCGCCCATCAAGGCCTCTCGTGATTTTGAATTCATCATACTTTCAAGAGATCTCGCATATCCATGTAATCCGGTTTCTATAGGTGTCGAAATTATGGATGAAATTGGAACAAGATCTTGAGATATACAAAGCTTATCCCAATCTATACATAAAAGATTATCATAAACAGTTTTTATGTCCTGACGCAAAAAGTCACGTATTGTTTCAGGATTAGGTAAATTGTCCTGTTCAAGCATTAAACGCAAAATATATTCATCAATAATATTTCCGTCTGTCAGCCTGTGTTTAGAGAAGGAGATCAAATTACGTGCCGCCTGATAATACGCATCTTCATCTCCGTCACTTTTAAATTTAAGTAATGAAGTTACAACATCATCATTATTTAAATTATTGAATATAAATAAATTCATATAGTTACCTTCCTTTATATTTTACTGTGAATGTATTAAGTAATTAACTAAAATATCTACTTTGCTGTTTGATATTGAAAAAATAATTTTGCTTTAAATATAATTCTAATACATGCCTAAGTTATATAAAAATAGATATAATACACAATTCTAGCTGTATATTAATATTTAGTCCTAGTTTTTAATTAAATCTACTGCGAGTTTTGCGGTATCAAGAGCTTTCTCTTTAGCTAATGCGGTTGTATTTTTTAAATTAGCTACAATATCGTCATGAGATAAAATAAGCTCATCTATATACCTGGTTATCGTGACAGGATTAAGGTTATCTACAGAAATACTGTATTTTTGGTCAATATAATCCATTATAGCATTTATTTTCGGGTCATATATCAATCCGATTATTGGAGTGCAAGTGGCGGCTGCATATATAAGCGTATGCAGACGCATTCCTATAACAATTTTGGACCGTGCAGTAAGCCCCAAAATTTCAGGCGGCGTCAAATTTTCAGGCGCTATATAGCCGGTTTTTGTGGCAAGGGAAGAAATTCTTTTCGAAATATCAACGTCCTTAGGGCACTGCATTGGAACAAATACACTGTCAATGCCATATTTTTCTTTTATATAATCAGCAGTTGCTGCAATAGTTTTTTCAAAAGATTTGCCGATTGTTTTCCAAGGACGTACAGATATACATACGAATTCTGAATCTTCTTTTAGCCCCATTTTTAATAAGATATTATCAGTTGTTTCATCAGTAGTGGGTTTTAGCGTAAAAGCAGGGTCTGCTGTTATAATTATATTTGAGTTATTAACTCCTATTTTTTCAAGTTCCTTTTTAGAAGAATCTTCGCGTAAAGTAATTAATTCAACCTTATCAAGAGTATTCTTTATCTTAGCGTAATTGTGTTTGTTTTGTATAGGTCCTATTCCATTAGAATACAGCATAACTTTTGTGCCGCATTTTTGGGCAAGTCTTATTATAGTGAGATAATATGCCAAAGATTTGTCGCTGGTGATATCTTGAATCAAACTTCCGCCGCCGCTAATTAGTAATGATGTGTTTTTTAATTTTAAATAAATCTTAGGAAAATTAAACCTATGAATCGAATCCACACCATAAACAGCTTTAGTCTGTTTGGGGTTATTTGACAATGCCAGTATTTTTATATCGGGTTTTAGTTCTTTAAGATTGTTCACAATGGCTTTTAATATTGAATCATCACCACTGTTGTCAAAGCCATAGTAACCTGATATCATAACATCATAAGTTTTATTTTTGCGCAAGGGAAAAATATATTCATCAATGTCTTCAAATTCATCATTAGTAACATCGTTTATACCTTCACTTTTAATTATGCTGACATACATTTTCATTGCGTCATCAGCCATAGTATCTATAGAATAATATTTTTCGATAACTTCTTTTGAATAGCTTCCTAATCTTGTTTTTTCTGCTTCAGGAAGGCCCATAAGCTTTATAATATCTTCATATAATATATTTTCATCAGTTTCACGGCAGCCTCTGCAGCAAAAATTAGTATCAATAGAAATACCTAGTTTATCTTGGTCAAATATACCGATATATCCTTCATTTCCTGCGATTATAGACGGTTTTTCCGCGGCCATGGCTTCAAGAGCCGCACGGCTGACGCCGATAAATATTTCGCCGCTGGCAACCAGCTTATTTATGTCGGTTCTGCTTCCAGTATATTTGATTAAAGGTTTATTTAATTTGTTATTTACATTATCAGCAGCAGTTTTCATATTTTCAAAGTCATTACCGCCGCCAACTATTAGAATTTCAAGATCATCTATCTTTTCATCAAGTTTTTCTGCAATAGAAATAAGTTTATGAGCAGCAAGACTTCTATCAATATCCATCCTGCTGACATATACTATCCTGCGTTTTTCCGGCGTTAGTCCAAATTCTTCTGCAACTTCAGTATAATCAGTATTTTTTGAAAATTTCTGAGTATCTATACCATTGATTGTTACTCTTATATTTCCCGGTTTTATACCATAATTATCAATAAGATATTTTTTTATATCATCACTTACAGCTAGCGAGCGGTCACCCCATTTGGTTATATATTTATATGGGAATTTTAAACTGAAAACCCAATGAGCTGTTGTGACGAATCTAAAATTAATTGATTTTCTGATAAGATTTAATATGAAACAAGGTATTCTTGCGTGCCCGTGAACCACATCAATTTTATAATCAATTATGATATTTTTTAAAGTTTTATATGCGGTTATTACATCTTTTGGATTTTTGTCTGACATAGGCACATAAAAGTGTTTTATCCCGGCGTCTGTCAGTTCTTTTTCATATGCACCTCCGGCTGAAGCTACATAGACATCAATACCGCGGCGTTTTAACGCTTTGGAAAGTTCGACAATGTGAGTTTCTGCCCCGCCAATATCTAGTTTCATTGTTGCCATTAGGACTTTCATAATCATAACCCCTTTGCAGAAATTTGGTCGTATTATCACAAAAACTCATTTTAAATCACTTTATACAAAAATGCAAGGCTTTTTTATGTAATGTAATTATAAAGTAATTTTATATTTATAATATATTTTTTCAATAAAATAATACAAAAATTTTATTTAGAAATATTGCATTGGAAATATAAGTATGATATAATAACTCAAATATGTTAAATGGTAAAGGAGCAGAGTATTTTTGAAATATTCGGTTAAAATCAGATTATATTCGGCGCTTATTTTATTGTTATCCATGATGAGCGTGTTGTTTGCAGGTGATGTTTTAGCTATCAAACAGGAGGTATTTGTATATGTATATGGAAATAGAGTTGAATTTTCTAACTGTGAACCAATTATAAAAAGCGGGAGAGTTTTTTTGCCGGCTTCAGAAATTTTTGATATACTGGGTCTTGATATTTATTATTCAGAAGATAATAATAAATTGACTGTTAAAAATAATGGAAATACTTATGTTCTGAGTGTTTATAGCAGTGATATAACGGTCAATTCCAGAGAAGTTAATATTGGCTCAGAACCAATACTTGAAAATTCAGAGATGTTTATACCTATTCGTGCTGTAGGAAGTACAATGGGGTATCATGTTTCTTGGGATTCCCAGAATATGACTGTACATATTGATAAAGGCAGAAAGCAAAACCCTATGGACGGGACTGTTATAAGTGATGAATACAGATATCAGAATTATAATGGTTCATATAACGGGTTTGACGTTTTCAGCAACGGTGAAAATCATTTCTGTATGGAAATATTAGATATTAGTGATGAGAATTGCAATAGATATTCAAATATAGTGAATAATTTTGCTGATGCTGTACCTGAAGCTAATACATATAGTATTGTCATCCCGACCGCTTCTGAGTTTTATGCTTCTGATGCAAAAAAGTCCAGCTATTTAAATGAAATAGCCAGTATATATGATGGATTGCATGATGATGTGACGCCAATTAACGTTGAGGACGTTTTAATGAAACATGCCAATGAAAATATATTTTTTAAAACAGACCACCATTGGACGCAGCTTGGCGCATATTATGCTTATAAAGAATTTTTAAGCTATAGCGGCGGATATATCGATGAGCCGGAAATGTTTGCAAATCAAACTATAGATAATTATCAAGGTTCTTTTCTTGGTTACTTATCAGGAACAGACGGATATGATTTAATGAAAGATACATATGATAAATTAACTCTCTATTATCCAGTAGGCAACTATACAGGAGCGTCTTATTATGATGTTAATTTGACTCAGTACATTGAGGAGATGAAAGGGATAAATCCAGGGTTTGAAAATTATGATTGTCTGCTGGAAGGAGATTATCCTATAGAAGTTTTTAAGACTTCTATAAATAATGGCAAAAAAATATGTATTGTGAAAGAATCCTTTGGAAACGCGTTTGCAGTATGGGCGCTTAATAACTATCAGGAAGTGTATGTTGTTGATTATAGAAAGTTTAACAGGTATGGCGGCAACATTGAAAACAGCCGGGAGTTTTTTATAAGCGATTTCTATGATAATGTGAAATTTGATGATTTAGTAATAATAAATTATCCTGTTTCTGTTGAAAACGAACCTGAATTAAATGCACTTGAGAATATGGCAAGATAAATTAGATGAAAAAATTGAAATTTGGTGATTTTTTGATAACTATAATTGATGTAAAAAAATTATTCTGTAAGACTATTATATTAATTGCGATATTAATATTTATTATTGGAAGTCTATCAGCTGCCGCTTCCAGCGGTGATATTTCAGTTAATTTTGATGGGACATTTTTGAAATTTGATCAAAATCCTATTATAGTAAATTCAAGAACAATGGTTCCATTAAGAACTGTGTTTGAAGCTTATGGAGCAGAGGTATCATGGGACGAGGGAACTGAGATAATAACTTCTAGATTGGATGATATCGAGATTATATTGCAGATTGACAATAATGAGATGTTTAGAAATGGGAAAGTTATACATTTGGATGCGGCTCCCATGATTGAAGGAGACAGAACATTGGTTCCGGTAAGAGCAATTTCTGAATCTTTCGGCAGCGAAGTGACCTGGGACGATATAAATAGAATAGTTTGTATTAGAAATTTGCCTGAGTCAAATAACGTGATGAATGGAACAATAATAAGTGATGAATATCGTTATGAAAATTACGATGGACAGTATAACGGCGTTTCCATTTTTAATAAAAACGGAATCGATTATTTTGGTATGGAACTGCTTGGAATTTCCAAAAAAAGCGGAGAAAAATATGCTGAGATATTGAATGGAATGGCGGAAGATTTGCCTGATGTCAGAGTATTTTGCGGAGTTGTTCCCACTGCGGCGGAGTTTTATGCGCCTTTTGGTTTTAGAACAAATTATCTTTCAGCTATTTCACACATATATAATAGTTTAAACTCAAATGTTACGCCTATTAATATTGAAAACGCTATGATGTCAAATGCCGATAAGTACATATATTTTAAGACGGATCATCATTGGACGCATTTGGGTTCATATTTTGCTTATCGTGAATTTTGCAGTGTTTCGGATAATATGGCTTCTGAGTTGGATGAATTTGAAAAGAGAACTATAAATAATTATCTTGGTTCTTGGGGTAAAGTTACTGTAGATACTGATGGATATAATATGCTGGACAGCAGCCGTGATATAATTGAGTTTTATATGCCTAAGGTAGAATTTGAAGGACAGTCATATAGTGAAATGGAAATGGACAAACCAACAAAGAATATGCAGCTTATTAATCCGGCTTTTGGTAACTATGCTATTTTTCTCGAGGGAGACAATCCGCTTGAATATTATCATACTAACGTTGATAATGGCAAATCAATCTGTATTATTAAAGAGTCTTTTGGAAATGCTTTTTCAACATGGCTTTTAAATAATTATGAAAATGTGTATATAGTTGATTACAGAATATTTAATAATAATGGTGAAAATTATAATACCTTTACAGTTAAAGAATTTTATGATATGTATAATTTTGATGATTTACTTGTTTTGAGTTATCCATATACTATACAGCAGGAAGATTTAAGGCAGATGCTTGGTCAGACATGGAGATCAGATTACGTAGAATATTCTTCTTACAGTAATGATAAAGGCTCGGATGATAATGATGTTCCGCTGCCAACCCTGGTTCCTGATGTTATAGATACTGGGTTGGAATAACAACTGTTTATTTCAAACAACATATTATTTATAGTAAACAATTAAAGAATATATAGAAAAAGGGGTAGAGGAAGTGTATTTAGCCTATTTAATTGCAATACTTTTTATTTTAGCTTTTGTGGCTCTGCAAAAATTTGTTGATTCTAAGAATCAATTATCAGTTCAACCTTTGATGGAAGTGAACAAAAATAAATCAAAAAGTAGAAACCAAAGAAAAAAATCCAAAGAGAAATTTGTGCCGGCAAAGCAACTGAAAAATAACAAAAATATTGGTGATTTATCTATACGTATTTTTGTTATTGTTGGCGCTGTTGCATTGTTGTCCAGAATAATATTGGCTTATTTTTTAAAGGGATATCCGTCGGATATGTCATGCTGGATAGCATGGGGAAATAATGTGATGACAAATGGGCCGGGACATTTCTATGCTCCTGAGTATTTTTGCGATTATCCGCCAGGGTATATAACTATACTCGGAATTTTTGCATGGTTTAATCAGATTTTTCATCTTTCCGGAAATGCAACACAGCTGATGTTTAAACTTCCGGCTATTTTGGCTGATACCGTATTGATGATTTCTGTTTTTGTTATTGGTTCAAAACACATGGGCAAAAAGTCTGCATTGATTTTGGGAATAATTTTAATGCTGAACCCGCTTCTGTTTATTAATTCATCTGCTTGGGGACAAGTTGAATCTGTACTGGCAGTATTTTTAATACTTTCAATGTATAATTTGTATAAGAAGAATTATTATTTATCCGGCATATTATATGTGCTTGCTGTTCTCATGAAGCCTCAGGCCTTGATGGTCGGACCGGTATTTTTGTTTGCCTTTGTTGCAGCAAAGGATTGGAAAATGATATTAAAGATGGTTGTAATAGGAGTTATAATGCTTCTTATGTTCTCAATTCCATATAACTATGCAGCTTGGGGACATGAAGGATTGAATATAGGGCAAAAATTATTAGTATCACTTAATCCGGTTTGGCTTATACAAAAATATATGAGTACATTAGCTTCATATCCATATTTTACAATAAACGCTTTTAATTTCTTTGCAATGCTAAAATTAAATTGGGTTTCTCTTGAAGTCGGCGGCTCAGCCCAAACACTTCTCAATATTCTGAATTATGTTATGATACTTTTAGCTATTGGCGGAGCATTGATACTATATATTAAAATCAAAAGCCCAAGCGGAAAGATATTTATACCTGCATTCTTCATAATCAGTTTCTTGTTTACGTTTGGATTAAAAATGCACGAACGTTATTTAATAACGCCAATTATGTTTTTAATTTTTGAATATATGTTATCGAAAAATAAGAGAACGTTATTTAGTTTTGCATTTTTCAGCAGTGTTAACTTTATAAATGTTTTCTGTGTGTTGATGTTTATGCTGAAATTTAATACTTCAGGACCGTCATATCAAGCAATGGCGTTCGCTTCAGTATTAGAAGTTGTTACTTTTATAATTACCATGTTCGTTATCATACATGATTACGTTTTATATCCTCAGGTGACTTGTGCTAGGGCTGGAGATATTGGAGAAAGTAAATATCATGGCTTTGAAGCTGTAAAGGTATTTTTTACTTCATTCGGCAAAAATAAAGTTAATGTTTCAAGTAGAGTTGTTGATAGTGCTGAATTGAATGTGGAAATATGTGAGGAGGAATCAGAAAGTATTCCACCTCTTGATACATGGATTTCTAAAATTAAATTAAAGTATTTTGAAATTCTATCTAAAGTTACATCTTTATTTTATAAAGCAACAAAAATTGAGTATACGGGCAAACCATTAAAAACGGAAAAGATAGTTAAAACTGATATAGTAATAATGGCGGCAATTGTTATTATTTACGCTATTATCGCATACGTAAATTTGGGAAGTTTAAAAAATCCGCAGACGTTTTATCAGCCTGAGTCTCCAAATGAAACGGTTCAGATTGATTTGGGTTCAGTTCAAAGCATTGATACTGTAACTTATTATTTGGGAATAGGCGATGTTGCTACAAAGCCGGGGATGAAGCTATCATATTCTAAGGATGGAAGAACATGGCAGGACATGAATGTAAACTGTCAGCTTAATTCTGTTTTTAAATGGGAAGTGTCAAAACTTGCCTCTCCTGTTGAAGCTAGATATATAAAAGGTGAGACCAGTGCTATAGACTACAGAATGTTTGAACTTGCTTTTTGGCAGGCTGACGGAACACAAATTCCGATATCAAACGTAACCGGAAAAGGTGATTGTGCAAATATTGCGGATGAGCAGGATATGGCGCAATATAGAACAAGTTTTATGAACAGCACCTATTTTGATGAAATATATCATCCGCGTACTGCGTATGAGCATCTTCATTTAATGCCGTATTATGAGACAACTCATCCGCCGCTTGGTAAATTAATTATGTCAATCGGTATTGCTGTTTTTGGTATGACGCCGTTTGGCTGGAGAGTTATGGGAACCACTTTCGGAATTATAATGCTGCCTCTCTTATATATATTACTTAAAAAATTATTTGAGAGAACTAGATATTCCGTTTTGGGAACGTTGATATTTGCGTTTGACTTTATGCATTTTGCTCTAACTAGAATGGGAACGATAGACTCGTATCCAGTAACATTTATAATAGCGATGTATTTGTTTATGTTCTTGTTTGGAAAGAGGGCGCTTAACCTTGCAAAAAATAATCCAACTAAGCTTAAAGAGGGAAAAACTATTTGGAAGCTAATCGGAACTTTAGCTTTATCAGGATTAATGTTTGGCTTTGGCGCTGCGTCAAAATGGATTTGTATATATGCAGGGGCAGGACTTGCTGTAGAGTTGCTTCTGATTTTTGTTGGCGTATATATGGCTTTGCCTAAAAAACACAAGAAATTATTCCTTGGATTCTTATTTAAGATATGTGCTTCATGTGTAGTAACTTTTGTTCTTATTCCAGGATTTATATACACTATGTCATATCTGCCGATTTCGATGGTTAAAGGATATCCGGATGTTTGGCATGCAATGCTGAATAATCAGACTTATATGTATAATTACCACAGCGGACTTGAGGCAACACATCCGTATTCGTCAGCATGGTATCAGTGGCCGATCGATTACCGTCCTTTATGGGCTTATTCGGCACCTGTAGAGACGGTAGGACAGAACAATATTGGATGTATCTCCATTTTTGGTAATCCATTGATCTTCTGGTCCAGTATAGTTGCTTTTATATATACAGTTATCGTTGGAATAATTAAGAGAGATAAAAAAGTTCTATTTTTAGTTGTTGGATTGCTTGCTCAAATATTGCCTTGGGTATTCGTTACCAGATGTGTATTTATATATCATTTCTTTGCAAGTACGCCATTCCTAATAATCATGATAGTTTATACTCTCCGTGATTTAGAAGAACGTT